>JAJDVB010000221.1 GCA_022826345.1 Alphaproteobacteria bacterium
CTCGCAGTACGTGAAGCTCGAGGTGCCGGTGCCGATGACCGGGATCAACGTCTCGGCCTTCGCCCGGGAGTTCTGGGACGACACCGGCGGCCTCGGCGGCGGCATCTCGACGCTGAGCCCGGTGCCCTCGATCGGCTCGGAAATCGACCCGCGTACGCAGGACTTCCTCGACAGGTACGCCGCCAAGTACGGCGATTCGCGGCCGGTCTTCCCGCACTTCAACGGCTTCAACGCCTACTACGGGATGCTCAACGCCTTCGCCGCGGCCGAGCGCGCCGGCGGCTTCGCGCCGCTCGACGACTGGGTCCGTGAGATGGAGAACGACGACATCGTCATCGAGAAGGACGGCGAGATCTGGCTCCGTTACGCCTTCTGGAAGCCGGGCGAGATCGAGCCCCGGACCCAGCGGGAGTATACCCACAACATCAAGTTCGACATCAATCCGCCCTATGACGAAGGGGCGCCGTCGATGGTCGTCATCCAGTGGTACTCGGATGGCACGACCAAGGTGGTTTATCCGCCGAAATACGCCAACGGCGAGTTCGAGGTGCCGGACTGGCTGAAGTAGGCGACGTTGTTATTTCCGGGCGCGGCCTCACGGGTCGCGCCCGGTCTAATTTGTCTGTAGCCTGTCTGTAGCCGGCCGGAGCAAAGCGTGATCGCGCTGCTTCGGCCGCTACGCGACTGTCGATTCGACGGCGGGTGAGCCGACCCGGATGGCGCTCCAGATCCTGATCCAGGGGTTTGTCCTCAGCGGCCTCTATGCGCTGATCGCCGTCGGTTTCACCATGATCTTCAGCGTGGGCCGGGTGCTGAACCTCGCCTACGGCGTCTACATCATGCTCGGCGGCTACATCTACTACGCGGCCCTCCAGGGGGCGGGGCTGCCGGTCTTCGCGAGCTTCATCCTGGCGATACTGGCGGGCGTGACCTTCGGCCTGCTCACCTACTTGCTCCTGGTCCGCCGGCTGGAAGACAACCCGATCGCGGTCGAGATATCGACGCTGATCCTCGCCGTCGTCATGCAGGCGCTGATCGTGGTGATCTTCGGCGCCGCGCCCAAGACCATGTGGCCGGTGATCAGGGGCGTGCTCCGGTTCGAGGGCATCTCGGTCACCATGAACATCCTGCTGGCCACGGGCGTGAGCTGGGTCGTGCTCGGCGGCCTCATGGCCTTCGTGCGCTACACCCACCTCGGCCGTGCGATCCGCGCAGTCTCCATGGACCGCAAGGGCGCAGTGATCTCGGGCATCGAGCCGAGCTTCATCAGCATGGTGACCTGGGCGCTCTCCGGCGCCTTCGGCGCCATCGCCGGGGTCTTCTTCGCGACCTTCACCCAGCTCGACTCCCACATGTGGGTGTTCCCGCTCATCATCTCGGTTGCCGTGGTGATCGTCGGCGGCATCGGCAGCATCGTGGGCGGCCTGATCGCGGCCCACATCATCGGCTTCGTGGAAACCATCACGACCACGATGATCGCGGCCGAGCTGCGCGGCGTCTCCACCATGCTGCTCATCATTCTGGTCCTGTTGATCCGGCCCAAGGGCCTGTTCGGCAGGGCGGAGCTCTGAGCCGTGGCGATCGACCGCGAGACGCTGCGCTATCTCGGCTGGTGGCTCGCCTTCGGCGTGCTCATGTGCCTGCTGCCATTTGTGGTCGGCACCGGCACGCTGCGCATCCTGATCTTCGCCCATTTCCTGGCGATGTTCGCCATGAGCTGGGATTTCCTCTCAGGAAGGACCGGCTACATCAGCTTTGGCCACCCCTTCCTGATCGGCATCGCCGGCTATACGACGGCGATCCTCAGCTTCCGCTTCGACGTGCCGATCTACTACAGCATTCCGGCGGCGATCGTGGCGACCATGGTGGGCGGCACGCTCTTCTTCCTGCCGGCGCTGCGCATCCGCGGCACCTATTTCGCGCTGGTGACGCTCGCCTTCATGGAAATCCTCTACCAGCTCACCAAGGTGGTGGCGCCCAAGATCACCGGCGGCACGCGGGGCATGTCGGGCCTCGAGTCCATCGTCACCGGCGCCGTCAACAACTACTACCTGAGCTTCGGCATCATGTTCGTGGTCGGCGTGGTGCTCTGGCTGCTCATCCGCACGCGGCTCGGTATCGCGCTGAGCGCCATCAGGATGAACGAGGAGGCGGTTCGCAGCACCGGCCACAACACCACCAAGCTCAAGCTCTTCGCCTTTACGGTGAGCGCGGCGGTCTCCGGCATCGGCGGCGCCTTCTATGTACACTACATCGGCTCGATCGCGCCGCGCGGCATGTTCGAGATCAACTTCCTGTTTACCATCCTGGTGGCGGCGCTGCTGGGCGGGGCGGAGACCATCATCGGCCCGATCATGGGCGCCTACTTCCTGACCGTCCTGCTCGAATATCTCAGGCCGGTGATGCCCGGCATGGAACGCTATCTGCTCTACGGCGCGATCGCGCTGGTGCTCTACGTGGTCCGGCCCGAGGGCATCTACAGCATCATCGCCGACGCCGGCCGCAAGGTGCAGGAGTGGCGCCGATGACGGCGGCGACAAGCCCGCTGCTGGAGGTGCGCGACCTCCACATGACCTTCGGCGGCATTCGCGCCGTGCAAGGAATCTCCTTCCAGGTGGCGGAAGGCGAGACGCTCGGCCTGATCGGTCCCAACGGCGCCGGCAAGACCACCGTCTTCAACATGATCATGGCGGAGCTCAGGCCCACCAGCGGCGAGATCTGGTTCAAGGGCGAGAACATCACCCGCGTGCCGACCTACGAGCGGGTGAAGCGCGGCATCGCGCGCACCTATCAGGTACCCCAGCCCTTCGCCGAGATGTCCGTGGGCGCCAACATCCGCGTCGGCATGGCGCCGGACGACATCTGGAAGCTGGTCAGCGAGGGAGCGGACCACGCGGCGGAGGCGGACATCGGCCGCAGCGTCGGCTTCTCGGATGAGCAGATCGACATGCTGCCGAGCGAGCTCGCCATGGGCGACCTGCGCCGGCTGGAGATGGCTCGCAACGTTGCCGTCTCGCCCACGCTGCTGCTGCTGGACGAGGTCTTCGCCGGCCTGACGCTGCGCGAGATCGCCCAAATCTCCGAGCTGCTGGTGGAGAAGAAGCAGAGAGACGGACTCACCTACATCATCGTGAGTCACGACCTCCGCGCGCTCGCGCCGCTGGTGGACCGGGTCATCGTGATGTCCTTCGGCGAGATCATCGCGGAGGGCACCTTCGACGACGTGGTGCGCGACGAGGCGGTGCGCGACGCCTATTTGGGGCAATAGGAGCGGGGAGGGGAGACGGCCGTGGCGCTGCTGAGCATCGGCGAACTCGACGTCTTCTACGGCCGCGCGCAGGCGCTGCACGGCGTCTCGCTCGAGGTGGAAGCCGGGCAGATCGTCGCCGTCGTGGGCCCAAACGGCGCCGGCAAGTCGACGCTGCTCGATTCGATCATCGGGCTCACCCGGCGGCGCGGCCGGATCGAGTTCGAGGGCCGCGACATCAGCCGCATGGCGCCGGCGCGGATCGTCCGCCTCGGCATCGGCTACGCGCCGGAGCGCGGCAACCTCTTCCCCTTCATGGGGGTGAAGGAGAACCTGCTGGTCGGCGCCTACCGCAAGCGCGACGCGATCGACGAGAATCTCAGAACCGTCTTCGACCTCTTCCCGCGCCTGGAGGAGCGCCAGAAGCAGGAGACCGCGACCCAGTCGGGTGGCGAGCGCCAGATGGCCTCCCTCGGCCGGGCGCTGATGTCGAGCCCCAAGCTCCTGATGGTCGACGAGCCGACACTGGGCTTGGCACCCAAGGTGTGCCTTGAGATCGCCGCCGTGCTCAAGGACCTCAACGAGCGGCTCGGGCTGACCATCGTGATTACCGAGCAGAACGCGAACTTCGCCATGAGCCTCGCGCAGGAGGTCTACCTGCTGGAGACCGGCCACATGGGCGAGAAGCGGACGCCGGAAGAGCTGCGCGAATCCGCCGACATCGCGGCGGCCTACTTTGGCGATTGAGGCTGGGCCATTGGCAAAGTAAGGCCGACCTGCCGCTTACTTTCCTTCGGATTTCTTGTGCTGGGCGATCAGTTTTTCCTCGGGCGTCCTGCCCCGGCCGATATGAAATCGGTCGACGAACAGGGGTCTCTTCGACCCCTCCCGGTACCAGCTCATCACCATCGGCACGCCGGCCATTCTGAACAGGCCGATCTGGGGGCAGCGGCGGTCGGTCTCCCTGGCGAGTTCCTTCACCCGCTCCGTCTTCTCGCGGGTCTTCACGTGGAGATCGAAATTGATCTGCTCGTACTTGGGCTGCAGATGAAGATCGAAGAAGAAGCCGCGGATATCGATGAGAGAGCGGATATCCGTCCTCAGGTCCTGGTATTTGAAGCCCTGGTCGCGGGCCACCACGGTGATGGTGATCGAGGTGCAGGAAGCGAGAGCGCAGAGCTGAGCGTGGACCGGGGTCCAGCCGCGTGATTTCCCCTGAAGGTCGGGCGGGTCGCCGATATCGAAGCCCTCGGGCTCGTCGAACATGATGGAAGGCTGGCCGTCGAAGTAGCCCTCCACGCGCATCTGCTCGAAGGACTTCGTGCTCACGTCCGAGATGCCGATGTAATCCGGATAGCGCGCTTCCCGTTCCATGGGGTGCTCCCTTGATCCCGTTCGTTCAGTCGTACACGGCGCTCAGGCCGCCGATATTCGTGTTGTCCAGCGTCCCTCTAACGGCGGCCGAAGAGGCGCTCGATATCGGCGAGCTTGAGTTCCACGTAGGTGGGCCGGCCGTGGTTGCACTGGCCCGCGTGTGGGGTCGCCTCCATCTGGCGCAGGAGAGCGTTCATCTCGTCGGCGTTGAGCCGGCGGCCGGCGCGGACGCTGCCGTGGCAGGCGAGGGTGCTGCACACGTCGCCGAGGCGCTGGCGCAGCGTCGTCGCCTCGTCCCAATCGGCGAGCTCGTCGGCGAGGTCGCGCACCAGGCCCTGCGTGTCGCCGTTGCCGATAAGCGCCGGCACCTCGCGCACCACCACGGCGCCCGGCCCGAAGCGCTCCAGCACCAGGCCGAGATCGGCGAACTCGCTTGCCCGCGCCTCCAGCCTGCCCACCGCCGTCTCGTCGAGCTCGATCACTTCCGGGATCAGCAGGATCTGGCGCTGGATGCCGGTATCGGCGAGCGCGGCCTTCATGCGCTCGTAGACGATGCGCTCGTGGGCGGCATGCTGATCGACGATGACGATGCCGTCCCCGGTCTGCGCCACGACGTAGGTGCCGTGCACCTGCCCGCGGGCGACGCCCAGGGGATAGGCGGCGGGTGGGCCGTCCTCGGCCTCGACTGCCGGCGGGATGGCCTCGTCGGCCGGCGGCGGGCTCTCGATCCGGGCGGAGGGCGCATCCAGCGGCGCCTGATAGCGGGTATGGGCCTCGGCGAGCAGCGGTGCTCTAGCTGGCGGCGGCGGGTCGTAGCCGCGGCCGGCAGGCGCTCGTGCCGGGCCGGCGCCACCCTGGGGCCTCATGGCGGCGAGAGTATCGTCGGCGACCGTGGTTGCGGCGTGGTGGCCGGCGGCGGCGAGCGCCCGCTTGAGCGCTCCGACGATGAGGCCGCGCACCAGCGCCGCATCGCGGAAGCGGACTTCGGCCTTCGTCGGGTGGACGTTGACGTCCACCATGTCGGGCGGGAGATCGACGAAAAGCGCCGCCATAGGATGGCGCCCGCGGTGCAGCAGGTCGGCGTAGGCCGCGCGCACGGCGCCGTGCAGCGGGCGGTCGCGCACCGGCCGGCCGTTGACGAAGAGATACTGATGCTGCGCGCTGGCACGGTTGAGGGTGGGCAGCGCCGCGTAGCCGGTGAGGCGCACACCTTCACGCTCGGCGTCGATGGGGAGCGCGTTCTGGGCGAAGTCGCGGCCCATGACCAGCGCGAGGCGCGCGAGGCGCCCGGCCGGCGCATCTTCGTGGGGCCCGTCTCGCAGCAGCGTGCGGCTGCCGTCGATCAGGGTGAAGCCGATGGCTGGATGGCACATGGCGAGGCGGTTGACGACGTCCGCCGCGTGGCCCGCCTCCGTGCGCGGCGCCTTGAGGAACTTGAGCCGTGCCGGTGTGGCATAGAAGAGGTCCGCCACCGTCACCGTGGTCCCCTGCGGGCGGGCGGCGGGCGCAGGGGCACCCGGCTCGCCGCCGGCGGCTTCGATGGACCAGGCGTTGTCCGAGCCGGCAGCGCGGCTCGCGAGCGTGAGCCGGCTGACCGCAGCGATGGAGGGCAGCGCCTCGCCGCGGAAGCCGAGGGTCGCGATGGACCAGAGATCGCCGTCCTCGGCGAGCTTGGAGGTGGCGTGGCGGGCAAGTGCCAGCGGCAGCTCGTCGCGACTCATGCCGCGGCCATCGTCAGCGACCCGGATCAGTCGGCGGCCGCTCTCCTCCAATGTCACCTCGATGGAGCGTGCGCCCGCGTCGATCGCGTTCTCGACCAGCTCCTTGACCACGGACGCCGGCCGCTCGATGACCTCGCCGGCCGCGATGCGGTTGATCACGCCTTCGGGCAGGAGACGGATCGTCAAGGCTTGGCCTCCAAGTCGTGGCGCGCCAGCTCCTTGCCTCGCTCCACCGCTGGCTGGTCGAAGGGATCGACGCCGAGGAGGTGCGCGGCCACCACGGTCTCTAGCATGAAGTGCATCATCAGGGCACCGACGGCGCGTTCGTCGGCTGCCGGGACGCTGAGACGGCGCACCGGGCGGCCGGCGTCGGTCAACATTGTGGCCGTGGCCCGCGCCTGGGCCGCGACCAAATCGCCGAGGCGGTGCCCGCCCAGGTAGCCGGCCCCGATCGCGTCGGCCAAGGCGGCGTCCACCCTGCGGGGTGCCGTCTCCGGCGCTTCGAGGATGGTGAAGAGGTTGCCGCCGGGGCCGTCCAGGAAGAGTTGCAGCTGGCTGTGTTGGTCCACCGGGCCGGGAGCCAGGATTGGGGTCGAGCCCAGCCCTTCCTTGCCGAGGGACTCGGCCCAGAGCTGCCGGTACCACAGCCCCAAGTGGTAGAGGTTTGGGCCATAGGGCATCAGCACCATGCTGGCCGCGGGCCAGGCTTGCATGGCGCAGACCGCGAGCGCGGCGCCCATCGTTGGGGCCGAGTCTTTGGGCGCAGGCGCCTCCAGGGCCGCCGTAAGCACCGCTTGCGCGCCGTTCCGGGCGGCCGCGCCGTCCACCCCGGCGAACATCGCGGGGAGCAAGCCGACCAGGGAAAGTGCCGAGAACCGGCCGCCGAGCACCGGGTCGTGATCGAGGACCGTGAGCCCGAACCGCGAAGCGAGGCGGCGCAAGGAGCTCGCGCCGGGCTGGGTGATGACGGCGGCCACGTTGACGGGCTCCGTACCGCCCAGCACGAGGAGCGCCTGGGCGAGGGTCTCGGCGGTGGCGCCCGATTTCGAAATGACCAGGAAGCCGGTGCTGTCGAGATCCGGCCCGCCCAGCACGCGGTCGAGGCGGTCGCCGTCGCCGTTATCCAGGAACAGCAGCCGGTCGCTCTCCGGCCCGGTCGCGGCGAGGGCTTGGCCGCCCAGGTTGGCACCGCCGGTGCCCAGCACGACGAGGCGGCGAAAGCGCCGGCGCCACTCGTCGGCCAACGCCACCAGCGCGGCGAGGTCATCGCGCGCATCAGCGTACGTGAGGAAGGGCTGCGTCCCGGCCGCGCGTGCGCGACGCAAGTCAGCAAGCGCGCGCCCAGCCTCGGGCAGTAGCTTATCGAGCGCGTCCCGCGCGATCCCACCGGGCCCGACGGCCTCGGCGAGACAGGTCGTGATGTCCTGATGCACGGCCGGCGCGACGGCGGACGGCGAGCCCTCGCAGCCTTGCCGGATCATTTAGAAGAGGTCTTCGAGAAGCGCCTTCTCGCGCCGCTTGATCGTCGGCGTCTCGCCCGCCGTCACGGGCTCGCCCGCTTCGATGGTCTCGCGCAGCCGCTCGGCCTCGGCCTCCGCGTCGACCACCTCGCCCGGCGGCTGCTCTTCCCGCCAGAACATGAGGGATTCGACGAAGCTCTCGTCCTCGGAGGCATAGCCCGAGAACTCGCGGTCGACGATCCGCCGGATGTTCGGGTCCACGTCGGCCGCGCCGGCTCGCTCGATGAAGGCGGTCTCGCCGCTGGTCGCGGTCGGGCTCTCGGCAGAACCGGCGCCGGACTCCTGCAACAGGACACTCTCGGCCTGCTCGCGCACCGAGGCCTCGTTGGCGTTGGGCGCGCCGGGCCGGGGCGGACGCAACGTGAGGTCGGGGGGCAGCGTGAGCGGTGCGCTGCGCACGACCGCGAACTCGTCCGGCGCATTCTTGCCCAGGCCGAAGGCGTTGCCGAGGCCGTCGCAGGCGGAGAGCGACGCCGCAAGCGCCAGAGCGCCAAGGCCCGCCGCAATGCCGCGGCCGACGCCCCAATGCCGGATCGTTTGGCGTGCCCCTTGCCTCATGACTCACTTCTAGGCGCTTTCCGCGGCTTCATCAAGAAACCGTGGACGATCAGCATGACGACGCCCACGCTGATCGCGGAATCGGCGAGGTTGAAGGCCGGCCAGTGATAACCGCTACCGTGGAAATCAAGGAAGTCGATGACCCAGCCGAGGCGGAGGCGATCGACCACGTTGCCGATGGCGCCCCCGATCACGAGACCGAGCGCGCAGCCCTGCCAACGGGAGCGGCTGCGGTGCAGCCAGACACCGAGCCCGACCGAAATCGCGAGGGCTAGGCCGACGATCAGCAGCATGCCGGCGCCCTCGCTCTGGAACAGGCCGAAGCTGATGCCCTTGTTCTCGGCGGGAACGAGATTGAAGAAGGAGGTCACCTCGATGCGCCGGAGCGGATCCCACAGCGCATCGCGCGCGGCCCACTTGGTGATCTGATCGGCGGCGATGGCGGCGGCCGCGACTGCGAGTCCGAGGCGGAGCACGGCCGCCGTTCCCAAGCCGGGCTAGGCGGCTGCCGGACGGGCAGCCTCGACGGCGCTCACGCAGCGGCCGCAAATGTCCGGATAGCGCTCGTCGCGACCGACTTCCGGCAGGAGCCGCCAGCAGCGCGCGCACTTCTCGTGCTCGGCCGGCGCGAAGAGCACGCCGACTTCGGGCACCTCGGGCAGCGTGACGAGGCTGTTCCCGTCGGGCGCCTCGCTCCACGGCGCGATGGACGCCCCGGAGGTGATGAAGAGCGTCGCGCAGTCGTCGTCCTCGAATGCGAGAGCGTCGCGGTAGCGCTCGTGCACGAACACCGCGGGCGCCGCCTCCAGCGAGGAGCCGATGATCTTGGCGGCGCGGGCCTCTTCCAGCGCCTTGGTGACGACGCGACGCACCGCGCGCATGCGCTCGATCCGCTCGGCCAGCGCGTCGTCCTGCCAGTCGGCCGACAGCGCCGGGAAGACGCGCAGGTGCACGCTGGTGTCGTCCGGGTAGCGGGCAAGCCAGGCTTCCTCGGCCGTGAAGCAGATGAAGGGCGCGAGCCAGGCGGTCAGGCAGTCGAACAGGCGATCGAGCACGGTGCGCACGGCGCGCCGACGCGCCGAGTGCGCCGGGTCGCAATAGAGCGAATCCTTACGGACATCGAAATAGAAGGCCGAGAGATCGACCGTGCAGAAGTGATGCAGCGCCACGAACATCTCGTGGAAGGCGAAGTCCTCGCACCAGCGCCGGACGTCGCGGTCGAGGCCATGCAGCCGGTGCAGCACCCAGCGCTCCAGCGCGGGCAGCTCGGATTCCGGCAGGCGCTCGCCGGCGTGGAAATCGGCGAGGTTGCCCAGGAGGTAGCGCAGCGTGTTGCGCAGCCGCCGGTACGAATCGACCTGGTGGCGCAGGATTTCGTCGCTGATCCTGAGATCTTCGGCGTAGTCCGTGCTCACCACCCAGAGACGGAGGATGTCGGCGCCGTAGCGCTCGTTCACCTGCTGCGGCGCGATGACGTTGCCCAGCGACTTCGACATCTTGCGCCCCTCGCCGTCGACCACGAAGCCGTGAGTGAGCACGGCATCATAGGGCGCGCGGCCGCGGGTGCCGCAGGATTCGAGCAGCGAGCTGTGGAACCAGCCCCGGTGCTGGTCTGAGCCTTCGAGGTAGAGCGAGGCGGGCCACATCAGCTCCGGCCGCTGCTCCAGGACGAAGCTGTGGGTGGTGCCGCTCTCGAACCAGACATCGAGGATGTCCGTGACCTTGTCGTAGGCGTCGGGGTCGTGCTCCGGCGCGAGGAAGCGCGCCTTGTCGCTGGTGAACCAGGCGTCGGCGCCTTCCTGCTCGACCACGGCGGCGATGCGTTCGACCACTTGCGGGTCTCGCAGCGGCGCGCCGTCCTCGCGCGAGACGAAGACCGTGATCGGCACGCCCCAGACCCGCTGGCGCGAGAGCACCCAGTCGGGCCGGGTCTCGATCATCGAACGGATGCGGGCGCGGCCCGTCGGCGGCACCCAGCGCACATTGTCGATGGCGTCGAGCGCGGTGGTGCGGAGGCCGGTCGTCTCCATGCTGATGAACCACTGGCTCGTGTTGCGGAAGATCAGCGGCGCCTTGGAGCGCCAGGAGTGGGGGTAGGAGTGCACCAGCTCGCCGCGCGCGAGCAGCTGGCCGGAGTCGGCCAGCGCGTCGGCGATCTCGCCGTTCACCTTGTAGACGTGCTTGCCGGCGAAGCCCGGCACGTGATCGTAGAAGCAGCCGTCGTCGTCGACCGTGGCGGGGGTCTCGATCGGTTTGCGATCGCCGCCACCAGCGGCCAAGCTCGCGTTGTAGAGCGCGACTGCCTCGAAGTCCTCGGCGCCGTGGCCCGGCGCGATGTGGACGAAGCCGGTGCCCTGCTCGGTGGTGACGTGGTCGGCCGGGATCAGCGGCACCGGGAAGTCGTAGCCCCTGCCGCGCAGGGGGTGGGCGCAGACGGTGCCGGCGAAGGCGGTGCCGGGAAGGTCGGAGGCGATCACCCGGTGGCCGGTGATTCCGCTCTCCGCGCAGAGGGCGGGCGCCAACGCCTCGGCGGCGGCGATGCGGGTGCCGGGCGTTGCCGCGGCGCCGTCCGCCACCTCCGTTACTTCGAGCACCACGTAGCGCACGGCCTCGCCGTAGGCGATGCAGCGGTTGCCGGGGATGGTCCAGGGCGTCGTCGTCCAGATGACGATGGCGGCGCCATCGAGGGCTTCGAGCGGGCTCTCGATCACCGGGAAGGCGACGGTGATGACCACGGACTTGTGGTCGTGGTACTCGATCTCGGCCTCGGCGAGCGCAGTCTTCTCGACCGGCGACCACATCACCGGCCGGGCGCCCAGGTAGAGGCTGCCGTCGATGAGGAAGCGCCCGAGCTCGCGCACGATTTGCGCCTCGGCCGCGTAATTCATGGTGGTGTAGGGATCGTTCCAGTCGCCGATCACGCCGAGCCGCTTGAACTCGTTGCGCTGCACGTCGATCCAGTGTTCGGCGAAGGCGCGGCAGTCGGCGCGGAACTCGCTGACCGGCACGGAATCCTTGTCACGCCCCTCCTTGCGGTAGGCCTGCTCCACCTGCCACTCGATGGGCAGGCCGTGGCAGTCCCAGCCCGGCACGTAGACCGAATCCTTGCCCAGCATCTGCTGGGAGCGGACGACGACATCCTTGAGAATCTTGTTCAGGGCCGTGCCGAGGTGGAGGTGGCCGTTGGCGTAGGGCGGTCCGTCGTGCAGCACGAACTTGGGACGCCCGGCCGAGTCCTCCCGCAAGCGATCGTAGAGGCCGATCTCTTCCCAGCGCGCGGCCATCGCCGGCTCGCGCTCGGGCAGCCGCGCCTTCATGGGGAAGGCGGTGCGCGGCATGAGGACGGTATCGCGGTAGTCGGTGGTCATGAGCGGGCCTGGCGGCGGGGCAGGGCAGCGGACTCGTCGGCGTCCGGCGCGGGCAGGCGGGCGAGGATGGCGCGGGTGGTGTCGCAGTCGTCGGCGATCTGCGCCTTGAGCGCCTCGATGCCGTCGAAGCGGCGCTCCGGCCGCACCCGATCGGCGAAGGCGGCGCGCAGTCGCCTGCCGTAAATGTCGGCGGCGTAATCGAAGATGTGCACCTCCAGCAGGTCCTCCGTCTTGTCGAAGGTCGGCCGGCGGCCGAGATTGGCCACCGCCGGGTACCAGTGTTCGTCGCCGTCGGGCTCGGCCCAGAGCGCGTAGACCCCGCGCGCCGGGTGCAGGATGCCGGCGCAGCGCAGGTTGGCGGTGGGGAAGCCGATGGTCCGGCCGCGGCGGTCGCCCGCGATGACGTGGCCGTCGATCTCCCAATAGCGGCCGAGCACCTCGGGCAGTGCCGACACCTCGCCGTCCGACAGCAGACTTCGTGCCCGGCTCGCCGAATGGATCGTGGTGCCCGTGCCAGCGGCTTCGATGCTGGTCACGCCGACCCCGAGCGAGCCGCCCACCTCGGTCAGTAGTTCCACTGTGCCGGCGCGACCGCGGCCGAAGGCGAAGTCGTGGCCGACCACGACGTGACGGGCGCCGATGCCGGCCGCCACCACGTCCGCAACGAACGACGCGGGCTCGCGCGCCGCGAAGGCGCGGTCGAAGCGCGCGACGTAGAGAAACTCGACGCCGAGGGCGTCGAGATGGCGGGCCTTGACCCGGAACGGTGTGAGCCTGAAGGGCTCCTCCGGGGCGGCGAGCACCTGGCGCGGGTGGGGCTCGAAGGTGAGCACGGCGAGCGGCGCACCGAGGGCGCGCGCGATGCGCCGGCCTTCCTCGATGACCGCGCGATGGCCCAGATGGACGCCATCGAAATTGCCGATGGCGACCACCGCGCCCCGCGCGTCTGCGGGCGTGCTTTGCCAATGTCGAACGATGCGCATGGGCGCGTCTACCCCAATCCGAGCGGGCGGGAGAATAGCCGCGGCGCTCAGGCGCGTCGATGGGTGTTGAGTTAATTTGGGGCGCGGCGCCTCACCACATGCGGAGGCCCAGCAACAGGACGTGCTGGGTCATATCGCCGTAGTCGTTGAGGTCGCCGGTCTTGAGGTATCGGTATCCCACGTGCCAGCCCTGGAAGTGGAGGCCCAGGCCGAGCTGATAGGCGAACTCCGTGTCCGTGCTGTCGCCACTGCCCTGGAGAGCATTTTGTGCTCTATCGACAATTCGGTGGCTGGTGTCGGCGAACAGCATGCCGACGCCGCCACCGCCATAGAGACCCCACGTGGTGCCGGCACCGAGGTCGACCCAGGAATTCAGCATCACCCCGTAGGTGCGGACGTCGCCGGAGATCGAGGCGCTGATCGCCTGCTCCTGTTGCTCGCTGCCCGAAGCCGTGTCGATGTCGAAGAACACCTCGGCCTCGGCCCGAAGCATCTCGGTGAGCCCCATGCCCATGACGCCGCTGACGCGAAAATTGGTGTCGTTGTAGCTCGGAGACGCGATGTCGTCGCAGCTGCCATTGCTGCACCCCTCGAACTCCGACAGCTTGCCGGGCAGATCGAAATCGAACAGTCCGACATCGATGCCGAAGTAGAGACCGGCCTGTTCGGCCTGGCTCGGGGCGGACAACGCGGCCAGGGCCACGAAGGCGCTCCCGGCCACGGCTGACAGAATTGCTCTCATTCCGATTCCCCTCGTGCGGCGGGCCGAGCGATTGCGACTCGGCGGAAGACAGCGCCCCGACGTTCCACGCGCGCGGCGCGTGCGTCAATACGGTCGTCCGCCGAGACGCCGACGAGAGGGAGAAAGAAGGGGAGGGGGCGCAGGCCGCGCCCCCTCGGAGTACCGGATCAGTCGAACGGATAGGCCGCCGGCTTCGAGGACCACTGCATGTAGGCCTCGCGCTGGTTGTCGACGCCCACCTTCTCGGTGAGCTCGTCCCAGGCAGCGGCTACGCCGTCGAGCTCCTCCTGCGGGTCGGCACCGCCCATCACAGCCTGAAGCCCGATCGCCAGCGAATCCTCGTACGCGAACGTGTTGATGATCGAGAGATCGAGCAGACCCGAGACCGCGCCTGCCTGTAGCGCGTCGAGGTACTCCTTCGCATCCGGCCAGAGCGACTGATACTCCGGCGACGAGAAGTGCGACTTGCGGAAGGGATCGCGCAGCGTATAGGGCAGCTGCACCCGCTGGCCGCTGATGTCGATGCTGTTGATCCACTGGATGTAGAGGTAGGCCGCGTCCTTGTTCTTGCTGTCGGACGAGACTGCCATCGAGAACCCGGCGGCAAGCTGCGGATGGCCGCCCGGCGGCAGCGCATAGCCCACATTGCCCGCAACCACCGACGGCGGCACCCACTGCATGGCGATGTCGTCGGTGCCGTAGCCCGCCGACCAGCGGCCGACCGGCGGCCACCACTGGGTCATGGCAATCTGGCCTGCGTTGAAGGCAGCGAGCGACTCGATCGCGCCCCACTGCTCGACACCGGGCGGCATGGTGGTGTTGTCCTTGACCATGCCGGCGAGTGCCGTGACGCAGCCGGGACCGTTGATCGTCGCCTTCATGGTCTCGGAGTCGAAGAACTTGCAGCCCTCGTTGCGCGCCCGCTCCTGATAGAAGTAGTGCAGGAGGCCGCGTACCCGCATGAAGCCGGCGCCGTACACCTCGGGCGCCTTGGCGTCGGTGATCGCCTTGCTGACCTCGTAGAACTCGTCCCACGTGGTCGGCACCGAGAGGCCCATCTCCTCGAAGATGTCCTTGCGGTAATAGAGAATCAGCACGTCGCCATCATCCGGGAAGCCGTAGATGGTGTCGCCGATCCGCATCTGGTTCTCGCGATAGACGTCGCCGATGTCCTCGAGCTCCTCGCGATAGCCGTACTTGTCGACGTATTCGTCGAGGGGCTCAACCGCGCCGGCGCGCACCATGTCGCCCATCCAGGCGGGCACCACGCTCAGCACGTCATAGGCGCCGGTCCCCGCGCGATGCTCTTGCAGCATCTTCGGGAACATCTCGTTCACCTGGGACTCGATCACGTTGACCTTGATCCCGGTGAGCTCCTCCCACATCGGGCCGGAGAAGTTCTGCGGGCCGAGCGACTGGAGCCCGGCTTCCCAGATCACGTTGATCTCGGTGCCGGCGTACTGCTTGGCCTCGCGCACGGCGATCTCCGCTGCGCTCTCGGCCCAGGCGGCGCTTGTCCCAGCCCCAAGCAAAGCGAGCGCGGCGAGCCCGCCCATCATTGACCGCATCGTTCCCATTGCCATTGTTGCCCTCCCTTCGTGCGGCGCGACGGCGCCGGAAAACAAACGGGGAGGGAACGATGTCCCTCCCCAAGAAACCGGGATCAGTCGCCCGGATAAGCCGCAGGCTTGGAGGCCCACTCCATGTAGGCCTCGCGCTGTGCATCGACGCCCACCTTCTCGGTGAGCGCGTCCCATTTCTCGGCGACGCCGTCCAGCTCGGTCTGCGGATCGCCGCCGGACATCACCGTCTGCAGCCCGGCCGCGAGCGCGTCGATGTACGCGAAGGTGTTGATGATTGAGAGATCGAGCAGGCCCGAGACCGCGCCCTTCTCAGCCGCTTCGAGATAGTACTTCGCGTCCGGCCAGCGCGACTGGTACTCCGGAGACGAGAAGTGCGACTTGCGGAAGGGATCGCGCAGTGCGTAGGGCAGCTGCACCCGCTGGTGGCTGATGTCGATGCTGTTGATCCACTGGATGTAGAGGTAGGCCGCGTCCTTGTTCTTGCTGCTGGACGAGACCGCCATGGCGAACCCGGCAGCGAGCTGCGGATGGCCGCCCGGCGGCAGCGCATAGCCCACCTTGCCTGCGACCACCGACGGCGGCACCCACTGCATCGCGATGTCGTCGGTGCCGTAGCCCGCCGACCAGCGGCCGACCGGCGGCCACGACTGGAGCATGGCGGACTGGCCTGCGTTGAAGGCGGCCAGCGTCTCGACGAAGCCCCATACCTCGATGCCGGGCGGCATGGTCGTGTTGTCCTTGACCATGCCGGCGAGTGCCTTGACGCAGCCGGGGCCGTTGATCGTCGCCTTCATGGTCTCGGCGTCGAAGAACTTGCAGCCCTCGACCCGCGCCCGCTCCTGATAGAAGTACTGCAGGAGGCCGCGCGCGCGCATGAAGGCGGAGCCGTACATGTCCGGCGCCTTGGCGTCGGTGATCGCCTTGCTGACCTCGTAGAACTCGTCCCACGTGGTCGGCACCGAGAGGCCCATCTCCTCGAAGACATCCTTGCGGTAATAGAGGATGAACACGTCGCCATCATCCGGGAAGCCGTAGATGGTGTCGCCGATCCGCATCTGGTTCTCGCGGTAGACGTCGCCGATGTCCTCCAGCTCCGCCCGATAGCCGTACTTGTCCACGTACGCGTCGAGGGGCTCGACCGCGCCGGCACGCACCATGTCGCCCATCCAGGCAGGCACGACGTTCAGAACGTCATAGGCGCCGGTGCCGCCCCGATGCTCCTGCATCATCTTGGGGAACATCTCGTCGTGCTGGGCTTCGATGATGTTCACCTTGATCCCGGTGAGCTCCTCCCAGAGCGGGCCGGAGAAGTTCTGCGGACCCAGCGCCTGCAATCCGGCTTCCCAGAACACGTTGATGGTGGTGCCGGAATATTTTTGGGCCTCGCGCACTGCGATCTCGGCAGCACTCTCCGCCCAGGCAGCGCTTGACCCCACGCCGAGTAGTGCGAGCGCGGCGATCCCGCCGATTGCGGACCGTACGGACATGGTTGCCATTGATGGCCTCCCCTTGTTCAGCGCGGCGCCGCCGCGCTCTCCTCCAAACTAACGCTGGCCAGCGACGCCTGTGCGCGGACCGCGGCAAGCCTTGCGCAGCGCGGCAATGCCCTCCGCGACGCCGCGCTGCACGAGCCAACTGTCGCCAGAATAGCATAGGAAATCGAAGCCCAGATCATGCAGCGCCAGGCCAGTCCCGGTATCGTCGTAGATGCGGCCGAGCGACTTACCATGTTGCGCGCAGGCTGCGGCGACGCGCTGCATCGCAGCCTGGAATCTCGGGTGGTCGAACTTCGCCGGGATGCCCATGGCGACCGACAGGTCGAAATGGCCGATCCAGATGCCGTCGACTCCCTTGAGCGCGGCGATGGCTTCGATGTCGTCGATTGCTTCGGGCGTTTCGACCTTTGGGAAGAAGACCACGTCCCGGTTGGCGGCGCGGAGCGCGGGCGCCGCCGGGCGCTGGCGGTAGCGGTCGTGGGCGATGCCGACGGCCACCCCCCGCGCGCCCTTGGGCGCGTAGCGGACGTGATCGATGATGGCGCGCGCCTCGGCGGCGCTGCCGACCTTGGCCGGCTGGATGCCGTCCGCTCCCATGTCGAGCGCTCGGGCCACCATGTCGTAGTCACCGCCGACGGTGGAGACGATCACCGGCAGGTCGGCCGCCTGGTAGTAGCGCAGCATTCGCTTGAGCTGGTCGTAGCCGAAGCCGGAGTGTTCCAGGTCGAGGAGCGCGTACTCGCAGCCGGCGGCCTTGAGGATCTGGCCCATGCCGGGGCTGTCGAACTCGATCACGAACGTGCCGAACTTGGGCCGCTTGGTGCCCATCATTGCGCGGAGCGCGGCGCTCGGCATCCGCCTATCCCCTCCGCCGGCCGGCGAGCGCGGCCTTCAGATCGTCGATGCCGCGGCGCAGCGTCTCCCGCATCAGCCAGACGTCGCCGGAGTAGCAGATCATGTCGTAGCCCTTGTGGTAGGCGGCGACGCCGCTCTCGACATTCATGACGAGGCAGCCGAAGGACTTCTTGTTCTTGACGCAGGCGCGCGCGACCCGCTCTTCCGCCGCAATGACATCGGGGTGGTCGAGCTGGCCGGGAACGCCGAGGGACGTGCTGAGGTCGAAGTGGCCTATCCAGATGCCGTCGACCCCGTCCGTGGCGGCGATTGCTTCCACGTTTTCAACGCCCTGCCGGGTCTCGACGATCAGGAACACGGCAACCCGGCGGTTGGCAGCGCGCAGCTTGGTCACCGGGGCTCCGGGTGCGTAGCGATCGTGGGCGACGCCGAGCGCCACCCCGCGATGGCCGTGCGGCGGGTACTTCGCGTGCGCCACGATGCGCGCAGCCTCTTCACCCGAGCTCACCATCGGGAGCAGGATGGCCTCGGCGCCCATGTCGAGCGCGCGGGCGATGTGGTGATAGTGGCGCGACGGCGGGCGCACGACCGTCGGCAGCTCCGCAGCCTCCATGTAGCGCAGGACCTGCTTCACCGTGTCGAAGCCGAAGCCGGAATGCTCCATGTCGAGGAAGACGAACTGGGCGTCGGCGGCCTTGAGGATGTAGCCGATACCGGGCGAGGCCAGCTCGATGACCAGCGTGCCGAACTTGGCCCGCCGCGTCCCCGCCATCTCCTTCAACGTGGTCAACGCCACCCGCAGTCTCCGCTCCGGCTCGTGCGTTACGCCGGTCGGCACGCGATTCCGCCAGCGCGGGCCGCATGTTAGCAGCAATGGCGCGGTCCGCCGAATCGGTATAGGAACGCGGCTTGACGATACGCTCGGGTCGCTTGTTTGTTGTTGGCGCTGGATGGCGTCCGCGACGCGGATGGGCTCATATGGGGATTGAAGAAAGGTAACAATCTGTTCTTTTTTCTAATGTTTCTATAACAATTTCTTCACAGTTTTCATAACGTCCGGGTAGCTCAGACAGGGAGAGCGCCATGGCCGCCTCATTCAGTCGAGTGATGACCACGATTACCGCCGCTGCCTTGCTGGGGGGCGTGCTCTCGGCCTGCAGCGATCCCGCGCCCCAGGACGATTCCATCATCGTCGGCGGATTCGTCGCCAGTCCGTTGGGGTCCTGGTATGCGGAAGGCGGCCTGGACACGCTGGCAGATCTAGAGGGCCTGGCGTTCTCGCCGCTCTCCGTTCACGTCAGACGAAACTACGCGGCGGATGCGAGAGGCGTGTCGTCGCCGGAAGACGACAGCGCCTATATCGAGTCGATCGTGAGAACCAGCACGGGAAGGATCGTGGTCAGTTATGTGCTGAACGGCGAGCGAACCAGTATTGATTTCGAGGCGAGAGAGATCACGGCATTCGACAGCATTTTCGGCGAGACGACCCATGAGGGCCATTCGTATGCCGTGCAACTCTACACCGATTTGGGCACCGCCGATGCTCCCGCACCGAGGGATTACATGGCCACCGCCCGGTGGTACACGTTCGAGCAGAGACCAGGCGTTAGTCCTTATGACGGAGTAGTTTACGAGTTTTTCGGAACCTACGGTGTGAGGACTCCGTCCAAGCCTCTGTCGGCGCTGGGCAGCGCCAGCTATGAAGGCAACATCCTGGGTAACATTTGGAATACGGGAGACCCCAACCGCCGCACCGGTAGCGAGCTCCTGGAAGGAAACTTATTTCTCAGTGCGGACTTGGATAGCGGCGAGATTGGCGGACAAGTTACCGACTTTACCCGGTTAGACCGAGACGCGACCGACTTGGGCAGGCAGCCTCTCGCCGATACGAACGTGATCGACATCGCAGGCCACATCATGGATGGCCGTTTTACCGCCAATTGGGAAGGTCGCGACAGCGGCGGCACACCTGCCGAAGACAGTGTTGGAGGATTCACGGGAACCATGCTCGGCGAGTTCTATGGGCCCGCCGGAGAGGAGGTGGGCGGCGTGCTGCGCGGCCATCGCGACGCGACCGCCACGACGCCCGAGCAGCTCTTCAACGGGTTCTTCAGCGCCGGCAAGGAACCGGAAGCCGGGCAATAGGCGCGGCGCTGCGTAAAGGGGGTTAGCGGGAGCCGAGAGCCGCCACGACCTCGTCCGCGGTCATCACGTCGCCGAACTGCTGGATGATGGTTTCCAGCGCGTTGCGGTGCTCCTCGTCGGAGAGGGCGGCGCAGCAGTCGGCGAGCATGACGGTCTTGAAGTCGAGCATCATGGCGTCGCGCGCGGTGGATTCGCAGCAGACGTCGGTCTTGGTGCCGCCGATGAGCAGCGTGTCGATGCTGCGGCCGCGCACCATCGTCTCCAGCGACGAGGAGCCCGCGATCAGCGCGCTGTAGCGGTTCTTGAAGAGGACCGTGTCGTCGTCGGCGACCTCCAATTCGGGCCAGAGCTGCTGGCCGTCGGCACCGGGGGCAAGACCGGCGATGGTGCGCTCGCGCGCTTCGGCCGAGACGAAATGGTCGAAGAAGCCCGGCCAGTCGGATGCGCCGTGGCGGCTCGTATTGGCGTGGGCCACCCAGTAGATGGGGACGCCGAGTGCCCTGAGCCTC
The DNA here is from genome assembly GCA_022826345.1 of Alphaproteobacteria bacterium. The sequence goes on from JAJDVB010000221.1 coordinate 20,102, forward strand.
TCATTGAGGCTGTTGATCTGCGGCACGATGGCGCGCCCCATCGGCACCTCCACCGGCGCGCCCGGCGCGAGGAAGGTGACCTGCATGTCGATATAGACCGCCGCGGTGCGCGCCGGATCGAGCCGCTCGAAGAGGCGCACCCGCCCGCGCCGCTTCACGACGCGCTCGACGATTTCCGGACGGATGGCAATGTCGTGCATGTGGTTGCTTACCTGCCGGGCCTACAGGGCGAATCGCCGGTAGTCCGCACTACCTTGTCCCGAATCGAACTTATGCCCAACTTTGCACCTTCAGTTCCCCGAACTCTCGGAAATCGTCCATGTTCGATGTGACCAGCGTCAAGCCGTTGACGCACGCAATCGCCGCGATCTGGCTATCGACGAACGGCGGTGTTTTGCCCGCCGCGACGAGCCTCGCGCGCTCCCTGGCGTGCCAGTCGGCGGCCTCACGGTCATAATCGAGCACCGGAAAGCTCTGCAGCACCACGGTCTCAAGATAGCGCTTGACCGCATCCCGGCGGCGCGAGGGCGGCAGCCTGTCGCACCCGAACCGCAATTCGTGCCAGACCGGAGATGGAATTGCGATCTCCCCGTCATATTGCCGCAGTCGGCGCATGACGTTGGCGGCGGGTTGGGGTCGTAACGGCTCCGATACAACGTTGGTGTCGAGCAAGTAAAGCACGGGCGTCACAACCGTACGTCGCGTCCCTGTGCCTCCTTGCGGATGCTCCCGAATAGCTCGCCGGGGTCAAGCGCGAGCGCTGCGAGGTCGATTTCGTCCGTGAAGTCCCGATAAGCCGCCACGAAGCCTTGGCGGCTCGGCGTGGACGGCTCGCCACTCTTGCGATCGTTCAGGTCGGTTCCCCGATTCGGCTGGGGCTCGACTGCATCAGCCTGTGACCGTCGCAAGCCCATTGTGCCCTCCACGAACTAAACAAACTGCTACTTCGCCGGTAGTGCTGAGTGCATCAGTTGCGACCGACAGAACTCAATACCCACCCGACCCCGGAGAGCCTACACCCGCACGATGTCGGTGAGGAAGGGGTCGCCGGCGAGCGCCGATTCTGTGTCGAGCAGGGCGCCGCAGCCGGGACAGAAGAAACGCCGCAGCAGGACCCGCTCGGCATTGCTGTAGGGCGCGCCGCCGGCGCCCTGCATGGGTTGCTCGTCGAGCCGGGCGGCCTGCTTCCAGGGTTCCCCGGCCGGCCCGAGGGCGTGGCTGCAGGCAATGCAGGCGATGGCGCAGTCGTCGTTCACCACGAGCGTGGCGGAGATGCGGGTTGCGTTCATGACTCGTTCATGTTCCCTCAATCGCCGGGCGCTCGCTCCACTCGCTTGGCTCCGCGCCTTCGGCGCGCGGCGCGGTCGCGCCGTCCGGGCCTTGCGGCCCGGCGCAACTTCCCGAACTCAGCGGGTATTCGCTCATTCTGCGGCCACCGCAACAGGGGCTGCGAGCCGGGAGGAGCGCAGCGCCTCGCGGCGGGCCTGTGTCGCTTCCTCGTCCACCGCGCTCGCCGCCATGACTACGCCATAGACCGAGGCCGCGACCTCTGCTGAGACCATGCCGGCCTCGATGTCGGCCTGCACCCGCGCGGGCTCGCGCTCCAGCGGATCGCCGAAACCGCCGCCGCCGTCGGAGCGGACATAGAGCGCGTCCTCGCCCTTGAGCGGGAAGACGCCCCACGAAATCGTCTCGACCTCGCCGGTCATCTCGTCAAGCGAGGCAGGGAAGGGATTGACGTTGCGCCCGGCTTCGCCGGCCTCGTTGTTGTGCACCCAGCGGTAGGCGCAGGGCGCGCCTGCATAGCCGCCGCCCAGCCCCTCGCTCATGGAGAACTCGGTGCCCTTGCCGGAGACGACGTAGTTGATGCCGCCCTCGGGCGAATCGTGCTGCACTAGGGCGAACTCGAGGGCGTTGCCGCCGCGCCAGCGTCCCGGCCCGCCGGTATCCGGACGCGCGCGGCGGAAGAGGTAGCGCACCGGGAAGGTCGCCTCGGTGGTCTCGACATTGGCCATGCGGCCGATGGGGTTGGGAATCTCGCCTCCGACATCGATGCCGTCCGCCCAGGTGCGCGCCCCGCCGGCGCCGCCGAAGGTCTCGGTCAGGATACCGATGGCCTCCTGCCGTCGCTGGTTGAGGCCGAACATGAAGATGGCGAAGTGGCTGCCGTGCCAGACCGCCGTCGCCTCCTTGGCGTATTTTTCGCTCGCCGACAGCATCTTGGCGATGCAGGTGCAGGCGGCGTTGTTGACCGACTGGATGGCGCCGACTGTCGCCAGAGAGACCGGCGCAGGCCGCGTGCAGTTCACCACCGAGCCTTCCGGCGCAATCATCCTGATAGGCCGGAGCACGCCGTCGTTCCAGGTGATGTCGTAGCAGAGGAGGGGGAAGAGGGGGGCGAAGAAGCCGCCCCACGAGGCCCAGTAGGTGCAGTTGATGCCATAATGCGACTGCGGGCTGGAGCCGGTGAAGTCGAACGTGAGCGAGTCGCCCTCCTTGGTCATGGCGAGCATCACCTTGCAGGTCTCGCCCTCGATGTCGAAGTACTGCCGCGCCTCCCAGCGGCCGTCGGGTAGTTCCCGCAGGCGCTTGCGGAGCAGGGTCTCCGACTGGTCGACCAGGGCTCCGCAGGCCTCGTCCACCGGTCCGGCGCCGTACTTGTCGATCAGCGCGACCATCCGCTCTCGCGCCACGTTGTTGGCCGCGATCATGGAGGAGAGGTCGAGCGCCACCATCTCGGGTGCGCGGACCATGTTGAGAAGCGTGTCCATCACGTCGCGGCGCATCTCGCCGCCTTCGACCAGCTTGATGCCGGGCGAGCTGAAGCCCTCGGTGAAGATGTCGCGGGAATCCGGACTGAAGCCGCCGGGCACCATGGCGCCGATATCGTAGACGTGGACGAAGCAGGCGCTCCACGCGACCAGTCGGCCGTCGTGGTGGATCGGCGCCACGAGGTAGATGTCCGAGGTGTGGAGCGCCGCCGTATAGGGGCAGTTGGTGAGGAACACGTCGCCTTCGCCGATATCGCCCTCGAAGCGGCGGATGACGGCCTTGCAGGCCTCGGCGGCGCTGGTCAGGTGGTGGAGGAAGCCGACGCCCCCCATGAGCAGCGAGCCGTCCGCGCGGTAGAGGGAGACCATGAGGTCGTGGCCCTCGTTGGTGATCGCGCTGCCCGAGACGTGCTTGAGCGTGATCACCGCCTCGTCGATCACGCGAAAGAGCCGGTGGCGGATGATGGAGAAGGTGATCGGGTCCATGGCAGGCCTCAGCCGAGCTCGATGGAGATGTTGCGGTAGGCGTCCACCCGGCCGGACTGGCCGGCCTGGACGACGATGGTCGTGATCGGGGTGTGGATCACGGCGGGGCCGGCGATGACGTTACCGGGGGCGAGCCGCTCGAAGTCGTAGATCTCTGCGGGAGCGAAGCCGCCTTCCGCTTCCACGAAGATGTCGCGCTTGCCGATTTGCGCCGCGCCGGGATCGGAACCGTCCAGCGCTGCCCGCTCGATGCGGGGCCGTTCGACAATGCCGCGCGCGGTGAGGCGGAACATCGTCATCTCTATGCCTGCGGCGCGGTAGGCGGAGCCCTTGCCGAACTTGCGCTCGTAGAGCGCCTCGAAGTCCGCGGCGAGGCGGCCGACGGCATCGTCATCCATCGGCCCGCCGCCCGCGACTGGCGTCGTTACCTCGTGCACCTGTCGTCCGTAGCGCAGGTCGATCGACCAGTCGAGGGCGATGGCGTCGTCGGCGAAGCCCTCGGCGGCAAGCTGCGCGCGGGCGCGGGCCACCATCGGCGCGTAGATCTCGTTGATTTCGGCGGCCGGGCTCGGCATGGGGAGCGTCTTGGTGACGCTGTATTCGTGGACGATGTCGGCCGAGAGCAGGCCGAAGGCGGCGTTCACCGAGGCGGTGTAGGGCACGACGATGCGCCTGACGCCGAGCTCCGCGCCGAACACGCCGCAGAGCAGGCCGCAGGTGCCGCCGAAGGCATGCAGCACGAAATCTCTGGGGTCGAGGCCGCGTTCGACCGTGATCTCGTGGATCAGATCAGTGATCTGCGCCGCCGCGATACGGTAAATGCCGATCGCGGCCTCTTCCACGTTCATGCCGAGGGGCTGGGCGACCTTCTCCGCGAAGACCCGCCGGGCGGCTTCGGCATCGAGGGCGATGGTGCCGCCGAGGAAGGTGCCGGGATCCATGTAGCCCACCAGCAGCATGACATCGGTGAGCGTGGGTTCCTCGCCGCCGAGGCCGTAGCAGACCGGACCGGGCCTGGCGCCGGCGCTGGAGGGGCCCACGCCCGGCACGCCGGTGGCCGGGTCCAGTGCCACGATGCTGCCGCCGCCGGCGCCGATGGAGACCACCTCGATCTTGGGCGCCACGTAGTGGTAGCGGTCGACCATGGGCTCGCGGGCGTAGTCGATGGCGCCGCCCTGGATCACGCCCACCTTGAAGGTCGTGCCCCCCATGTCGCAGGCGATGATGTCCTCGTCTTCCATGAGCCGGCCGAGATGGCGGCTGCCGATGACGCCGGCGGCGGGCCCGCACTCGAGCATGCCCACGGCCCGCTCGGCGGCTTCCCCCGCCGGCAGCAGGCCGCCGTAGCCCTGCATTACCAGGAGCGGCCCGCCATAGCCCCACCCCTGCAGCAGCGCCTGGAGGCTCGTGATGTAGTCGCTAGCGATGCGCCCGGCGTAGGCGTTGATGACGGTCGTGGACGCGCGCTCGTACTCGCCCGGCACCGGCGCGATGTCGCTCGAGAGCGTGACGTAGACTTGGGGTGCGACCTCGCCGATCAACTCGCCCACCCGCTGCTCATGCTTGGCGTTGTAGAAGGACCAGAGGAAGGAGACCGCGAGCGCCTCAATCTCCTCGTCCTCGACCAGCGAGCGGATCGCCTGGCGCACCGCGTCTTCGTCCAGCGCGCGCAGCACGGCGCCCTTGTAGTCCATCCGCTCCGGCACGCCCCTGGTCTTTGCGCGGGGCACCAGCGGCGGGGCGCGGTCGGTCGCCACCGGGTGCTTGATGCCGTCTTCGGTGAGGCCGGCCCAGCGGCCGTAGGCGCCGCGGGTGATGACCAGCGTGTCCTCGAAGCCTTCGGTGGTGATGAGACCGGTCCGTGCGCCCGAACGGGTAAACAGCGTGTTGTCCACCACCGTCGAGCCGTGCATGAAGAGCGCCGTCCGCGCCAGCAGCGCGTCGGTGGTGAGGCCGACGTCCTTCGCCGCGGCGCCCACGGCAGCGAGCACGCCGTCCGCGAAGTCGGACGGGGTGGAGAGCGCCTTGCCGAGGCGCACCGGCTCGCCGGCGGCAAACAGCACCGCATCCGTACACGTGCCGCCGACATCCGTCGCGACCACGTAGCGCGCGCCGCCTCGCTCGCTCATCCCGTGCCTTTCGTCTGCCGGGCGCCATCTTGCGCGGCAGGCGGGCGAACGCAAGCCGGCAACCACTGGACACAGGGGCGTGAATGGTGTATCTAATGTGTATGACGCGCACTAATGTAGATATCGACGACGCGGCTTGCGCAGAGGTCATGCGCCGCTACCGGCTGGCGACGAAGCGGGAGGCGATCAATTACGCGCTGCGCACCCTCGCGGCTGAGCCGCTCGGCGTCGACGAGGCCCGCCGGCTTCGTGGCTCGGGATGGGAAGGCGATCTGGACGAGCTGCGTTCCGACCGCGCATCGTGATCCTGATCGACACCTCCGCCTGGATCGAGTTTCTTCGAGACACCGGGTCGCCCATCTGCAATCGCGTGGACGCGGTGCTGGGCGGCGAGATTGCCACCTGCGATGCGGTGCGGATGGAGGTGCTCTGCGGCGCACGCGACGAGCAGCATCTGCAGAGCTTGCGCCGCCTTCTCGCTCGAGCAGTTGCGATCCCCATCCGGCCCGCAGACTACGACGAGGCCGCCGCGCTCTATCGCCTATGCCGCCGCCAGGGCGAGACCGTCCGCCGACTGATGGACTGCCTCATCGCCGCCGTCGCCATCCGCGTCGATGCCGCCGTCCTCCACAACGACTCGGACTTCGACGCGCTCGCACGCTATGCGGGCTTGGAGGTCGATCGTCATCGCTAGTCGGGGGCCTCGGTCGCCGGCAATTGGCGATGGCGGAGGACGGCGGGGAGGGGTAGGCTTCGAGGCAGGGCAAAGCAAACAACACACGAGCAAGAGGGGGAGGCGATGAAGAAGCGGACATGGATCGCGGGCGCTGTGGCGGCGGCGCTGGCGCTGGCAGTATTCGCCGGATCGGGCGCAGCAAGCGCTCAGGAGGATCACTCGGCCGCGGTCAAGGCCCGCCAGGCCCACATGCAGCTCAACGGTTTCTTCATGGGCCAGCTTGCGGCGATCGCGAAGGGGCAGGTTCCCTACGACGCGGCGCAGGCGACCGGGGTTGTCAACAGCCTACTGGCTCTCAATACCATGGACACGGGCGCGATGTGGCCGCCGGGCTCCGACAACCAGGCCCTTCCCGGCAAGACCCGTGCCCTGCCTGAGATCTGGAGCACCTTTCCGGCGGTGATGGAGAAGGCCAACGCGCTCACCGCAGCGCTTGAGGCGATGGTCGTGGCGGCCGGAACTGATCTCGCCAGCCTTCAGGGCGCCTTCGGCGCGGTCGGCGCAGGCTGCGGCGGCTGCCACCGGAGCTTCCGCGCCGAAAAATTCTGACGCGAGAGTTTCTTAATCAGTTCCCTCAGGCGCCGGGCGCTCGCTCCGGACCGCTTCGCGGCCCGGCCGTTAGCCGCCTGACGGCCAGACGAGGGGAAATTCGGGGTCGTCGAGGGGATCGCCGTCGCTGAGCCGCTCGTGCACCTCGGGGAAGGGCGGCGAGACCTCGCCGGGGCGCACCTTGAAGCGCATGTCGTCGCCGACCCAGCGGTGAACGAAGGCGCGGCGCCGCGCCGATGCCGATGTGTTGCCCGCCGCCCCGTGGACGGTGAGGAAGTGGAAGGCGATGGCGTCGCCTGGCGCCATCTCGAAGGACGCGATCTCGTATTCGTCCCGATGCCCGTCGATGTCAGGCATGGTATCGAGCGCCTCGCCTTCGCGCTGGTAGTCCACGCCCACGAACTTCTTTGGCATGAACGACTTGCCCCAGCGGTGCGAGCCCACGACAAGCTCCAGGCACATCGCGCGGGGGACGGGATCGAGTGCGGTCCAGAAGCTCACGCACTGCGTCCCGTCGATGCAGTAATAGGGCAGGTCGTGGTGCCACGGCGTGCGTGATTCGGTCTTGGGCTCCTTCACCAGCACGTGCTCGTGGAAGAACCGCGCCGTGCCCGAGCCCATGAGGCGCGCGGCCAGCGCCGCCGCGTGAGAGTTGAACACAAAGTCCCGATACTCGGGCACGCGAGCCCAGTTGCAGTAGTCGCCAAAGAAGTAGCCCTTCGAGCCCTCCGGCTCGTATTCGCGCGTGTAGGGGCCGGGGGTGCGCATGTTGCGCTCGACCCCGGCGCGCAGCGGATCGAGCCAGTCGGCGAACGCGCCCGCCAGATGGACGACGCCATCCCGCTGGAAGCGCGCAGCGGTGGCTTGATCGATGCCGGCCTCTGCGGTGCTCATGCGCGCCTCGGGCTCGACCGCGCCGGGCTCAAAAGTCGACCTGATCGCCGCCCTTGAGACCCAGCATCTCGCGCGCCTCGGCCGGCGTCGCCACCTCCAGGGAAAGCTCTTCGACAATGCGCCTGGCCTTGGCCACCTGGGCGGCGTTTGAGGGCGCAAGCTCGCCCTTGCCGATGAAGAGGCTGTCCTCCAGCCCGACGCGGATGTTGCCGCCCATCATCGCGCCCATGGTGACGAAGCTCATCTGGTGGCGGCCGGCGGCCAGGATCGACCAGCGGTAATCGTCGCCGAACAGCTTGTTGGCGATGCGGCGCATGTGCATCAGGTTCTCGTGGTCGGCTCCGATGCCGCCCAGGATACCGAAGATGGTCTGCACGAAGAGCGGCGGCTTGACCAGGCCGCGGTCGACGAAATGAGCCAGGTTGTAGAGGTGGCCGACGTCGTAGCACTCGAACTCGAAGCGCACGCCGTGGCCCTCACCCAAATCCTTCATAATGTATTCGATATCCTTGAAGGTATTTCGAAAAATGAAGTCCTTCGTGCCCTCCAGATGGGGCTTCTCCCAGTCGTACTTGAACTCCTTGTAGCGGTTTAGCATCGGATAGATGCCGAAGTTCATGGAGCCCATGTTGAGCGAGGTCATCTCCGGGCTCGCGCGGCGCGGCGCGGCGAGACGCTCGTCGAGGGTCATGCCGAGCCCGCCGCCCGTGGTGATGTTGATGACCGCGTCCGACTGCTGCTTGATGCGCGGCAGAAAGGCCATGAAGACGTCGGGATCGGGCGTCGGGCGGCCGTCGTTCGGATCGCGGGCGTGGAGATGGAGGATCGAGGCGCCGGCCTCGGCCGCCGCAACGCCGTCGGCCGCGATCTCGTCCGGCGTGACCGGCAGGTGCGGCGACATGGTGGGGGTGTGGATCGACCCCGTGACCGCGCAGGTGATGATGACTTTGCTCATGGCCCGTGGCCTCCCGCTCAATGTTCGCCGCGCCGGCGCTTACGGCTCAGGCGGTTCTACCCGCCGGGCGCCCGCCTCGACAAGCGTCACGCATCCGTCACAGACGGACGCGCTCTAAAGCAGGGTGCGCAACAGGTCGTGGAGCGCGGCCTTGCGCTCGAAGCCGGCGCCGGGCGCGTCGCCGAGACGGACCCGGCCGTCCTCGACCGGGGTTTCGTCGGCGAAGCCACCGAAGGGCTGGAACACGCCGGGATAGGATTCGCAGCCGCCGAGGGAGAGGCCGCCGGCAACAGAGAGCGCCAGCAGGTTGCCGCCGTGAGGCAGGAAGCGGCGCGGCGACCAGCCTTGCGTCCCCATCATCGCCACGATGTCGATGGTCTCGCCCACGCCATAGGCCAATGCCGGGTCGAACTGCACGAAGTCGGTCGCAGGCCGCATGCCGCCGAAGCGCAGCAGGTTGCGCGCGTCCTGCAGCGAAAGCAGGTTCTCGCCGGTCGCGATGGGGCCGGGATAGGCCGCCGTCACCGCCGCATTGAGGGAGAAATCCAGGGGGTCGCCCGGCTCCTCGTACCAGGCGAGGCCGTAGGGGACGAGGGCGCCCGCGTAGCGGCGTGCGGTCCGCTCATCGAAGCGGCCGTTGGCGTCCACCGCGAGCCGCGAGCCGTCGCCGCCGAGCAGCGCCAGCACCGCCTCGATCCGGTCGCGATCCTCGTCGATGGTGGCGCCGCCGATCTTGATCTTCACCTGGGTGTAACCCTCGTCGAGATAGCGCCGCATCTCGGCGACGAGGCCATCCGTGCCCTTGTCGGGGTCGTAGTAGCCGCCGGCGGCGTAGACCGGGATGTGCTGCTCTGGCGCCGGGTTGCCGGCGTCCTCGGCGATCAGCGCCCAGAGCGGCATGTCGCAGAGCTTGGCGGCGGCGTCCCACACCGCGATGTCGAGCGCCGCCACCGCGACCGCGCGCTCGCCGTGGCCGCCGGGCTTCTCGTTCCGCATCATCAGGCGGCGGATGGCACGCGGGTCGAGCGTGGTGCCGTCGGCGCTCGTGTGTTCCTCCGGCGCTTCGAGCACGCGCGGCGCCAGGCGCTCGCGGATCACGGCGCTCTGGGCATAGCGGCCGTTGGCGTTGAAGCCGAAGCCCACGACCGGCTTGCCGCCGCGCACCACGTCGGTCACCACCGCGACGGCGCTCACGGTCATCTTGCTGAAGTCGATGACGGCGTTCCGCATCGGCGCGCCCATGGGCACGGCGATGTCCCGAATCTCGACGATCCTCATTGCGATCCGCCGGGTGCGAGCGAGTCTGCCGTGCAAAGCGTAGCGATGCGGCGGCGCTCGGCTTGCGCTTCGGCCACGGAGACCTGGCGGAAGCGGTAAGTCTCGTTGGGGCGTGACTGGCCGAGCTTCCACCAGGCGCAGGTGGGCACCGTGTACGGGTTGATGAAGCCGCCGAGGGTGAGCGTGTCTACCATCAGGATGATCGGCGTCTGGCCGCAGAGGTTGATGGCGCCGATGGGATAGCCGTGGTCGATCACGTTGGAGGGATGCTCGCCGTTCTCCGGCGCCTTGTCGGTTGCCTTCTCGGTGAAGGTCCACTCCGGCCCTTCCAGGCGAAAGCCGACGCGGTTGCTCTTGGGCGAGAGCGTCCAGTCGCTCTCAAGGAAGCGCCGCCGGCCGGCTTCGTCGATCCAGTCGTCGTTGGGGCCGGCCACCACCTCGATCTCCCAGGCGCCGCCGGCGGGGGCAGGGGGGCGCACGCCCTCTTGCAGCCGGCGGCCGGGCGCGGCGTTGTCGGCCGATCCGAGCGGGATGGTCTGTCCCTCCTTCAGCGCGGCACCATCGAGCCCGCCGCAGGCGCCGATGACAAAGGTCGCGCGGGAGTCGAGGAAGGGCGCCACGTCGATGCCGCCGGCGAAGGCGATGTAGGTGCGGGCGCCGGTGACGGCGGATGCCAATGCGAGGATCTGCCCGGCGACCACGCCAACGCTCTCCCACAAGGGTACGGGGTCCCCATCCAAGGTGGCCCGCATGTCGGCGCCGGTCAGCGCGATTACGGCGTCGCGCTCGAAGCGGAGCGTCGGGCCGATGAAGGCGCATTCCAGCGCCGCAGCGCCGGGCGCGTTGCCAACCAGGACGTTAGCCAGCCGGAAGGACCAGTGATCGATCGGGCCCGACGGCGGGAAGCCCATGCCGAAGGCGCCCTTGCGGCCGGGATAGTCCTGCACCGTGGTCTCGAGCCCGCCCTTGATAACCGTGACCGCCATGACATGTGCTCCCGCGCGCGTTCCGCGCGACTCAGAACCGCTCGCTGGCATCGAGGGAGGCGGCCCACGCCTTGTATTGGCGGACCGAGAAGCGTTGGTAGCCCGTCACGTTGAAGGCGTAGGTGCCCTCGGCCACGCGGCGCTCGATGTACTCGAACTCCTCCAGCTCGACGGGCACGAACTT
>JAJDVB010000199.1 GCA_022826345.1 Alphaproteobacteria bacterium
GTCATCATGTACCCGTAACGTTCCGGTCTCGCGCCAAATCGCTGCATTCTGCTCGCCCGGTGGGGGTCAGGCAGTCGATATCCGGCTGCCAAAGATCAGTGACGCGCGCCCGAAAATCGCCACAGCGCACATTCCTCATGCGCGGCTTGACGCTAACTGTTCGGTGCACCTACTCTGACCTGGGCTAATGCGCTTAGCCTTGATGTGGGCCAACAAGAACGACAATCGCCCCAGGAACGTGCGCTTAGCCATAATGTGGGCAAAAAACGAACCACAACCGCCCCAGGGAGAGAAGACATGGCTGACAAATCAGACGAGGTTCTCAGTCGGACGCTAGAGGAGACCCGGCGGTTCAGGATCACCCGGCGCCACTTGATGCAGGGAGCGGTGGCGTCTGCCGCAGCACTTGCCGCGACCTGGAAACCGAGAGAAGTACGCGCCGACGTTTCCGGTTCGGTGAATGTCTACACATCGTCGGGCCTGCGTTGGGAGGGCTCCATGCGGGCGGCCCTTCCGCTGTTCGAGCAGGTCTATCCCAACATCGACGTCAACTTCGTCGCCGAGCCGATCGGCGAAACGTTCCCGAAGATCAACGTGATGATGGAGTCGCAGATCGACACCTTCAACGTGATCTACACCGACTACGGTCAGTGGCCGAGCATGTACGTAAAAGAGGCGCTTACCCCGCTTCAGCCGTTCGCCGATCAGGATCCGGCATGGTTCGAAGACTACCTGAACGACGTGCCGCGGGAGATCTCCAAGCTCTATCGCGTGCCGCCCGAGCAGGACGGCGAGCTCTATGGCCTGACACCTGACGGCAATGCCCTTCTGGCGACGTATCGCAAGGACGTTCTCGACAAGCATGGAATCTCGTATCCGGAGACATTCGACGAGTGGATCGAGGCCGCCAAGGAGGTCCATGACCCCGACAACGAGGTGTACGCCTACTGCGCTTCGCTACAGCGCGGTGCCTGGTTCGGATTCAACTTCTGGGCAGCCTTGGCAGCCCATGGCGGCTCGTGGTTCGACCGGATGGAAAAGGGGTATTGGAACCCGACGTTCAACACCGAAGCCGGGTATCTCGCCCTCAAGGCGATGAAGGAGCTGCAGGCCTACGCGCACCCGGTCACTAGCAACGCGACCGAGGACGAAGTGAACCGGGCGTTCGCGAACGGCAGCGCCATCCTCGGTCCGAACACCTGGGGTACCGCGGTCCTGAACAAACCGGAGTACAGCAAATTCCCGGAGGAGTTCCATTGGGATGTTCCGCCGCGCGGCAGCAATCCGGAGGGTGTCCACAAGGCTCTGACTGGCGGGCTCGGCCAGTTCATCCCGCCGTGGAGCGCCGACCACCAGGCGGCGTGGGAGTGGATCAAGTGGATCAACTCCGGCGACATGACCGATCCGCGCATCGGCCAGGCCATGGTGGAAGCGGGCGGTCAGCCATCGCGCGTATCGCTTCTCAGCAAGTACGCCGATCAGCGGAACTTCTTCAAGGGATTGGCGAAGGCGATCCAGGTTGCAACGCCCTATCTCATGCTGGTGCCGGAAGCCATCCCGCTGGTCTCGGCATTCGGTGAGGAGGGTGCCGACTACGTCAACGATCAAAAGGATATCGAAGACGCCCTGGAGGCGATGGACAGGCGTTGCCGTCGCATCATGGAGGATTCGGGTTACTACGACGACTGACACCCGGTCGCCAGCACGAGAAAATTTGGCCCGGCCGTTTCTTGCGGCCGGGCTTTCTTCGGGCCCGCAGTTCCCAGATGACTTCCAGGTCTAGACCTTCTGAACCGAGAGTCTAATTTGGGTATCACGAGGTTAGGTGAGATGCAGCCGCTCGCGCGGCGCTCCGGGAAGCGTCTGGGACTGCTTAGGAGGCGGACTGATGCGACAGGCCAACATTGACGCCATCATCGTCGGCGCCGGTTTCTCGGGTATCTACATGCTGAAGCGCTGCCGCGAGTTGGGGCTTTCCGCTCAGGTAATCGAGGCGGGCGCCGGTGCCGGCGGCACCTGGTACTGGAACCGCTATCCTGGTGCACGCTGCGACGTGGAGAGCATGACCTATTCCTACTCGTTCTCCGACGAGCTCCAGCAGGAATGGACGTGGACCGAGCGCTACGCGAGGCAGCCGGAGATCCTGCGCTACATAGAGCACGTTCTGGACAGGTTCGACCTCAGACGAGACATACAGTTGGAGACCCGTGTCACGAGCGCGGTGTTCGACGATGCCACGAACCGGTGGATCGTCGATACGGACCGCGGCGAGCGCCTCTCCGCCAGGTTCTGCATCATGGCGACGGGCTGTATGTCGACCCCGCACATCCCCAATTACGAGGGCTTGGAACGCTTCGAAGGCGATTGGTATCACACCGGCCTCTGGCCGCATGAAGAGATCGACTTCACAGGCAAGCGCGTCGCCGTGATTGGGACGGGCTCATCTGGTGTCCAGTCGATACCGGTGATTGCCGCGCAGGCGGCTCACCTCACGGTCTTCCAGCGTACACCGAACTTCAGCATTCCGGCGTGGAATGGCCCGCTCAGCGACGACGACGTGCAGATGTGGAAGTCGCGCTATCCCGAGCTGCGACAGCGCGCCCGCGGCACGCGCGTCGGCGATATCTTCGAGATCTCCGAAACCTCGGCGCTCGAAGTTTCGCCGGAGGTACGCGAGGGGACGTTCGAGCGGCGGTGGCAGGAGGGCTCTTTCAATTTCTTGCAGTCCTTCAACGACCTCATCACCAATAAAGCCTCGAACGATTTTGCCGTGGAGTTCGTGCACAACAAGATCCGCGAGCGGGTCGACGACCCTGAGGTCGCGGAGCTGCTGTGTCCAAAGGATCACCCGCTCGGCACAAAGCGGATGTGCGTCGATACCGACTATTACGAGACCTTCAACCGCGCCAATGTCAGCCTGGTGGACGTGAAGGCTACGCCCATCGAAGAGATTATGCCGAGCGGCCTCAAGGCCGGCGGCAAAGAGTACAAGCTCGACGCTATCGTGTTTGCCACCGGCTTCGACGCCATGACCGGTGCGCTTTTCAACATCGACATTCAGGGCCGGGACGGCATTCGGCTCAAGCAGAAATGGTCGAATGGCCCGAGGTCCTATCTGGGGCTCGCGGTCGCGGGCTTCCCCAACCTCTTTACGGTCACGGGCCCCGGCAGCCCCTCGGTGCTCAGCAACATGATGAACTCGCTCGAGCAACACATCGAATGGATCGCCGATTGCATCGACTACCTGGAGGAGCACGCACTCGACAGCATCGAGGCGTCCGTGGAGGCCGAAGACGAGTGGATGCACCACGTCAATGACGCGGCCGACAAGACACTCTTCTTTCAGTCCAACACCTGGTATGTCGGCGCGAACATCCCGGGCAAGCCGCGCGTGATTTATCCCTATGTCGGCGGCGTCGGCGTTTACCGCGGCATTTGCGATGAAATCGCGGCCAAGGGCTATGAGGGCTTCACCCTTAGTGGGCCTCAGGACGGTTGAAGACCCGTACGAGCTTCAGGACACGTCCGGTGGTGGGCAAGTAGAGCCACGCACCCTGATTTCACCCTGCAACCGGACCGAGGGGATTGGCGTGCCGTCTGTGAGGTAGTCGCAAATCGCCTGCGCGCTCTCCTGCCCCATCGCAGCGACGGGCAAGCTTATGC
>JAJDVB010000130.1 GCA_022826345.1 Alphaproteobacteria bacterium
AGCACGAGGCCCGGCACCACGAGGCTCCCGATCGCCGTGTAGAAGATCACCGAGTTGCCGAAGAACCGGCTGCGGAACGCGAGCCCCGCCGCCACCGAGAAGAGCACGGTAATACCCAGGATGATGAGCGAGAGCGGCAGCGAGCGTGCGAACGCGCCGCCCACGTCGCCGGTCCGCGCCTGGCCGAATAGGGCCTCGAACCAGTGCAGCGAGAGGCCCTGCATGGGGAACACCAGCGAGGCGTTCGGCCCCTGGAACGAAAGGATGTAGATGCAGAACATCGGGCCGTAGAGGAACAGCACGAACAACCCGAAGAACACCGCCAGCGGATAGAAGGTCCAGGGCCGAGGCTTATGGGTCTTCGCCGATCGCGCCATGCCTCTGCTCCTACGAACTGCCCGCGAGTTCCCTGCGGATGTTGACCACCCGCAGCACACCCATCACCATCATCACCACGACGATCAGCAGCAGCACGGCACTTGCCGCCCCAGACGGGTAAAGCAGCACGTTGATGTCCTCGAAGATGGAGGAGACGACGGAGGCGCTGCGCCCGCCGCTCATCACCTTGATGACGAAGAAGTCGCCCATCACGAGCACGATGACGAAGATCGAGCCCAAGGCGATGCCGCTGCGGGAGAGCGGAACGATGACCTCCCACATGATGCGAGGAGAGCTCGCGCCCGCGTCCCGCGCCGCCTCGATCAGCGCTTTGTCGATGCGCGCCATCGAGTTGAAGATCGGCACGATCATGAACAGCGTGAACAGGTGGACGTAGCTCACCACCACCGAGAAATCGGAGAAGAGCAGCCACTCCACCGGATCGTCGACGATGCCGAGACCCATCAGCGCCTGGTTGACCAGCCCCTGCTTACCCAGCAGCGGTATCCACGAAATCATCCGGATGATGTTGGAGGTCCAGAACGGAACGGTGCAAAGCAGAAAGAGACCGATCGCGATCAAGAGCGAGCGGACGTGGAACACCAGGAAATAGGCGATGGTGAAACCGATCAGCAGCGTAACGGCCCAGACAATCGCCGCAAATTTCAACGTGCTCAGATAGAGCCAGAGCGTGTTCATGGTGGTGAACAGCTCGACATAACTCTCCGGCGTAAGCGCGGGTCGCATGCCGAAGATCATGTCGTTCTCGAAGAAGCTGACCGCCAGCAGCACACCCAGCGGCAGGACGAAGAAGACCCCCAGAGCGAAGCCGAGCGGCACCGCTTTCATCCCCGGCCTCCGCTTGGCGCCGGTGCCGTTGCTCAATGAAAGTCTGAGTCGCATCAGGCGAAAGATCGGGGCGGGGCTGGTTCACCAGCCCCGCCCGCGCGGACAACGATACTTAAGCCGTCTGCAGCTCGGTCCACTTCTTGAGCAGGAACTGGTGGTTGTCCATCAGCGTGTTCCAACACGCCATGTTGCCGAACCGCTGCAAGAACGAGCCGCCGTCGCGAACGTGCCCCGCTTTCTCCATCGGGGTGCCGTAAGGATCGTGGATCGTGTCCTCAGCCGGCTTGCCCTCGTACCAGTAATCCCACTCGAAGGGCTCCATGAAGGCCTTCGCGGTCTCCGACACGCCAAGATAGTAGCCCTGCTTCGCGATGAAGGCGCCCATCCAGCCGCTGTAGTACCAGTTGAGATAGTCGTAGGCCGCGCCGAGCCTCTTGCCCTCGAGGTGGCTCATCAGGCTGAGCCCGTTGCCCCAGCCCCGGTAGCCCTCGGCGAGCGGCTGATAGACGCAGGGCACGCCCTGGGCGCGCACGGCGGTCACCGCCGGCGACCACATCGACTGGATCACCACCTCGCCCGAGGTCATCAGCTGCACCGACTGATCGAAGGTGCCCCAGAGCGCCCGCCAATGACCCTTCTTCTTGAGATCGATGAGCCGGTCCACGGTCATCGTGATCTCTTCCTTGGTCATGTTGCCCTTGTCGGCATAGGTGTATTCGCCGGTCGACTCGATGGCGAGCGCCGCATCCATGATCATGATGGGCGGGATGTCCATGCCCGCCGCGCGGCCGTTGAACTCGTCGTTGAAGAGCTCATGCCAGTTGTTGATGGGCCGGCCGATCTCCACCGGCTGGATGCCGAGCGTATCGGCGTTGAACACGCCCGGAATCATGGTCGCGTAATCGGTGTTGCCGTCGGCGAGCGCGTTCGCGTCGGCATCGGTGAAGTACATCACCTCATGGGGCGAGACCCCCTGGCGCGAGATCTGCTTGCCCTCTAACTCGCCGTCCCGATAGATCGTGGTTGCCTTGTCCCAATGCGTGATCTTGGCCGGATCGACCGCCTGGTAGATGCCGCGCGGCACGGTGATGACCCGCATCCACAGCTCGATGTCGGCAACATCGATGGAATCGGATTGCGTGGTCAGCCGGTTGAGCATGCCGGCGTGATCGGTGACGGACATCTCCACCGTGAACGGTAGATCGACCGTCGCCTGCTCGGCGATCTGAATGATCGTCGAATACGACATGCCGGAATGGTTGATCGTTATGTCTTTTGTGTCCTGCGCCCAGATTGTTGGAAACCCGCCGAGCGCCTTGGTGCCGGCCGCGACGCCGGCCACCGCGGCGGCGCCCTTGAGTATCGAACGCCGGCTCGGTCCCAGACTCCGATGCTCCTTAGTCTTAGCCATGTTTGCTTCCTCCCTCTTCAGGGCGCCAGGCCGGGCTCACGAAGCCAAGCGCCGGCTACCCGCTGGCTGATAGCCTAGCCTCTGAGGCCAGAGCGGTCACGGCCGGAATCGAGCGGACGCTCTTGCCATACCTTGCGACGCGCGCATGGCGTTGGCCGGTGCAGGCGGCTATAAGGGTTTGCCCCGGTGTCGCGCGAACGCTGGGACGCTCCGCCAAACTTCCAATGTTTTGAGTGGCGTACATTTGACATGATCGGTACGGCGTGACGAAGGTACCGCCACGCTCAGCAAGCGGACGCCTTGGACGGGGCCTCGGCCTCGCACCACGTGCCGTCCGCTGCATGGCGTGGGCCGTCCTGCTCGCCACACCGTTCCTGATCGGCACCCAGGCGAACGCCGAAACGGACACCCTGAAAATCGGCGTGCTCGCGACCCTCGAAGGCGCGTTCGAGCCGCTCGGGCAGGATGCCCTGCGCGGCTACGAAATTGCCGTGCAGGAGCACGAAGAAGGCAACGGCGAGCGGCCCATCGAGACCCTCATCGAGTCCACGGACGGGACGTCGGACTCGGTAGTCGCGAAGGCGCGCCTGCTGATCGATCGAGGCGCCAGCATCGTCATCGGCCCCCTCGCCGGCATCGAAGGGATCGCAATCCGCGACTTCGCCAAGAGCGTGCCGGAGGTGACCTTCATCAACGGGGCTGCGGCTGCGCAGGACGCCACCCTGCGTGCGCCGGCCGAGAACTTCTTCCGTTTCAACCCCGACAGCCTGCAGTGGATCGGGGGCCTCGGTCACTACGCCTACGACGAGAAGGATATCCGCACGATCGTGACGGTGGGAGAGGACTATTCCCTGCCATATACCCAACTCATGGGCTTTATGCTGGACTACTGTGCCGCAGGCGGGCGCGTGTTGGGGAATCACTGGGTTTCTCCCGGCGCGAGCGATACCGCGCGTCTCGCGGAGAGGGTCGCCCGTGCCGAGACGGACGCGCTGCTCCTGGCGCTGGACCCCCGCACGGCGAAGAACTTCCTCGAAGCCTATGGCGAGGCCGGCGGTCAGGCCGCCATCGTGGCAAGCTCTACCACGCTCAGCGGCAGCCTCTTGCGCGCGGGCGACGCCATCCGCCCCTTGCTGAAGGGTGCAATTTCGGCGCTGCCCGTCTCCGAAAGCGACGACAACAACGACTGGGAGGTGTTCACGGAGCGCTACCGCGAGCGCTTCCCGGACGCAGGCCCAGCGCCGAGCCTCTTCGCGCTCTCCTACTACGTCAATGCCAAGGCGCTGTTCCTTGCCCTGGAAGAGATCGACGGTGAGCTCGGAGATGGTCACGAGAACCTGCGCGAGGCCCTCGCCGATCTGGAATTCGACACGCCGTTCGGTGGGCCGGTGGCGCTGGACGAGAATCGGCAGGCCGTGACCACCACCTTCATCGTCGAAGTCGCAGAGGCGGACGAGGACTTCCTTGAACTGCGGACGGTCGAAGAGGTGGAGGAGGTCGGCCAGACCCTCGGCTTGCCGCACGACGCGTTCCTCGCCCTCGGCCCGCCTGGTCGCGACACCGCACGCTGCGTCGAGCGCCTCGTAACCGAAGCCGAAACCCAACCCGAGCCGCCGGAAACCGAGGCGGAGCCCACACCGCCGGAGGCGGAGGAGCAGCCTCCGCCGCCAACCCCAGAGGCGCAGGCCGAGGCCGAACGCCCCGTCGAGCACCCCCTCCTCCAGAGCATGAAGGATGCCGCCATGACCGAGACAGGCCCCTCCATCGTTCCGTGCCTTAGCTACCGAGACGCACCTGCGGCGATCGAATGGCTCAAGAAGGCCTTCGGCTTCAGCGAGAACTTCGTCGTTCCGGGTCCCGACGACACGATTGCCCATGCCCAGCTCGCGTTCGATGGCGGCATGGTCATGGTGGGCTCGCTACGAGACGACGAGCTGCAAATGCGGACGCCCTGCGATCTCGGCGGTGTCACGCAGTCGATCTATATCGTGGTCGAGGATGCGGACGCCCACTACGCCCGCGCCGTCGAGGCGGGTGCCGAGATCGTGCGCGAGTTGGAGGACACGCCTTACGGCTCACGCGATTTTTCGGCACGCGACCCGGAAGGGCACCTCTGGAACTTCGGCACCTACCGGCCGACCATCGGCGAATAGGCCGGGGCCGCTCCCCGGCGCGGATCAGTCGTAGGGCTCGCCCGCCCTGTTGGTGAAGCGGATCTTGCCGCCACGCTTCTCGTAGACGAGATCGATGTCCGGATACTGGCAGCGCTCCTCGCTGGCGCGAGTCCCGATCTCCAGCACCACGGCATCCTCCGTCGAGCGGTTCAACAGATAGTGCCCATCGGCGTGGCCGGCCTTGAACGTCGCCGCCTCCCCCGCCCTGAGCGGGGTTTCGCCGCCCTCTTCGATCAGCACCAGCTCGCCAGAGATGACGAAAACCAGCTCGTCCTCGGCCTCGTGCCAATGGCGCTGCGCGCTGGCGGCGCCCGGCGGCAGGCGAGTCAGATTGACCCCGAACTGGGTTAGCCCACCCGCGTCGCCCAGCGCCTGCTTGATGCGTCCGTCCGCCATCACATTGTAGGGCGGCGGATAGAGCGAGCCGGTCTTCACCGGCACCCGGTCGATGTCGATTTTGGGCATAGGTCCCCCTCTCCTACGCCGCGGACGGGAGCGTGCCGGTCATCGCGTAGCGCAGCAGCTTGACCACCTGCTCGGGCGTCTCGGCGACGGCGAGCGCGGCACCGTCCACTTCCTTCAGCGCATGGGTCAGCGCCGCGTCGTGCAGCGTGATGATCGGCTTGTCGAGCGCCGCGGCGTAGCCCGCGTCGAAAGCCGCGTTCCACTGCCGGTACTTGTCGCCGAAGCGCACGATCACGATATCCGCGCGCCGGATCAGGGTGCGGTTGCGGATCGCGTTGACCCGCGCGCCCTTGTGATCCTTCCAGAACGGCCTCTCCTCGGCGCCCAGGATGGCGACGCCGCAATCGTCGCTGGCCGCGTGGTCAGTGACCGGGGAGACGAAGGCAATATCGAGATCTGCCGCCTTGGCACCGGCGCGGATCCGATCGCGCCAGTCGGTGTGGATCTCGCCGGAAAGGTAGACCGTCCACTCCGCTTCCGCCATCGCCGCCTCCCCCGATCGCCGTCGGACCGGCTCAGTACTGCACGCCGTCGGTGAGCGCGCCGTCCACCTTGATGTTGGTGCCGGTGATGAAGCTCGCCCTGGGGCTCGCGAGGAAAACAGTCGCGTTGGCCACTTCTTCGGCCGTTGCCATGCGTCCGGTCTTATTCAAGCTGAGCGCCAGATTGAACAGGTCTGGATTGTTGTTCTCGATGTTCTGCCAGAACCCGCCGTCGAAATAAGTATTGCCGGGCGAGACCGAGTTGGCGCGAATGCCCTTGGGTGCGAGCTGGCGGGCAAGGCCTGCGGCATAGTGGATCAACGCCGCCTTGAAGACGCCGTAGGGGCCGGCGGCAAAGTCGATCTCGATGCCCGAAACGCTCGAAATCACCACGATGGAGCCGGCATCGGATTTTTCGAGGTGTGGCAGCGCCGCTTCCACCGTGTTCACGGTGTGCATCATGTCGACGTCGAACTCCTTTTGCCAGGATTCGAGCTCGGGCGTCGCTGCGAGCGCGCTGACGTTGGGGACGACGATGTCGAGACCGCCGAATTCGTTGGCAACGTCGTCGACCCACTGGCGCATCGCCGGCCCGTCGCCGACATCGAGGGCCCGGCCCGAGGCGCGCACGCCAGTCCCGGCGAGCGCGGAGATCGCCTCCTCCACATCGGCCTCGGTGCGCGCGCAGATCGCGACGTCGGAGCCCTCCGCCGCGAGTTCGTTCGCAATCGCGCGGCCGATTCCCTTGGTGCCGCCGGTCACCAGCGACTTCCTGCCCTTCAAGCCGAGGTCCATGTGTCATCTCCCTGGTCTTTGGCGCCACCCAGGCGCCGCATCTTTTCCCCTGCCCAGCACGCACGACTGCTTGGTGCGCCACCGGGGCCTGCGCGGCATGGTGACCGATTGGGGGTGCCAAGGCCAGCGCCATTCGCGGCTGACTCTGGCTGGCATTCGAGACGCTTGATAGGATGCCGCCGCCGCGCGGGCGGTGGTTCACAGCTAGAAAATAACTCTTAGAGTGGAATGACTTATGAAAGAACTGAAGATCGGTCTCATCGGCGCCGGCTGGATGGGCAAGACCCACGCCATGTGCTATCGCGCTCAGCCACTCGCCTTCGGCGGCGAGCCAGCGGTTCCGGTGCTGGAGGTCGTCGCCGAAGTGAACGAGGAGATGGCGAGCCGCGCGGCACGAGAGTTCGGCTTCAACCGCCATACGTCCGATTGGCGGGAGATCATCGACGACCCGACCATCGATATCGTCGACATCGACACACCGAACGACCTTCACTTCGAGATGGCGATGGCCGCGATCGCCGCCGGCAAGCACGTCTATTGCGAGAAGCCGCTCGCCAACGACGCAAAGGAAGCATTCGCAATGGCGGAGGCGGCCGAGAAGGCGGGCGTCATCACCATGGTCGGCTTCAACTACATCAAGAATCCGGTCCAGACGCTGGCCAAGCGGCTGGTCGCGGACGGCGAGATCGGCGCGCCGAGCTACTACCGCGGCTCGTTCAGCGCGGATTTTCTGGGCCGGCCGGATGTTCCCTTCTCCTGGCGCAACGACAGGGCGCAGGCCGGCTCCGGCGTGATCGGAGACATCGGGGCTCACTGCTTCGCTTATCTGCAGCACCTCGTCGGCCAAGTGGTCGAGGAGGTGGTGTGCAACCTTGAGATCGTCATCCCGGAACGTCCGGCACCGGCGGCGCACGGCGGCTTCAGCATGGATGCCGACGGTGGCAGCGGCCAGATGATGCGGGTCGACACGGACGATCTCGCGACCGCCATGTTCAAGACCTCGGGCGGGCTGAACGGGCACATGGAGATGAGCCGCGTCTCGGTCGGTAAGCGCATGGATATCGGCTACGAGCTGACCGGCACCCAGGGCGCGATCCGCTACTTCTATGACCGCATCAACGACCTGCAGGTCTACAAGGAGGACGGCGATCCCGGTACGAGGGGCTTAAAGCATATCTCGATGGGGCCGAACGACCCGCGCTACGGCGCGTTTTACCCGGTTCCGGGCATTGGCGCCGGCTACAACGACTTCAAGGTGATGGAGGTTCAGGACCTCATCGAGGCGGTTGCCGCCGGCAAGCCGGCCTATCCCGATTTCAGATTCGCCGCGGAGGTCCAGCGGGTGATCGACGCCTGCATCCTCTCCGACGCCGAGAGGCGCTGGGTGAGAGTGGACGAGATCGCCGTCTGACTTGGGTCAGGCACGAGACCAGGGCGGCGCCTGTTTCATGATCTCGTCGTAGACCGGGCAGTCCGACCGGTGAGCACCTTCCAGATAGCCGGTCGACAGCAGGAACTCGCGGCAGATTTCGCCGCCTGTGAACTTGAAGTGAGCCTTGAAGAGCTTCACCCAGTCCGCGTGCGGCCTCGGATGATGCGCGTCGAGCCAGGCGGAGAAGGAGCCGTGAGACTCCTGTAGCGCCGTGATGCGCTTGGCGTTTTCGATGGCGGCATCGACCTTGAGTCGGTTGCGGATGATGCCCGCGTCGGCCAGCAGCCGCGCCCGCTCCTCATCGCCGTAGGCCGCGACCCGCGCAATCTCGAACCCCTCGAAGGCCGCGACGAAGGCCTCTTGCTTCTTCAGGATGGTGAGCCAGGAGAGCCCCGCCTGGTTGATCTCCAGGATAAGCCGCTCGAACAAGCGGTCGTCGTCCCGCACCGGAAAGCCGTACACGCGGTCGTGATAGGGACCGTGAAAGGGATGCCCCGGCGCGATATCGCAATAACTGGTCATGCCACCGTGCCTTGAGCCTATTCCGCGAAGGTCTCGAGCGAGAGCCAGCCGGCCTCGACGATGCCGACGATGGCACCGGTGATCACGCTGCCGGCCATGGTGGCGATTGCCGCCTTGCGCCAGAGCCGCGGGCGTTGAGGGGCGCCGGGCGCGTGGCCAGGCTCCGGATTCTCGATCGGCCGGATCCCGAAGGGTAGCGCAACGAAGAAGCTGAGCCACCAGGCGATCACGAAGACGACGATGATGCCGAAGGCGTCCACGGCGGCGACCTCAGACCTGCTCCAGCTCGATCAGCGTGCCGCAGAAGTCCTTGGGGTGGAGGAAGATCACTGGCTTGCCGTGCGCGCCCGTGCGCGGATCGCCGTCGCCCAGCACCCGCGCGCCTTCGGCCACCAGGCGGTCGCGCGCCACAATGATGTCATCCACCTCGTAGCAGAGATGATGGATGCCGCCCGCCGGGTTCTTGGCGAGGAAGCCCGCGATCGGCGACCCGTCGCCCAGCGGGTGCAGCAGTTCGAGCTTGGTGTTGGGCAGCGTGACGAAGACCGTCGTCACCCCGTGCTCCGGCAGGTCCAACGGCTCGGAGACCTCAGCGCCCAGGGTGCCGCGATAGAGCGCGCTCGCCGCCGCGAGGTCCGGCACGGCGATGGCGACATGGTTCAGGCGTCCGATCATGGTCCCGCTCCGCTCAGCCCGGCACCCGCGCGATCTGCACGTCGATCACCGGGCGCTTGCCGTGGCTCTCGCGCAGCGCGTGCCGGATGGCTTGCCGTACTGCTTGCTCGATCGCGCTCTCCTCGCACGCCTGCGCCCGCGGCAGGGAGTCAACCGCGTCTGCCACGTCCGCCGCGATCGCCTCCCGCGCGGGCTGTTCGTCCTCCCCATCCAGAATGCCCCGGCCGGAGACCTGGGGTGAGACCAGGGTGCGCCCGCTGCGGTCGACCACGACCGAGACGAACACCGCCCCATTGTGCATCAGCTTGCGCCGCGCGCCGATCGAGACGTGGTTGGTCGCGACGATCTGCTCGCCGTCCAGCGCGAGCCGCCCGGCCGGCACGCGGCCGATCACCGTGGCCGGCCCAGGCGCGAGGCGCAGCAAGTCGCCATTCTCGACAAAGACCGGCTCCGGCACCTGCAGCGCGCGCGCCAGTGCGCCATGCGCCTGCATGTGGCGCGCCTCGCCGTGCACCGGCACCGCGATCTGAGGGCGGATCCACTGGTACATCTGACGCAGCTCGCCCCGGCAGGGATGACCGGAGACGTGCACGCCCGCGTCATTCTCCGTGATCACCTCGATACCGCGCCGCAGCAGCCGGTTGTGCAGGTCGCCGATTGTCCGCTCGTTGCCGGGAATAATCTTCGAGGAGAAGATCACCGTGTCGCCTTCTCCGATGCTCACGCGCGGGTGGCTGTCGCCGGCGATCCGGGCCATCGCGGCGCGCGGCTCGCCCTGGCAGCCGGTGCAGAGATAGACCACCTGGCTTGAGTGAAGCGGCGCGCCTTCGTCCTCCGTAAGCAGCCGGACGCCCTCGAGATAGCCGCACGAGCGCGCCGCCCGCACGTAGCGATGGAGCGAGCGCCCGACCAGCACCGGTTCGCGACCCGCGTCCCGCGCCGCCAGTGCCACCGATTCCAGCCGGGCGACGTTGGAGGCGAAGAGGGTGACGGCGAGGCCCCGTTCACGCTCGGCGATGAGACGCGTGAGCGTTTCGCGCACCTCGCCCTCCGAGCCCGACTCACCCTCGACCGTCGCGTTGGTGGAATCGCCCACCAGCGCGAGCACGCCGGCCTCTCCCGCCTGCCGCAGCGCGTCTTCGTCCAGGTTCTCACCGACCAGCGGCTCGGGATCGATCTTCCAATCGCCGGTGTGCATCACACGCCCGTAGGGCGTCTCGATGAGCAGCGCGTTCGGCTCGGGGATCGAGTGGGTGAGCGAGATGAAGGTGAGCGCGAACGGCCCGAGATCGAGCCGGCTGGAGAGCGCAACCTCGGTCAGCGGCACCTCCGAGAGCAGCTTCGCGTCCGCCAGCTTCTCGCGCAGTACCGCGGCGGCGAAGGGAGTCGCGTAAACCGGGCAGCGCAGCCTCGGCCAGAGATAGGCGACCGCGCCCAGATGGTCCTCGTGGGCATGGGTCAGCACGATGGCGAGCAGGTCCTTGCGGCGCTCCTCGATGAAGACCGGGTCCGGCATGAGCACGTCGATGCCGGGCAGCGTGTCACCGGCGAAGGTGATGCCGAGATCAACCATCAGCCACTGGCCCTGGCAGGCGTAGAGGTTGAGGTTCATGCCGATCTCGCCGGCCCCGCCGAGGGGCAGGAAGTGCAGCGCGTCGCGCTGGACGCTGGGCGTTGCGGGCGCGGGCGCGTTCACGGCGCTCTCCGGTTGCGCCGGTGGATCTCGCGCAGACCCCGAATCGTGAGGTCCGGATCGACCGCGTCGATCGCGTCCGTGGCATCGCCGAAGAGGCCGGCCAGCCCGCCGGTCGCGACCGTGGTCACGGGCGCCGCGATCTCGGCCTTCATGCGCGCGACGATACCCTCGATCAGCCCGACGTAGCCCCAGTAGATGCCGGACTGCATGGCCGGCACCGTCGCCTTGGCGATCAACCGCTCAGGCCGCTTGACCGCGATACGCGGAAGCTGGGCTGCGGCCTGATGCAGCGCTTCCAGCGAAAGTCCGATTCCCGGCGCTATGATGCCGCCTTCGTAGGCCCCCTCGGCGCTCACGGAATCGAAAGTGGTCGCGGTGCCGAAGTCCAGAATGACGAGCGCGCCTGTATGGCGGATATGGGCGCCGACCGTG
The DNA here is from genome assembly GCA_022826345.1 of Alphaproteobacteria bacterium. The sequence goes on from JAJDVB010000130.1 coordinate 11,312, forward strand.
TTGACCAGCCGGTCGGCCCCCACCTCCTCGGGCCGGGGCACGTTGACCGCGATGCCGAGCTCGACTCCCGGCTCGCCGACCACTTGTGCCTCGCAGCCGCAATGGTCCGCGCAAAGCGACTTCAACGCGCCGATCCCCTGCGGCACCACGCTGGAGACGATGGCCTCGTCGATGTCGGCGAGACGCACGCCGGCCTGGGCCAGGAGCTGCCCGAGCCAGACCGCGTACTCGTCGCTGGTGCGGCGCGCATCGGTCATGGCCCGCCACTGGCCGCGCGGTGCCTCGTTCCCCTCTCCGCCGTCCTCGAACACGGCGAAGACGGTGTTGGTGTTGCCGGCGTCAACCGCGAGCAGCATGCGCCGCCTCCGCATCGCCGAAGATCACATCGCCGGCCGTGATGGAGATTGGCTCGTCGCCTGGCTGAGCCAGCACCAGCGCACCCTCCTCGTCGAGGCCTTCGAAGACCCCTGTCAGCCGCCGCTCGCCATTCGTGACGGTCACCGGCCCGCCGAGCCCATGGGCGCGGGCGATCCAGGCACTTCGTACCGCCGCGAAGCCTTGTGTCTCCCATTCTCGCCTGCGCCGGGCCAGCGCCGCCAGCACCGAGTGCAGCGAGTCCTCCGGCGCGAGCGTCGGACCACCTGCCCCAGCAAGGCTCGTGGACGGGACCGGCCCTTCAATGCCCGGATGGCTCGCGAGGTTCACGCCGACACCGAGCACCACCCAGTCTACTCGCCCCCCGGCCCCAAGTGCGGATTCGAGAAGAACGCCGGCGGCCTTGCCGCCATCCACGAGAACGTCGTTCGGCCACTTGCAGCGCGCCCTGCCCGGCAACAAACCGTCCACCAGATCGAGGACGGCGAGCGCGGCGACGAAGGAGAGTTGCGCGACGCTCCGCGCCTCGCAGGCCGGGCGGAGGATCACCGAGACATAGAGATTGCCCGGCGGCGAGACCCAGGAGCGACCCCGCCGGCCGCGACCCGCTCGCTGTTGCCGCGCCCAGACCACCGTGCCGTCCGGCGCGCCCTGGGCCGCGCGGTTCTTGGCCTCGTCGTTGGTGCTGCCAGCCTCGTCGAGGGCGATCAGGGCGTAGCCCGGCGGCAGCGTCGCCGGCGGCACGGGCGTACTGGCGGCGGTCGCGCTCAGGGCATGAGCACCGCGGCAGCGGCTTCCGCCCCGGCCAGAATCGGCGCCGGGTAGGCGAAGAAGAGGAGCGTGATGATGCCCGTGCCCGCGAGCACAGCGGAAAGCTCCACGCCGACCGGGCGGTCGAAGCCCTCCGCCGGCTTGTCGAAGTACATCACCTTGACGATCCGAATGTAGTAATAGGCGCCGACCACGCTCGCCAGCACACCGAAGATGGCCAATCCGTAGAGCCCCTCATCGACCGCCGCCAGGAACACGTAGAGCTTGCCGAAGAAGCCGGCGAGCGGCGGGATGCCCGCCATCGAGAACATGAAGATCGCGAGAGCCAGGGCGAGCGACGGGTTGGTCTTGGAGAGGCCGGAGAGGTCGCTGATCTCCTCCACCATCTGGCCGCGCTGGCGCATGGCGAGGATGCAGGCGAAGCCGCCCAGCGTCATCACCATGTAAATCAGCATGTAGACGAGCACGCCCCGGATGCCTTCCGGCGTTCCCGCCGAGAGTCCGACCAGCGCGTAGCCGACGTGGCCGATAGAGCTGTAGGCCATCAGCCGCTTGATGTTCTTCTGGCCGATGGCGGCGAAGGCGCCGAGGCCCATGGAGGCGATCGAAACGAAGATGATGATCTGGTCCCACTGGCCGGCAAGCTCGTGGAAGGGGCCGAGGAAGACCCGGAGCAGCAGCGCCATGGCCGCGACCTTGGGCGCCGCGGCGAAGAAGGCTGTGACCGGCGTCGGCGCGCCCTCGTAGACGTCGGGCGTCCACATGTGGAAGGGTACTGCCGAGACCTTGAAGGCCAGGGCTGCCGCGATGAACACGAGCCCGATCAGCACGCCGGTCTCTGCTGCCACGTTGCCCGGCACGGTGGTAGCCAGCGCCTCCGCGATCCCCTCGAAGCCGGTCACGCCGGTGAAGCCGTAGACCATAGAGCAGCCGTAGAGAAGCAGGCCCGACGAGATTGCGCCGAGCACGAAATACTTGAGGCCGGCCTCGGTCGAGCGCAGGGAATCCCGGCGGAACGCGGCGACGATGTAGAGCGAGAGGCTTTGCAGCTCGAGCCCCACGTAGAGCGCGATCAGATCGTTCGCCGAGATCATCAGCAGCATGCCGAGGGTGGCGAACACGATCAGCACCGGGAACTCGAAGCGGTTCATCCCCTCGCGCTTCACGTAGCCGAGGCCGACGATGAGCGTCACCGCCGCCCCCACCAGCACCAGGCACTTCATGAAGGCAGCGAAGCGGTCGACCACGAAGAGGCCGAAGAACGTCGTCGTCCGCTCGTCGGGGAGCACCAGCACCATGACGAAGGCGGCGGCCATGGCGACGCAGGCGAGCCAGGTCATCAGCCGGGTCGAGCGGTCGCCGATGAACACACCGGCCATCAGCAGCGTGACCGAGGCCCCTGCGAGGAAGAGCTCCGGCAGGGCGGGCAGATAGTCCGGCTCGACGAAGGGTTGCATCGTCCGGCCCCTAGTTCAGCGCCGCGAGCGCGGCCAGCGGCCCGCGCGTCGGCGCTTGCGCTTCTTGCATTGGCGCGCCTTCCGGCGCGACGGCAATCGGCAGGTCGGGCGCCCCGTTGGTCTGCACGATCAGGTTCTCGACCGAGACGTGGAGCACGTCGAGGAAGGGCTCCGGATAGAGCCCGAGCACCAGCGCGAGCGAAACAAGCGGCGCGAAGATGCCGACCTCGCGCCAGTTGAGGTCGGTGATCGACTTGAGGTTCTCCTTGGTGAGCTCGCCGAAGATCACGCGCCGGTAGAGCCAGAGCATGTAGGCAGCGCCCAGGATCACGCCTGTGAGCGCCAGCATGGCGACCCAGGTGTTGGACTGGAAGGCGCCCACCAGCACCATGAACTCGCCGACGAAGCCGCTGGTGCCGGGCAGGCCGATCGCCGCCAGCGTGAACACCATGAGCACGAAGGCGTACATCGGCATGCGGTGCACCAGCCCGCCGTAGTCCGCGATCTCGCGGGTGTGGGTGCGGTCGTAGACGACGCCCACGCACAGGAAGAGCGCCGCCGAGACGATGCCGTGGCTCAGCATCTGGATGATGCCGCCCTCGATGCCCTGGCCGGTGAAGGTGAAGATGCCGATGGTGACGATCCCCATGTGAGCGACCGAGGAATAGGCGATCAGTTTCTTCATGTCCTGCTGCATGAGCGCGACCAGCGAGGTGTAGATGATCGCAACCACGCTCAGCGAATAGATGAAGGGCACGAAGAAGGCGCTCGCGTCCGGCAGCATCGGCAGCGAGAAGCGCAGGAAGCCGTAGCCTCCCATCTTCAGCAGGATGCCGGCGAGGATCACCGAGCCCGCCGTCGGCGCCTCCACGTGGGCGTCCGGCAGCCAGGTGTGGAACGGCCACATCGGCAGCTTGACCGCGAAGGAGGCGAAGAGCGCGAGCCACAGCCAGATCTGCACTGCCGGCGCGAAGTCGTGCATGAGCAGCGTCGGGATGTCGGTGGTGCCGGCGTCGAGGTACATGAAGAGGATCGCCAGCAGGAACAGCACCGAGCCCACCAGCGTGTAGAGGAAGAACTTGAACGCTGAGTAGACCCGCCGCGCGCCGCCCCAGATGCCGATGATCAGGAACATTGGGATCAGCTGCCCCTCGAAGAAGATGTAGAACATCACGAAGTCGAGGGAGCAGAAGACGCCGACGATCAGCGTCTCCATCACCAGGAAGGCGATCATGAATTCGCGCACGCGCGTCGCGATCGCCTCCCACGAAGCGAGGATGCAGAGCGGGATCAGGAATGTGGTCAGGATCAGGAAGAAGATCGAGATCCCGTCCACGCCCAGGTGGTAACCGATGTTGTGCTCTGGCAGCCATGGCACGAACTCGACGAACTGGAACTCCGCCGTCGTGGTGTCGAAGTCGGCGATCAGCACGATCGAGAGCGCGAACGTGACCACCGAGGTCCAGAGCGCCACGTGGCGGGAATTCGCCGCGATCTGCCGCTCGTCCCCGCGAATCAGCAGGATGAAGAAGACGCCCACCAGCGGCAGGAACGTGACGGTGGACAGGATCGGCCAATCGGTCATGCCGCTACCTGCCCGCGATCAGATACCAGGTGACGATGGCCGCGAGCCCGAGCAACATCGCGAAGGCGTAGTGGTAGACGTAGCCCGACTGCAGCTTGACCGCGCGGCGCGCGATCGAGAGCGTGGCGGCGGCGAAGCCGTCCGGCCCGATGCCGTCGATCACCGCACCGTCCCCCTGCTTCCAGAGGTTACGCCCGAGATACTTTGCGGAGCGGACGAAGAGGATGTCGTAGAGCTCGTCGAAGTACCACTTGTTGAGCAGGAAGAGGTAAACCGGCCGCGCACGGGTGGCGAGCCGGCCAGGAAGCTCCGGCTTCAACACGTAGAACAGGAAGGCGCCGGCGATCCCGAGCACGCCCACGGCCATCGGCAGCGCCTTGACCCAGAAGTCGACGTGGTGCGCCTCCTCCAGCGCGTTGTGGATCGGCAGCACGAGGATCGACGTGCCCCAGAAGTCGATGTCGGTCGCCACCATCGGCAGCATCAGGTAGCCGATCACGACGGCGCCGATGGCGAGCCCCACCAGCGGCACCCACATCACCGCCGGCGCCTCATGGACGTGCGCCATCACCTTCTCATCGGCGCGCGGCTTGCCGTGGAAGGTCAGGAAGAGCAGCCGCCATGAGTAGAACGCGGTCAGGAACGCCGCCAGGATGCCGAGCCCGAAGGCGTACATGCCGAGCCCGGTGTGCGAGGCGAAGGCGGACTCCAGGATGATGTCCTTCGAGAAGAAGCCCGAGAACGGGAAGATCCCGGCGAGCGCCAGGTTGCCGATCCACATCAGCACGTAGGTCACCGGGATCATGCGCCAGATGCCGCCCATCTTGCGCATGTCCTGCTCGTCCGACATGGCGTGGATCACCGCGCCCGCGCCGAGGAAGAGCAGCGCCTTGAAGAACGCATGCGTGGTCAAGTGGAAGATGCCGGCGCCATAGGCGGACACGCCGCAGGCGAAGAACATGTAGCCGAGCTGGCTGCAGGTCGAATAGGCGATCACCCGCTTGATGTCGTTCTGGGTGATCGCGATGGTCGCCGCAAAGATTGCGGTCGTCGCACCGAAGAACGTCACCACCGAGAGCGCGATCGGCGCGTACTCGAAGATCGGCGAGAGCCGCGCCACCATGAAGACGCCGGCGGTCACCATGGTCGCGGCGTGGATCAGCGCCGAGACCGGGGTCGGGCCTTCCATCGCGTCCGGCAACCAGGTGTGCAGCAGGAACTGCGCCGACTTCCCCATGGCGCCGACGAAGAGCAGGATGCAGGCGACCTCCAGGAAGTCGAAAGAATGGCCGAGGAAGGTGACCTCGGCGTCCACCATGCCCGGCGCGCCCGCAAACACCGCGTCGAACGAGATGGTGTCGAACATCAGGAAGATGGCAAGGATGCCCAGCGCGAAGCCGAAATCGCCCACCCGGTTGACGATGAAGGCCTTGATCGCCGCAGCGTTCGCCGAGGGCCGCTTGTACCAGAATCCGATCAGCAGATAGGAGACGAGGCCGACGCCCTCCCAGCCGAAGAACATCTGGAGGAAGTTGTCGGCGCTGACCAGCGCCAGCATGAAGAAGGTGAAGAGCGAGAGGTAGGCGAAGAAGCGCGGGACATGGGGGTCGTGCGCCATGTAGCCGATGGAATAAACGTGGATCAGGAACGAGACCACGCAGACCACGAAGACCATCACCCCGGTCAGCTCGTCGAACCTGAGCAGCCAGTCCACGTCGAGATCGCCGGAGGCAAACCAGTCGAAGAGAACGATGGTCGCGGTCTCGCCCTGCAGCACGACCTCGGTGAAGACCACGATCGCCATCACGGCGGCGACGCCCATCGCGCCGCAGGTGACGAGCTGGGCACCGCGCGCGCCAATCACCCGGCCGAACAGGCCGGCGATCACCGCCCCGAAGAGGGGCAGGAAAATGGGCGCGGCGTAATAGAGCACCGGCCCCTAACCTTTCATCACGTTGACGTCCTCGACGGCGATGCTGCCGCGATTGCGGAAGTAGACGACCAGAATGGCGAGGCCGATCGCAGCCTCGGCGGCCGCGACGGTGAGCACGAGCATGGCGAAGACCTGGCCCACCATGTCGTTGAGGAAGGTCGAGAAGGCGACCAGGTTGATGTTGACGGCGAGCAGCATCAGCTCGATCGCCATCAGGATGATGATGACGTTCTTGCGGTTGAGAAAGATGCCGACGACGCCGAGTGTGAACAGGACCGCGGCCACTGTGAGGTAATGGGTCAGTCCGATTTCCATGTCCCCTCCGCGCCCGGCTCGATGTCGGTGACCTGAACGGCAGCCTTGGGATCGCGCGCCACCTGATCGGCGATGCGCTGACGCCTTACATCGACACGGCGCCGGTGGGTGAGCACGATGGCGCCCACCATCGCGATCAGAAGGATGAAACCCGCGCCCTGGAACAGATAGGCGTAGTGGGTGTAGAGCACGTCGCCCAGCGCCTGGGTGTTGGTGACCTCGTCAGCCCGCGGCGTCGGCGATGCGACCGTCGTCGGCACCTCGATGTCGATGGCGCCCGAGGCGAAGACCAGCACCAGCTCGGCAAGCAATATGATGCCGATGACGCCGCCGATGGGCAGGTATTGGAGAAAGCCCGCGCGCAGCTCCGCGAAGTTGATGTTCAGCATCATCACGACGAAGAGGAAGAGCACGGCGACGGCGCCCACGTAGACGATGATCAGGATCATCGCCAGGAACTCGGCGCCCATCATCACGAAGAGCCCGGCCGAGTTGAAGAACGCCAGGATCAGGAACAGCACCGAGTGAACCGGGTTGCGTGAGGCGATCACCATAACGCCCGCCCCCACCGTCACCACGGCGAGGACGTAGAACATGATCGTCTGGATGATCATCGTGCCGCGATCCCGCTTGGCTTACCGTTCCGCCCCTGCCGATCCCGGCTCAGCGGTAGGGTGCCTCCGCGCTCAGGTTGGCGGCGATCTCCCGCTCCCAGCGGTCGCCGTTATCGAGCAGCTTCTCCTTGTTGTAGAGCAGCTCCTCGCGGGTCTCGGCGGCAAACTCGAAGTTCGGCCCCTCGACGATGGCGTCCACCGGGCAGGCCTCCTGACAGAAGCCGCAGTAGATGCATTTCACCATGTCGATGTCGTAGCGGGTGGTGCGCCGGCTGCCGTCCTCCCTCGGCTCCGCCTCGATGGTGATCGCCTGCGCGGGGCAGATCGCCTCGCACAGCTTGCAGGCGATGCAGCGCTCCTCGCCGTTGGGGTAGCGGCGGAGCGCGTGCTCGCCGCGAAAGCGCGGGCTCAGCATGCCCTTCTCGTAGGGGTAGTTGAGCGTCGCCTTGCGCTTGAACATCGACTTGAAGGTCACGCCGAGTCCGACCGCCAGCTCGGTCAGGAGCAAGGATCGAACTGTCTGCTCAATCGCTGGCATGGCGACCTCCTGTTTGGCGCCGGGCGCGGCCATAGCACAGGCCGCCTGCCGTCGCCACGGTGACTTACCTCGGCAACCAGTCGAACGCGTGCAGCGCGCCCGCGACGATCACGACCATGGCGAGCGAGGCCGGCAGAAACACCTTCCAGCCCAGCCGCATGAGCTGATCGTAGCGGTAGCGCGGCAGCGTCGCGCGGGTCCAGGTGAAGAAGAACACGACGACTGCGGTCTTCAGCAGGAACCAGACCACGCCGGGCACCGCCATCAGGGGCTCCACGTGGAACGGCGGCAGCCAGCCGCCGAGGAACAGGATCACGCTGAGCCCGCTCAACAGCACGATGTTGGCGTACTCCCCCATCATGAAGAGCAGCCAGGTCATCGACGAGTATTCCACCTGGTAGCCCGCAACCAGCTCGCCCTCGGCCTCCGGCAGGTCGAAGGGCGTGCGGTTGGTCTCGGCCAGGGCGGAGACGAAGTAGATCACGAACATCGGGAACAGCGGGATGAAGAACCAGAGCCCCTTCTGCGCCTCGACGATGTCGTTGAGGTTGAGCGAGCCGACGCAGAGCAGCACCGTCACCAGCACAAAGCCGATGGACACCTCGTAGGAGACCATCTGCGCAGCCGAGCGCAGCGCGCCGAGAAAGGCGTACTTCGAGTTGCTGGCCCAGCCCGCGATGATGATGCCGTAGACCCCGAGCGAAGAGACCGCGAAGAGGTAGAGCAGTCCGACGTTGAGGTCCGCGAGCACCAGGTGCTGGTCGAAGGGAATCACCGCCCAGCCGATCAAACCCAGGCTGAAGGTCACCATCGGCGCCAACACGAAGAGCATGCGGTTGGCGCCGGCAGGAACGATGGTCTCCTTGAACAGGCATTTGATGCCGTCGGCCACCGGCTGCAGCAGACCGAAGGGGCCCACTACGTTGGGTCCTTTTCGGATCTGGATCGCCGCCCAGACCTTGCGTTCGAAATAGGTGATGAAGGCCAATACCAGCAGTAGCGGCACCACGATCGCGAGGATGTACCCGATGGTGAGGAACAGCGGGTAGAAGTAGGTGCTCCAGACGCCCGCCTCAGCCATCGGCGCGGGCCTCCCCCGCCGACGCAACGAACGCCGCGCTGCACTCGGTCATGGTCTGGGATGCGCGGGTGATGGGATCGGTCCGGTAGAAGTCCCCGATGGGGCACGCGAAGGGCGCCTCATCCATCGTGCCAGCGGCGCCGAAGTCGCCCCAAGCCGCCGCGCTCACTTCACCAATCGCGGCGAGCGTCGGCGCCCGCTCCACCATGCGGGCGCGAAGCTCGTCCAGCGTGTCGTAAGCCAGGGGCTTGCCGAGCCGGGCGGAGAGCGCGCGCAGGATGCGCCAGTCCTCCCGCGCCTCGCCGAGCGGCGCACTCGCCGCATAGGCGCGCTGCGGCCGGCCTTCGAGATTGACGTAGGTGCCGTCCTTCTCGGTGTACGCGGCGCCCGGCAGGATCACGTCGGCGATCCGCGCCCCGGCATCGCCGTGGTGGCCCTGGTAGACGACGAAGCAGTTCTCGGGCCGCTCCAGCCCAAGCTCATCGGCCCCCAGCAGATAGAGCAGGCGGATCGCGCCGTCGCCGGCGCCCTCGCAGATCGCCGCAGTATCGCGCCCGCCCTTGCCCGGCACGAAGCCGAGATCGAGCCCGCCGACACGGGATGCCGCGGTATGCAGTACGTTGAAGCCGTTCCAGCCGTCGGCGACCATGCCCGTCGCCTCCGCGACCGCCCTGGCATGCGCCAGCACCTGGGCGCCGTCGGGCCGCGTGAGCGCCCCCATGCCGACGATCAGCATCGGCCTCTCGGCCATCTTCAGGACGTCGGCAAAGGGGTGCCCCCCCTTTGACAGCGTAGCGAGGCTTTCCGGCCCGTCGCCCAAGTGATGGTGGGGATAGGTCAGATCCACCTTCGGGCCGACGACGCCGACCTTGAGTCCGCCCCGGCGCCAGAGCTTGCGGATGCGCGCATTGACCAGCGACGCCTCCCAGCGCGGGTTGGTGCCGATCAGGAGGATCGCGTCGGTCTCCTCGATTCCGGCGATGGTGGTGTTGAAGAGGTAGGAGACGCGGCTCGTCGCATCGAGCTTGGCGCCGTCCTGCCGACAGTCGAGATGGGGCGAGCCCAGCGCTCCCATGAGGTCGGCAAGCGCCGTCATCGCTTCGCAGTCCACCGTATCGCCCACCAGCGCGGCGATCTGGTCGCCGTCCAGGCCGTCTGCCGCCGCGGCGATGGCGTCGAACGCCTCTGCCCAGCTTGCGGTTTCGAGCGCGCCGTTTCGCCGCACGTAGCAGCGGTCGAGGCGCCGCCGCCGCAGCCCGTCGTAGGCGAAGCGGCTCTTGTCCGAGAGCCACTCTTCGTTGATGTCGTCATGCAAGCGCGGCACCACGCGCAGCACCTCCGTGCCGCGCGCATCCACCCGAATGTTGGAACCCACCGCATCGAGCACGTCGACGGTCTCGGTGGTGCGTAGCTCCCACGAGCGTGCGACGAAGGCGTAGGGCTTGGAGGTCAGCGCTCCCACCGGGCAAAGGTCGATCATGTTACCGCTGAGCTCGGAGGACACCGCCTTCTCGACATACGTGCCGATTTCCATGTGCTCGCCGCGGAAGACCGCGCCGAACTCCTCGACCCCCGCGATCTCGTCGGCGAAGCGGATGCAGCGCGTGCAGTGGATGCAGCGCGTCATGATGGTCTCGATCAGCGGCCCGACGTCCTTGTCGCGCACCGCGCGCTTGCCCTCGTCGAAGCGGCTGAAGTGCCGGCCATAGGCCATGGCCTGGTCCTGCAGGTCGCACTCGCCGCCCTGATCGCAGATCGGGCAATCGAGCGGGTGATTGATGAGCAGGAACTCCATCACCCCTTCCCGCGCCTTCTTGACCTGCGGCGTATCGGTGCGGATCACCATGCCATCCGCCGCCGGCATCGCGCATGACGCGATGGGCTTGGGCGAGCGCTCCATCTCCACCAGGCACATGCGGCAGTTGCCGGCGATGGAGAGCCGGTCGTGGTAGCAGAAGTGCGGGATCTCCTTGCCCGCCTGCACGCAGGCCTGCATCACCGTCGAGCCGGGCTCGACCGTGATTTCGGCGCCGTCGATGGTGAGCGTGGTCATCGCATGCGTCCTCAGGCCGCCGCGGCAGCAGCGGTCGCGCCACCGCCGCCGACCTTTGCGGCCAGGATGCGCCGCTCGAGCTCGGGCCGGAAGTGGCGGATCAACCCCTGCACCGGCCACGCGGCCGCATCGCCGAGGGCGCAGATGGTGTGGCCTTCGATCTGGCCCACCACGTCCCACAGCATGTCGATCTCTTCGACCGACGCCTCGCCCCGGATCAGGCGCAGCATCACGCGGTAGACCCAGCCGGTGCCCTCCCGGCAGGGCGTGCACTGGCCGCAGCTCTCGTGCATGTAGAAGTGGGAGAGCCGGGCGATGGCCTCGACCACGTCGGCCGACTTGTCCATCACGATCACCGCCGCCGTGCCGAGCCCCGATTTCTCGGCCATCAGCGAGTCGAAGTCCATCAGCACCTCGTCGCAGATCGACTTCGGCAAGAGCGGTACCGAGGCGCCGCCGGGAATCACCGCCTGCAGGTTGTCCCAACCGCCGCGCACCCCGCCCGCGTGCTTCTCGATCAGCTCGCGCATGGGGATGCCCATCTCCTCTTCCACGTTGCACGGCTGGTTCACGTGGCCGGAGATGCAGAAGACCTTAGTGCCGGTGTTCTTGGGCCGGCCGATGCCGGCGAACCACTCCGCGCCGCGGCGCAGGATGGTGGGCACGACCGCGATGGTCTCGACGTTGTTCACCGTCGACGGGCAACCGTAGAGCCCGACCGCTGCCGGGAACGGCGGCTTGAGGCGGGGCCGCCCAGGCTTGCCCTCCAGGCTCTCCAGCAGCCCGGTCTCCTCGCCGCAGATGTAGGCGCCGGCGCCGCGGTGGAGATAAACGTCGAAGGGCCAGTCGGTGCCACACGGGCTCTTGCCTATGAGGCCCGCGTCGTAGGCCTCGTCGATCGCCGCCTGCAGCGCGACCGCCTCGTCGTAGAACTCGCCGCGAATGTAGATATAGGCCGCGTGTGCCCGCATGGCGAAGCCCGAGAGCAGGCACCCCTCGATCAGTTTTTGGGGATCATGGCGCATCATGTCCCGGTCCTTACAGGTGCCGGGCTCGCTCTCGTCAGCGTTGACCACGAGATAGTGCGGGCGGCCGGGAGCCTCCTCCTTCGGCATGAAGGACCATTTCAACCCGGTCGGGAAGCCGGCGCCTCCCCGCCCGCGCAGGCCTGACTCCTTGATCTGGTCGATGATCCAGTCGTGGCCCTTGGCCATCAGCGCCGCTGTCCCGTCCCAGTCGCCCCGCGCGCGGGCGCCGGCCAGGCGCCAGTCGCCGGTGCCGTAGAGGTTGGTGAAGATGCGGTCGGAATCGCTGAGCATGCTCAAAGCTCGGTCAGTGTGGTCAGGCCGGAGGCGGGCGCCGAGGTCTGGCGGCCTGTCTGCGGGCCCGGCTCGGGCGCGCTCCCGCCCCTGAAGGCGCGCAGGATCTCCTTCATCCGCGCCGGGTCGAGGTCCTCGTAGAAGTGATCGTTGATCTGCACCATGGGCGCGTTGACGCAGGCGCCGAGGCACTCGACCTCGGTCAGCGTGAAGAGCCCGTCCTCCGTGGTGCCGCCCAGGCCGATGCCGAGCTCGTCGCGGCAGGCATCGCGCAGCGCGTCCGAGCCCCTGAGCCAGCAAGGCGTCGTGCGGCAAAGCTGGACGTGATAGCGGCCGACCGGCTCCAGGTTCAGCATCGTGTAGAAGGTCGCGACCTCGTAGACCCGGATCGACGCCATGTCGAGCAACTCGGCGACGTGTTCCATCACCGCCTGGGAAATCCAGCCGTCGTTCTGACGCTGTGCGAGGTCGAGCAGCGGCAGCACCGCGCTCGCCTGACAGCCTGCCGGGTACTTGGCGATCACCGCGTCCGCCTTGGCCCGGTTGTCGGGCGTGAAGGCGAAGGCCTCGGCGCCGTTGCCAGCTTCGCCCGTCACCGGTCGATCTCCCCGAACACGATGTCCATGCTCGCGAGGTTGGCCACCGTGTCCGCCAGCATGTGGCCCTTGCTCATGTGGTCGAGCACCTGCAGGTGCGCGAAGCCCGGTGCCCTGATCTTGCAGCGATAGGGCCGGTTGGTGCCGTCGGCCACGAGGTAGACACCGAACTCGCCCTTCGGCGCCTCTACTGCGCGGTAGGCCTCGCCCGCCGGCACGTGGTAGCCCTCGGTGTAGAGCTTGAAGTGATGGATCAACGCTTCCATCGACTCCTTCATCACGGCCCTGGACGGAGGCGTGATCTTGTTGTCCTGAACCTTGACCGGCCCTTCCGGCATCTTTTCAAGGCATTGCGCAATTATCTTCACGCACTGCCTCATCTCCTCCATGCGGACGAGATAGCGCTCGTAGCAATCGCCGTTGGAGCCGATAGGCACCCCGAAGTCGAGCTCGCTGTAGACCTCGTAGGGCTGGTTGCGGCGCAGGTCCCAGGAAACGCCGGAGGCACGCAGGACCGGCCCGGTCAACCCCCAGTCGAAGCACTCCTGCGCGCTCAGAATGCCGATATCGACGGTGCGCTGCTTGAAGATGCGGTTCTCGGTCAGCACGTTTTCGATGTCGTCGATGACCTTGGGAAACTTCTCGTTCCACGCACCGATATCCGAGAGCAGGTCCGGGGCGAGGTCGTAGGCGACGCCGCCGGGGCGGAAGTAGGCGGCATGGAGGCGCGAGCCCGAGGCCCGCTCGTAAAACTCCATGGTCAGCTCGCGCTCCTCGAAGCCCCAGAAGAAGGGGGTCATCGCGCCGACGTCGAGCGCCATGGTGCAGATGTTCATCAGATGGTTGGCGATGCGCGAAATCTCGCTGTAGAGCACGCGGATGTACTGCGCCCGCTCAGGGATCTCGAGTCCCAGCAACGCCTCGACGGCGAGCGCATAGGCGTGCTCCTGGTTCATCGGCGCGACATAGTCGAGCCGGTCGAAGTAGGGCACCGCCTGCAGGTAGGTCTTGTACTCGATCAGCTTCTCGGTGCCGCGGTGGAGCAGCCCGATGTGAGGGTCGGCGCGCTCGACCACCTCGCCGTCCATCTCCAGCACCAGGCGCAGCACGCCGTGCGCCGCCGGATGCTGCGGCCCGAAGTTCACGGTCATGTTGCGTATCTGGCGCTCGCTCATGGTAAGCGCCCGTCCTCTCCGGCCTCACCGGCCTTCTCATCTCCCGGCAGCGGGTAAGCCGCACCCTCCCAGGGGCTCAGGAAGTCGAAGCGGCGGAATTCCTGAGTGAGCTTCACCGGCTCGTACACCACCCGCTTCTGCTCGGAGTCGTAGCGCAGCTCCACGTAGCCCGTGAGCGGAAAGTCCTTGCGCAACGGATGGCCGTCGAAGCCGTAATCGGTGAGCAGCCGGCGCAGGTCCGGGTTGCCAGCAAAGTAGATGCCGTAAAGGTCCCAGGTCTCGCGCTCCCACCATCCGGCGGAGGGGTAGACCTCGGTCGCCGACGGCACCGGTTGGTCCTCGTTGACGCCGATCTTGAGGCGCAGCCGACAATTGTGGCTCATGCTGAGCAAGTGGTAGACGACATCGAAGCGTGGGTCGCGCTCCGGGTAGTCGACGCCGCAGAGATCGGTCAACTGCTCGAAGCGACAGCGCGGATCGTCCTTCAGGAACTTCAACACACGCACCACCTGGTCCGCGCGCGCGTCCACGGTGAGTTCGTCGCGGGAGACGTCGGCTGCGATCACGTAATCGCTGAGACTGGTCGCGACGTGCTCGCCGAGGTCGCGTAGGCCGGCCGTGTCCATCCCCTCGCCCGCTCTCGACGCGCGCTAGCGCGCGATGGTCCCCTCGCGCCGGATCTTCCGCTGCAATTGCATGATGCCGTAGAGCAGCGCTTCGGCCGTGGGCGGACAGCCGGGGACATAGACATCCACCGGGACGACACGGTCGCAGCCGCGCACCACCGAATAGGAATAGTGATAGTAGCCGCCGCCGTTGGCGCAGCTTCCCATGGAGATGACGTAGCGGGGCTCCGGCATCTGGTCGTAGACCCGCCGGAACGCGGGCGCCATCTTGTTACAGAGGGTGCCAGCCACGATCATCACGTCCGATTGGCGCGGGCTCGCGCGCGGCACCATACCGATGCGGTCGATGTCGTAGCGGGACGCGATGGTCTGCATGAACTCGACCGCGCAGCAGGCGAGCCCGAAGGTCATCGGCCAGAGCGAGCCGGTGCGCGCCCAATTGATGATGCTGTCGAGCTGGGCGACCACAAAGCCCTTGTCGTTCAGCTCATCGCTTACCAGCGCAAGCGCCTGGTCCTGGGCCTGACCTGCCGGCAGCGGCTTACCGGGCAGGCCGACCGTGGAGGTTTCTACTCCCATTCGAGCGCGCCCTTCTTCCACTCGTAGACGAAGCCGATGGTCAGCAGCCCGAGGAAGACGATCATCGACCAGAAGCCGTAGAGCCCGATCTCACTGAACGAGACCGCCCACGGAAAGAGATACGCGACCTCAAGATCGAAGATGATGAAGAGGATGGCCACGAGATAGAAGCGGACGTCGAAGCGGCCGCGCGCATCCTCGAAGGCGTCGAAGCCGCACTCGTAGGCGGCGATCTTGTCCCGGTCAGGCCGTTGCGGCGCGAGCACGTAGGAGCCTGCGATGGCGGCGATCGCCATCACACCGGCGATGCCGAGAAAGATGACGATGGGCAGGTATTCGAGGAGAAGGTCAGTCGACGCGGTCACCGGCCACGACTCCCCAACCGGCCGCGCACGGAAGCCTTACGGCATTCGCGGCGCCGCAGCCTTCCTCGGCCACTCCCGAATCCCGCAGCCTGCATCAAAACGGCACCCCGTTGCAGCTCTTCCCGTCCCGGCGCTTCAGAACGGCGCTCCGGGGATATGGCGGGAGTGACGGGACTCGAACCCGCGACCTCCGGCGTGACAGGCCGGCGCTCTAAACCAGGCTGAGCTACACCCCCGACAGATCCGGCGGCGTGCCGTCGCCGCGCCGGCCGTCACCATGTAGAGCAGGGGTCCGGCGGGGTCAAGTTGCTTGGCTGCAGAGGTCGGCGGGTTGAGGCAACGGGCCATCAGGTGCCGCCTCCGAGAGAGAGACGGCGTCTAGCGCTTCGGGCGCAGCCGGCGCATGGTGGGCGGTGACGGGATCGAACCGCCGACCTCTTGGGTGTAAACCAAGCGCTCTCCCAGCTGAGCTAACCGCCCGCGCCAGCCGGCGGAACGGCGGTCAAGAGTTGACCGCGTCCTTGAGAGTCTTGCCGGCCTTGAACTTCGGCTGCTTGGAGGCGGGGATCGAAATGGATTCGCCGGTGCGCGGGTTTCGCCCGGTCGTGGCCTTCCTTTCGACGACGCTGAACGAACCAAACCCTGCCAGCCTGACATCGGAGCCGCTCCGCAGCGTGTCAGTAATGGCGCCGAACACGCTGTCCACCGCGCGCGAAGCATCGGCGTTGGAGATGTCCGCGTCGCTTGCGACAGCCCTGATCAGCTCAGCCTTGTTCATTGCTCGCTCCCATTTCACTCTTGGGGTTCGGTACCGATTATCGCGAATAACGACTCGACGACGAGAGTTTGAGCGTGACCATGAAATGCGTCAACGGTTACCGAATCGTTATAAGCACCATCGTGGCACTGACATTGAACCGTCACGGCCGGTCAGAAGCATGCCGCTGACCGGCGCAACGGCACGACATGCTATGCCCTATCAAGTGGCGATGCTTCCATCCAATTGAATCAAATATGTGTCAGAAGGTCTGCCGCCAACCCGCCAGCAACGTGAGATCGGGGTCCGCTGCGGCGGCGTGCCCCGGATGTCGGGTCCAGGCTGCGCCGAGGCGCAGCTCGCCGCCCGTCGCGAGCGCCTGCCGCCACTGGGCCGCGACCTCGATCTGCCGGCCCGTGGGCACGAGGTCAGCCACGACCGAACTGCGGCGCACGTACCCATCCTTCGTGCGACCGATCGGAACCGAAAGACGGGCTTTGCCCGCCTCGACGCGAAGAGGCTGCGAGAGCGAGAGAGTTAGCGTGCCCGCGTCGGCCCAAGACCGCGTCGCGTGGAGGGCGAAGGCGCTCGTGGTGAGTGGCGAGATATCGCCGATCAGTCCGCCCCGTACCGACGCGTTGACCGTGCCGATCTCGGCGTTGGCGCCGAGATGCCACGCACCGATTCGCTCGCTCGCCTCGACACCGGCGAAGGCCGAAGCGGCTGCCACGCGCCCGAAGGCGCCGGCTGCCTTCGTACCGAGAACGGCCTCGCGCTCGCCCACCCAGCCGCCACGCAGACCGAACAATGCTCCCTCCGTCCGCCAGGCGATCGTGACCCCCGAAACCGGCGACTGCCCGTCCAGCCCCTCTGTCGAAAAGGCGGCAGCGACGAGTCCCGCCTGCCCCGCCGTGCTCAATCCCAGCGCCCGCCCGGCGAGCGAAAGATGCCCGACGTCGTTCCCCAACCGAGGCGTGTCCATCAGGCCCAGCCGTAGCGGGGCGGCGGCACTATCGTCCCTCTCGACCAACCCAAGGACAGGGCGCCATGAGCCGACTTCGTCGCTCGTGTGCGCTGGCGACATGAAGCTGCGCAACCGCGCACGTGCAGAGGGGCCCTCCACAGCGTCGGCGAGAGAGCTGAGCGAATACCAGAATGGCGCGCCGAGTTCGTCGAAGGCCGCGACCTCCTGCCCGGCGAGCGCCCGCGTGAGCCCGTCGCCGAGGGCGTCGCCCAGCCCAAGCCCGCTTGCCGCCAACTTGACGCCCACGCCTTCGACCCGCTGATCGAGTGCAATGCTGGGCGTGCCGGCGGGTGATGTCGCGGCCGCGACGTCCAGCAAGCCCTGGCCGTAAACATCCGCGTCGGCATAGATGCCGCCCTTGTTGGCGGTCGCCAGGAGCCGGGCAACCAGATCGGTGTTGTACAACTCGTCGCGGAAGTAATCCTTCATCACCACGAGCGCGCCCGTCACCATCGGCGCAGCAAACGATGTTCCGCCGCCAGTGCCGTTGCGCCGCGCTCCCGCTGTCCCCTCGTAGGGACCGAAATAGGCCACCCGCACGTCCTCGCCCGGCGCAGCGATGCACCAGTCCTTGGCTATGCCGCAGCGATTGGAGAAGTCGGCGATCTCGTAGTCGCCATCCATGTCGCTGTCGGGCGCAACGGCCACGACGGAGATGAGGTGCCCGCGCAACTCGGCAATGCGCGCCGGCCAGCCGGGCATGAATTCAATCGATTTGGCGTTGATGGTCTCGTTTACGCACAAGTCCGGGTTGTTCGGGAAGTCGGCCGCATAGCAGGGGTTCCCATGCGCGTTGCCAGCGGCCCAAACGAAGACAGTCTTGTCTGTCACGCCGGCCTGCGCAATCGCGGCGATCGAAGCACCGAAACCGTCGCGAATTTCCTGCTCGCTGTATTGGTCGATGATCCCGCGATACCCGACGCTGACGTTGACGAAATCGAGTGTCCTCCTGCCGCTCGACCAGTCGATTAAGTGATTGAACCTGACCGCCCATTGGTCGTCGGCACTGGTTTGGCCCGTCAACGGAAGGGGATGATAGGTGCCGCCCCCTGCACCGGTCGGAACAGCGAACATCGCGATATCGGCGCCCCAGGCGACACCGTGCGCAGGGCTCGCGCCGGCGTAGTCGAACACGGCCTCTCGACGTGCCGCGATGATGCTCGCGACGGCCGTACCGTGGGAAAATTCTTCGCCGGTCTCGTCCATTGCCGAGTCGAAGAAATGCTCACTTATCGTCTTGCCGGCGAACACCGGATGTCCGGCATCGATCCCAGTGTCGATGAGACCGACTGTCTGACCGCTGCCGGCTTCCCTTCCGATACCGTGCTTTAGCTGGAGTTGTGCATAGGCAACATCAGCCTGGATCGGTGCCAGGCCCCACTGATTCTTGAAGTCGTCCAAACTGCTGTGCGCGCCGGCGATCGTCCGGCGCTCCGCTTCATAGCTCTCCTGCACCAGGCACCCGATGACCGTTTCGACGCATGCAGGCGAGACAACCGGGGGCTCTGGCTCTGGCTCTGGCTCTGGCTCTGGCTCTGGCTCTGGCTCTGGCTCTGGCTCTGGCTCTGGCTCTGGCTCTGGCTCTGGCTCTGGCTCTGGCTCTGGCTCTGGCTCTGGCTCCGGCGGCGGGTCCGGTGGTGGCGGCGGGTCCGGTAGTGGCGGTGGGTCTGGCGTAGGCGGTGGGTCTGGCGTAGGCGGGGACGTCGTTTGCGGGTTGGCGTCGCCACCCCCGCCACCGCAGGCCCCGACCAATGCGACCCCTGTCAGCAGCAAAATCGCGACCAATACCGCCCGCATCTGTCGCCGATCCGCAGGTCCCGTCACCAACGCGCGTCATCTCTCGCCGAGTGTGCCGTGCCCGCGCCCGACGCCAGCACGACAACGATATAATTATATCCTATGGACATATGCCACATACATTGCGTCGGCCAATCTTGGGCGCCTGACGACAGCCCTATTGCGTGGATAGAGAGAGTCTCGCCGGAGTTGGCTGCAAGCCGAGCGAATCATGACGGCACAAGATATAAGGGGGCAACAACAGGAATACCCATGGGAGACAATGAATGAAGGCAGTGGTGTTGGCTGACGAGGGTCTGGCGCTCCGCGAGGTGCCGGTACCGGAGCCTAACCCAAACGAGATTCTGGTCAAAGTCGCCGCCAGCGGCCTGAACCGGACGGACCTGATCATGGCGGCAGGGCGCCCCCACGGGTCTCTCGGCGGTGCGGGCGCGATCGCGGGCCTCGAATGGGCCGGCGAGGTCGCGGCTGTCGGTGCCGAGGTACCCGAGTTCCGGCTCGGCGATCAAGTCATGTGCTCGGGCGCCGGCGGCTACGCCGAGTACGCCGTCACCGACTGGGGCCGCGTCTGCCCGGTGCCCAGGGCAGCATCCGGTCCGGTCGAAGCGGCGACGCTCCCCATCGCGCTCCAGACAATGCACGACGCGCTCATCACCAACGGCCGCCTCGCCGCCGGAGAGTCCGTCCTAATCCAGGGCGCGAGCTCGGGCGTCGGGATCATGGCGATCCGGATCGCCCGCCTGAAGGGCGCTGGCACGGTGCTGGCCACATCGCGTGACGCCGGCCGGCGCGCGCGCCTCGCCGAGGTCGGAGCGGACCTGGTGCTGGACCCCGGCGACTCCCAATGGGTGGAACAGGCGCTCGAAGCGACCGGCGGCAAGGGCGTGGACCTCACCATCGACCAGGTCTCCGGTGGGCTCGCCAACCAGACCATGCAGGCAGCGGCAGTGCTGGGGCGCATCGTCAACGTGGGCCGCCTCGGCGGCTTCACCGCCGAGTTCGACTTCGATCTGCATGCGCTGAAGCGCATCGACTATATCGGCGTGACCTTCCGCACCCGCTCAGTGGAGGAGGTGCGTGCGATCAACGCCGCCATGCGCGCCGACATCTGGGAGGCGGTGGAAGACGGCACGCTGAGCCTGCCCATCGACCGCACCTTCCCGCTGGAGCAAGCGGCGGAGGCGCAGGCTCACATGCGCGCCAACGCGCACTTCGGCAAGATCGTCCTCACCGTCTGAATCGGACCTTAGGCCGGCGGCGGCTCCGCGCCGGTCCGGCTGGAAATGAGGCCGTAGTGCTCGATCCGCCGGTGCGCGGCGAAGTCGAATATGGTCTCCCGAATATAGACTCCGCGCTCCAGATCGATCGGTGCGGCGATCACCTCGTCGCCCTCGGTCTGTGCTTGCGCCACGATCTCCCCGGTCGGCGCGATGATGCAGCTCCCGCCCATGTGGTGAATGCCCTCCTCCATGCCGGCCTTGGCCGAGGCGACCACCCACGTGCCGTTCTGATAGGCGCCAGCCTGCATGGAGAGGTGGTTGTGGAACATGCCGAGATGCGGCGCTTCCTGCCCTTTGGCGAAGGGATTGGTGCTCGGCGTGTTGTAGCCGAGCATGACCAGCTCGACCCCCTGGAGGCCCATTACCCGGTAGGTCTCGGGCCAGCGCCGGTCGTTGCAGATGCACATCCCCATCACACCATCCATGGTGCGGAACACGGGGAAGCCCAGGTCGCCGGGCTCGAAGTAGCGCTTCTCGAGATGCTGGTGGGACTGGCCGGGCTGCGGCTCGGCATGGCCGGGGATATGGACCTTGCGGTACTTCCCGGCGATCTGTCCGTCGCGGTCGACGATGATGGCCGTATTGAAATAGCGCTTTGAGCCGTCGTTCTCGATGACCATCTCAGCGTAGCCGAGATGGAATCCGACGCCGAGTTCCTGCGCGGCAGCGAAGAGCGGCTGGGTCTCGTTGTTGGGCATCTCGGTCTCGAAATAGCTGTCGAGTTCTTCGGGATCGTCGATGACCCAACGCGGAAAGAAGGTGGTGAGTGCCAGTTCGGGGAACACCACGAGCGTAGCGCCGGCCTGGTGCGCGGAGTGCAGCATCGCAATCAACCGATCAATGACCTGTGAGCGCGTCTCTGCGCGCGCAACGGGCCCCATCTGGGCCGCGGCGACGGTGAGTTGTCTGGACATCGGCTCCTCCCCCTTCGCTACGCGCGGTCCCTGCCGGCTCGCGGCCTCGGCCACGCCGGCGGCCACGCGAAGGCACGCCGTGTGGAAGCATGATAGGCGCCGCGTCGCACCCCGCCAAGCCGACGCAGAGGGCCGGATAGCGCGTCACGTTCGCCGTCACCGCACCACGAATAATCTGGCGACAACGCCGAGCGGCAGGTACACAGGAAAGAACGGAATCGGGACCGCGGGGCCATGACGAAGACGCTCGATCGCCCCCACGGGCAAGATCGCCGGCGTTACCTGCCGAGATGAACGAGAGCACGCCGCCCCCTCGTCTCATCCAGCCGCCGCGCAGGCGTGGCCTCATCGCGCGCCTCAGGACGTACTTCTTCACCGGCGTCGTCGTCACCGCGCCGATCGGCATCACACTATGGCTGCTCTGGCTGGTGGTCGATCTATTCGATCGCGCGGTCGTTCCGCTGATCCCCGACGCTTACAACCCCTCGGACGTCCTGGGCCGGAACGTCCCCGGCGTTGGCATCGTGATCGTGCTGATCCTGGTCACGCTGGTGGGCGCCTTGTTCGCCAACGTCGCCGGCCGATTCCTGGTTCGTTTCGGCGAGAACCTAGTCTCGCGCGTGCCCGTGGTCCGCACGATCTATGGCGTGCTCAAGCAGATCTTCGACGCTGTGCTGGCGCAGTCCGCCAACGCCTTCCGCGAAGTCGTGCTGATCGAGTACCCGCGCCGGGGCATCTGGGTCATCGGCTTTATCACCAGCCCCACGCGGGGCGAGGTGCAGCGGGTCACGGAGGAGGAGATGGTCAACGTCTTCCTGCCGACCACGCCCAACCCGACCTCGGGCTTCCTCCTGTTCGTGCCGCGCAAGGACTGCATCCCGCTGGACATGACCGTGGAGGAGGGCGTCAAGCTCGTGATCTCCGGCGGTATCGTCAGCCCGCCCGATGCCAGGCCCGGCGCCAAGGTGGAAGAAGACGAAGAAGACCCGGAAGCCGAGAGCCCCGCGCCCTCAGCCGATCGACAGAAAGAACAGGGTTAGCTGACGGCGCGCTTGCGGCGTGGCCGCGGGGCTCTTATGACTCGCGCAGGAATCCGAACCGATACGGGGTGTGGCGCAGCCAGGTAGCGCATCTGCTTTGGGAGCAGAGGGTCGCCGGTTCAAATCCGGCCACCCCGACCAACGTCAGGCGACAATTATTCCCACCGTTATTCCCACCGTCTGGCTTCAACCGACGGCGAAGCTCTCGCCGCAGCCGCAGGTGCTGGTCACGTTGGGGTTGTTGAAGACGAAGGTGGCGCTGAGCTTGTCCTCGCTAAAGTCGAGCTCGGTGCCGATCAGGAACATCACCGCCGCCGGGTCCACCACCACCGTCACGCCCCGCTGCGTGATTACCTCGGCGGCAGGCGGGACCTCCTCCGCATAGTCCATGGTGTAGGACATGCCGGAGCAGCCGGCGTTCCTCACCCCGATCTTGATCCCGACGGCTGGCTCGGCATCCTCCGGCCGGAGCGACATCAGGTGGTTGATGCGCTCCGCCGCGCGCTCGCTGATGGTGAGAATGTCTTTCATCTCTAGTTCCGCGCGTCCGGTGGCGGCTACATGAAACCGAGTTCGAGCTGGGCGGCCTCCGACATCATGTCCGGCGACCAGGGCGGATCCCACACCAGATCGACCTCCACATCGCCGATCCCCTCCACCATGGTCGCGACCGCGTGCTCGACCATGCTGGGCATGCTGCCCGCGACCGGGCAGCCCGGCGTCGTCAGCGTCATCGATATGCGGGCGTCGTTGGCCTCGTTCAAGGTCACGTCGTAAACGAGGCCAAGCTGGTAGATGTCCACCGGAATTTCCGGGTCGTAGACCGAGCTCAAGGCCCGCGCGATCTGCCCCGAGAGCGGGTGGTCGGGGCTCAGGCCCGGCGGTGTCGGCAGGGTCTCGGCCGCCTCCGGCGCGGCCTCGACCAGCTGCGGTGCGAGCCCGCCGCCGCCGATGGCACCCGGCGGCCCGTCCGGCGACCAGGCCTCGTAGCTCTGGGGTCCTGCAGCTGGCGGAGGGGGCGGTGCGGCGGGCGGCTCGACCGCCTCGGGCGGACTGGCCGGCTCCGGTTCCGCCTCGGGTGGGCGCTTCTTGCGGAACAGGTTCATCATTCGGTCGTGACCTCCTCGCCCCCGCCGTCGAGCGCCGCCTTCAACGTGTGCCAGGGGAGCGTCGCACACTTGACCCGCATCGGGAACTCCCGCACGCCGGCGAGCACGATCAGCTTGTCCAGATCCGGCGTCTCGAAGCCCGCCTCGCAGGCCGGCTCCGTCGACGCCACCAGAGCGTGGAACTCGGCAAACATCGCCTGCACCTCGTCGAGCGACTTGCCGCGCAGCATTTCGGTCATCATCGAGGCCGACGCCATGGAGATGGCGCAGCCCCTGCCCTCGAAGCCGATGTCCGTGACCATGCCGTCGGCGACGTCGACGTAGATCGTCACCGTATCGCCGCAGAGCGGGTTGTGGCCGTGGGACTCGCCCGTCACCGCCAGTGGCTTGCCGAAATTGCGCGGCGACTTGCCGTGATCGAGGATCACCTCCTGGTAGAGCTCGCGCAGCTCTGACATCAGCCGAAGATCTCCCGCACCTCTTCGAGCCCGTCAATCAGGCGGTCGACGTCGGCGCGCGTGTTGTAGAGCCCGAAGGAGGCCCGCACGGTGCCCGCGATGTCGAAGTGATCCATCAACGGCTGCGCGCAGTGATGGCCGACCCGCACCGCGACGCCTGCCCGGTCGAGGATGGTTCCGATGTCGTGGGGATGCACGCCTTCAATCGTGAAGGAGATGATGGCGGCCTTGCCGGGCGCGGTCCCATAGAGGCGAATGTCGTTGTGGGCCGTCAGTCGCTCGGTCGCGTAGGTCAGCAGATCGTGCTCGTGGGCGGCGACGGCCGCCGCATCGAGCGACGCGACATAGTCGATCGCGGCATGGAGACCGACGCTGCCGGCAATGGGCGGCGTGCCGGCCTCGAACCGTGCCGGCGGCGGGGCGAAGGTCGTGCGCTCGAAGGTGACGCGCTCGATCATGTCGCCGCCGCCCTGGTAGGGCGGCATGGCGGCGAGCAGTGCCTCCTTGCCGTAGAGCACGCCGATGCCGCTCGGCCCGTAGAGCTTGTGGCCCGAGAAGCAATAGAAATCCGCGTCCAGCGCCTGCACGTCCACGGCTTGGTGGACGATGCCCTGGGCGCCGTCGATCAACACCTTGGCGCCGTTGGCGTGGGCGATGCGCACGACCTCGGCGACGGGGACCACGGTGCCCAGCACGTTGGAGACGTGGGTGATCGCGACCAGCTTGGTGCGCGGTCCGATCAAAGCTTCGTAGGCGTCGAGCGGAAAAGCGCCGCGCTCGTCTGTCGGCACCACTTTGAGCACGATGCCCGTGCGCTGGCGCAGCAATTGCCACGGCACGATGTTGGCGTGGTGCTCCAGAACCGAGAGCACAACTTCGTCGCCTTCGTCGAGAAAGGCCCCGCCCCAGCTCGTAGCGACCAGGTTGATCGCCTCGGTCGTCCCCTTCGTGAAGACGATCTCGCTCGCCGAGCGCGCGTTGACGAAGCGCTGCACCCTGGCGCGCGCGCCTTCGTAGGCCTCGGTCGCCTTCGCGCTCAGCTCGTAGACGCCGCGATGGATGTTGGCGTATTCGGCCTCATAGCAGCGCGACAGCGCATCGATCACCTGGCGCGGCTTCTGGGCGCTGGCGCCGCTATCGAGAAACGTCAGCGGCTTGCCGTGGACGCTGCGCGAGAGGATCGGGAAATCCGCGCGCACGCGTTCGGCATCGAACGGCGCCGAAGCGGCCGTGGATCGATCGAGGGGCTGAGCGGAAGCGGTGTTCACGATCCCTCACCTCCCTCGATCCAATCCGCGACACGCGCAGCCAAAGCCGCCTGCACCGGCTCGTGGCCAATCTCCTCCAGCAGCTCGCCCATGAAGCCCTCGACGATCAGCGCAAGCGCGGTCCTGTGATCGAGGCCGCGCGAGCGCAGGTAGAAGAGCTGGTCGGCCTCCGGCTCGCCGGCGGTCGCCCCGTGGCTGCACTTCACGTCATCGGCGTAGATTTCGAGCTCGGGCTTGGTATCGATCTCGGCCTTGGGCGAGAGCAGCAGCGTGCGGTTGAGCTGGTGGCCGTCGGTCTTCTGGGCGTCCTGGCGAACGACGATCTTGCCCTGGAAGACTCCGCGCGCCGTATCGTCCAGCACGCCCTTGTAGACCTCGCGGCTCTCGCAATGAGGCACGGCATGGTCGATGACCGTGGTGTTGTCGACATGCTGGCTGCCGCGCGCCATGTAGCCACCGCGCAGTTGGCAATTCCCACCCTCGCCGTCGAAGCGGACGTGAATTTCGTGGCGCGCGAGGCGGGCGCCCAAAGCCAGCAGGTGGCTCTCGTAGCGAGCCTCGCTAGCCAGCGCCGCCTTGGTGAGCGCGGTGTGATAGGTGCTCTCGCCCTCGATTTGCAGCTTGACGTGACTGAGCCTGGCGCCCTCGCCAACCCTGATATCGACGAGCGGGTTGGACCACGTCGGCGCACCCGCCGGTCCTTCGTGACACTCGATCAGCGTGAGGCTGCTCCCCGCGCCCAAGCGCACGACCACTCGCGGATGGTAGGCGAGCGGCTCCTCGCCCGGCGCAGCGACGAAGCGCAGCCGGATCGGCTCTTCGATGACTGCGCTTGGCACGGACTCGACGATGCAACCGTCGGCCGCGAATGCCGCGTTGAAGGCCGCCAGCGGATCGCCGTTGAGAGACTCTGCGTTGCCGATCAGCGCCTCGACCCCGGCCGGGTCGTCGGCGAGGCCTTGGGCCAGCCCGCGCACAAGTATACCACCGGGCAGGCCATCAAGCCGTGAATGGCCCGACGACAGCCGCCCGTTGACGAAGACCAGAGACGGTCCCTCCAGCACATCGAAGGCTCCGGCGGCAAGATCGGCCGATGGGATCTCGGCCCCCGTCGCCGGTGGCGGGAACTCGAGTTCGGCGAGCGGGGCAAGGTTGGTGTACTTCCATGCCTCCGTGCGGGTGCTCGGCAGCCCATCCGCGCTCAGCCGCCGGCCCTCGTCCCGAAGCGCGTCGAGCCAGGGTAGTCCATCGCCGGGCAGCGCCGGCGCTCCAGCGCCGGATGCCGGATAGTCGAACGGAATGGTCCGCGAAGCGGGCATGGCCGGCCGCTCCCGCTCAGGCCGCCGCGCTGGGTTCGAGCCCGAGGCCGGCATAACCGCGGCTCTCCAGCTCCAGCGCGAGCTCGCTCCCGCCCGAGCGCACGATGCGCCCGCCCGCGAGCACGTGCACCTTGTCCGGCACGACGTGATCGAGCAGCCGCTGATAGTGGGTAATGACCACCATCGCCCGCTCCGGTCCACGCAGCGCGTTGATGCCGTCTGCGACCACCTTCAGCGCGTCGATGTCGAGGCCGGAATCGGTCTCGTCCAGGATGGCGAGGGAGGGTTCCAGCAACGTCATCTGAAGCATCTCGTTGCGCTTCTTCTCGCCGCCGGAGAAGCCGACGTTGAGGGCGCGCCGCATCATGCCGTCGTCGATGCCCAGCGCCGCGCGCTTCTCCTTGACGAGCCTGAGGAACTCCATCGCGTCGTATTCCTTCTCGCCGCGATGCTTGCGGGCGGCATTCACCGCCGTCTTGAGGAAGGTGGCGCTGCCCACGCCCGGGATCTCCACCGGGTACTGGAAGGCGAGGAAGACGCCGCTCTTGGCGCGGTCCTCCACGCTCATGGCGAGCAGGTCCTCGCTCCGGTACGTCACCGAGCCGTCGGTCACCTCGTAGCCCTCGCGGCCGGCGATCACGTAGGCAAGCGTGCTCTTGCCCGAGCCGTTGGGCCCCATGACCGCGTGCACCTCGCCCGCGTCGACCCGGAGGTCGAGGCCGTTCAGGATCGGCTTGCCGTCGGCGGTCGCGTGCAGGTTCTCAATCGTCAGCATGATTTTCGGCTTACTCGTTGAAATGCGGGTTGAAACGGCGTCCGGCGCCACCCTAGCCGACGCTGCCTT
>JAJDVB010000099.1 GCA_022826345.1 Alphaproteobacteria bacterium
CGCAGGATTGGTTCGGCCGCGGCCTCCAGCATCGCGTTGCCGGCGACCAGCTCCCGGACACGGGCCTCGTAGCGGCCCTTTGAGATCTGGCCCAGCTTCAGGCCGAAGTTGCGCAGCACGCCGCGCAGTGAGAGCTCCATGCTGATGAGCGCGTCCTTCACGGACCTGCGCGAGGTCAGCAGCGCCCGCATCTCCTGGGACGACACCGTCTTGCAGTGCACTGGCCGGAACCAGCCCATCTGCAAGAGCCGGGCGATGCCCGCGGCATCGCGGCGATCAGTCGTGATCGGCATCGCCTTCAGCGCGGCCTTCACCCGCCGGGTCTCCATCAGCACGGTCTCGAAGCCGGCGTCGGCCAGCCCCTTGTGCAACCAGTGGGACAAGGGGCCGGCCTCCAGGCCGATCGCGGCGATCTCGTGCTCCAGCTTGCCCATGTACGCAACCAACGCGTCAGGCGTGCTGGCGACCTGTGCCTCGGTAATGATCTTGCCCTTCTCGCCGATCACGCAGATCGTCGTGAGGCGTGTGCGCTGTCGTGAATCCCTTGGTGATCGAGGGCTCCAACTGACCCGAGATTTTTCTTACCCCAGCAGCTTTGCGGATTTCTGCGGATCTGCGCTCTGCGGATAGGGCGGTTCGAGGATTTCCACCCCAGACGTGGCGGCGCCCCAAGTCCGCTCCCAGGCCCGTTCCGGCCCCGTCGCGTCGTCCCGCCCGAATCAGATAGAAAGTGTCGCCATCGGGCCTGCGGCCCTCGTTCCATCCACCAGCCCTGGTAGGGAGAACGCGATGGCGACGACGGAGAAGCTACCCTTTTCCTGGCACAGTGTCGAAAGCCTGCCGGACCTTGAACGCCTGCGGCTGGTGCTCGACACCCTTCCCGACGAAGGGATCGTGGCTGCGCTTCAGGTTGGTCGGGGCCGCGGGAGGAACGACTACCCGGTGAGCGCGATGTGGCGCGCGCTGATCGCAGGCGTCGTGTTCCAGCACGCCTCGATCCAGTCGCTGCTGCGGGAGTTGGGCCGCAACCCGGCACTGCTCGAGATTTGCGGGTTCGACCCGCTGCCCTTCCAGAGCGCGCCCGTGACGGAGCTTCGCGAGGGAAGTGAGGGAGCGAGCGCGGTGACGCGTCCGGCCCAAGTGCGCTCGACGGTGCCCAGCCACTGGAACTTCTCGCGGTTTCTGGCGTGCGTGGTGCGCCTTGAGAAGGAGCGCGGCCTGGTGTCCGCAATGGTCGAGAGCCTGCGCGCGTCGCTCTTCGAGGAGCTGCCCGACTTCGGCCGCCATCTCGGCTACGACGGCAAGGCGATCGAGAGCCACTCGACGGGCCGGGTTGCCGAGGGCAAGGGCAAGACCTCGGACCCTGAAGCCGACTGGGGCAAGCACGAGACGACCGGGGTGCACAGCAAGACCGGCAAGATCTGGAAGAAGGTGAAGTCATGGTTCGGCTACGGCCTCCACCTGATCGCCGACACCCACTACGAGGTCCCGGTGGCGTTCGAGGTGACGCGGGCGTCGGACTCGGAGGTCAAGATGCTGCCCGTGATGCTGGAGGAATTGTTCGCAAAGGCGCCACAGATGGCCGATCGCTGCAACGACTTCAGCGCCGACCGCGGCCTCGACAACGCGCCGCAGAAGAAGCAGCTCTGGGACAAATGGACCATCCGACCGCTGATCGACACGCGCTTGATGTGGAAGGCCGAGAAGGAGGAGCCCGACTATGACCCGACGAAGCGGATCACGCGGGCGCTGTTCCCCGAGCGCGCCGACGTCGTCGTCCATGACGAGCGCGGCCGGGTGTCCTGCGTCTGCCCCCAGACCGGTGAGGTCCGCGCGATGGCCTACCAGGGCTTCGAGGCCAACCGCGGCGTCTGCGGCACCATCAAGTACCGCTGCCCGGCTGCGGCCTTTGGCTTCGACTGCGCGGGCAGCGAAGCATGCCACCGGGCGGGCGGGGTGGAGCCCGGCGAGTACGGCCGCATCGTGCGCATCGACCTCGACAAGCACGACCGGCGCATCTTCACCCCGACACCGTGGGGCAGCCCGTCGTGGCGGCGCGGCTACAATCGACGCTCTGCCATAGAACGGATCAACAGCCGCCTCGACAACAGCTTCAACTTCGAGACCCACTACATCCGAGGGCTCGCCAAGATGAAGACCCGTGTCGGACTGGCGCTGGCGGTGATGATGGCGCTGGCCCTCGGGCAGGTGCGCGCCGGGCACGCGGAGCGGATGCGCTCGCTGGTCGGCGCGGTGCCGTATCTCGACACCGGCTGATCCTTTGTCTAACCCCCGACATCGCCGCTCCACCCAGCCGGCTGCCGGCAGAGGGCGAGCCGCGGCCACCTGTGTCATTATGTTCCCGTAGCGTTCCGAACTCGCGCCAAATCGCTGCATTCTGCTCACCCGGTGGGGGTCAGGCAGTCGATATCCGGCTGCCAAAGATCAGCGGCGCGCCGTCGAAAAACGCCACAACGCACATTCCTCACCATGCACGAATCACCTGTACCCGGTATCATGTGGTATCCTCCGACAATGTGATTCGCAATCTGTCCTGATGTCACCGTCACTGTCATGACAGACACGCTATGTGTGGCAGCGCTTTGCTCCCTCAATCCTTGCCGGAAGGAGCGC
>JAJDVB010000176.1 GCA_022826345.1 Alphaproteobacteria bacterium
CATCGCCTGGACCGATCCCGCGATCGGGCTCTCGCTCGACCTCTCGGGCCGCACGCTGATCGCGCACGGCAACGACGATCTGGAGGACCGGGGCTTCGCGGCCTCGCTCGCCTTCGATCCGAACCCGTCGAGCGAGCGCGGGCTGTCGCTCACGCTGCGCCAGGACTGGGGCGGTTCGGCCCAGGGCGGGCTCGACGCGCTGTTCGCGACCGACCCGCTGGCGGACCGTGCCGGCACGGCCGAGGCGACCAGCCGCTGGCAGGCCGAGGCGGCGTATGGCTTCCCGGCCTTCTCGGGCCGCTTCACCGGCAGCCCGCATGTCGGGCTGGGGCTCGCCACGGGCGCGCGCGACTACACGCTCGGCTGGCGGCTCGCGCCGGCGGCCAACGCCAACGCGCCCGACCTCTCCTTCGGGGTGAAGGCGACGCGGCGCGAGACCGATACGGCGGCACCGGAGCATACGGTCGGGTTCGAGATCCGGGCGACGTGGTGAGGCGGTGACAGCGTTGCGTCATGAGTACGGGCGACGGGGCGACGGCATGGGCCTGTCTGCGACGGGCCAGGGACTACCGGGCGGCATGGAGCCGACATGCCGCCCGGCCTGCTTACGAGGACGGCACGCCCTTCCCCGTGCGCATCCGCTCCGGGGCGGACCGGATCGCGGAGGGGGACTGGAGCCTGTTCTCCTGGGAAGACCCGGACGGCGATGCGGTCTCCGCCTTCTTCTGCGACGTGCCAATGCTGGAGGGCGAGGGCTCGGCGGTGGCCCAGCCTCTGCTGGCGATGCTGGACGCTGTCGGGGCACAGGTCGAAGGGCTCCGCCTCGGCGACGGCGCGCTGGTTCTCAAGGTGGAGGCGGATGGCAAGGCGGTACAGGTGCGTATCGCGGACCCGGCGCCGCTGCTGGCCGGCGGCGGGGTGCGGCTGGTCCACGACTGGGGCCTTGCGCTCCCGGTCGCCATCGCCCGGCTCGGCGATTTGTGGAGTGTCTCCGGCGGGCCGGACCCTCGGCAGGGGTTCGGCGGGCGGGCTCACGGGAACGGAAAAGGGCGGAACTGATGACCGTGCTCGAAGCCGACCAGCAAGGGCTGACCTGGCGCCAGATCGCGGAACGGCTCTGGGGCGCCGAGCGCGTCGGGGAGGAATGGTGGGAGGACGGATGGATGCGGGCAAGGATCAGGCGCCGCCTCTCCAAAGCTCGCGCCATGCTGAAGGGCTACCGCGACATCGCCGCCGGGCGGTGATGCCGGTGGCTGCCTGTTGCACGTGGTATTCCATGCGCCACACGCCCGGTGACGGTTGCCGGATCGGCTGCTACAGTGCGCGCGGATATCGCGGTCGGCTTGCGGAAGGGCTCGACGCGGTTCGTTCCCGGGCCGGGGTGCCGCGAGCGCTCGCCAGCGATCCCCGAAAGACCAGGGCCGACACGGATGGCCCGAGCCTGGAATGAATCCGCTTACAGTACGCTTGCGCCGACCCGGCGGAACCAGTTGTACATCGGGTCGGTGTCATGCGGCAATCTACTGAAAATAAAGCGAAAAATCATTCCGGACAAGGTCGGTTCCGCATCGGGGTGGACATTGGCGGCACCTTTACCGACTGCGTCGTCGCGCAAGACGCGCGCGGAGAACAGGGCTCGGACGCGGACCAGCGCCTCCGCATCTTCAAGACGCCGTCAACGCCGGCCGCGTTCGAGCAGGGCTTCATGAACGCTTTGGGTCTTGCGGCTGAGGGCTACGGGCTGGAGCGCGCCGACTTCATGGCTCGGGTGGCGCGCATCGTCCACGGCACCACGGTCTCGACAAACGCGCTGCTGGAGGGCAAGCACGCCACCGTCGGGCTGATCTGCACCCACGGCTTCCGCGACATCCTCACGCTGCGCGAGGCGCCCCGCAAACCGCCGTTCCGGTGGCGCCTCGCCTACCCCGAGCCCTTCGTGCCCCGGATCCGGACGCGGGGCGTGCGGGGGCGGATCGACGCCGCCGGCGCAGAGCACACGCCGCTAGAAGAGGACGACGTGCTCGCGGCGGTCGGGGATTTCCGAAAGCTAGGCGTGGAGGCAATCGCGGTCTGCCTGCTCTGGTCGGTGGTGAACGGCAGCCACGAGCGGCGCGTGGGCGAAATCGTGCAGGGCGCCTGGCCCGAGGTCCCGGTGACCCTCAGCCACCGGCTCAACCCCATCGCCCGCGAGTATCGCCGCGCCGTCTCCGCCGCCATCGACGCCGCTCTCCGGCCGGTGGTGAGCGCCTACGTCCACGCGCTCGATGGGGGCTTGCGGGAGAGCGGCTACGGCAACGAACTGATGATCGCGAATTGCCTGGGCGGCATGATGCCGCCGGACGAGATCGCCGAGCGACCGATCTACAGCGTAATGTCGGGGCCGACGCTGGCCCCGGTCGCGGCCAAGCGGCTCACGGACGCGCCCGATCTCGTGGTCGTCGACATGGGCGGCACCTCGTTCGATGTCTCCGCGGTGCGGGACGGCCAGCTCGTGATCTCGCCCGAAGCGATGCTGACCGAGTTCGACATGCTGGGCATCCCCAAGGTGGACGTGCGCTCGGTGGGCGCGGGCGGCGGCTCCATCGCCCACGTCGACACGGGCGGGTTGCTGCGCGTGGGGCCGGAGAGCGCCGGCGCCGATCCCGGCCCCGCCTGCTACGGCCTTGGCGGCACGCGCCCCACCGTGACCGACGCCGACGTCGTGCTCGGCATCATCGATCCCGAGTACTTCCTCGGCGGCCGGATGCGCCTCGACAAGGCGGCGGCAGAGCAGGCGGTCGGCACCATCGCCGACGCCCTCGGCATCGAGCTTGCGGCCGCGGCCCGCGCCATCGCAAGCACGGTCGATCACACCATGATCGCCGCCATCGAGGACATCACCGTGCAGGAGGGGATCGACCCGCGCGAGAGCTACTTCGTGGCCGGCGGCGGGGCGACCGCCGTGCACATGGGCCAGATGGCGCGGGTGCTCGGCATCAAGGGCTACATGGTGCCGAAATTCTCTGCGGGCTTGAGCGCCTTCGGCGGCCTGATTTCCGACATCGTGTGGGAGGAGACCGCGACGCTGGTGACCGACGCCGCGCGCTTCGACGTGGGCGGCGTCAACAAGGTGCTGGCTACCTTGGTAGAGCGGGGCCGTGCCTTCCTCGCCCGCGCAGGCATCGCCGAGGCCGATCAGCGCTTCGAGTACGCCTATCTCGGCCGCTACCAGTACCAGTCATGGGAGATCGAGGTGCCGTTTACGACAGAGGACGGCGTGCTCGCCGCCGAAGACGTTCCCGGCCTCGCCGACGGCTTCCACCGGATGCACGAGCGCATCTACACGATCAAGAACGAGAACGATCTGGTCGAGTTCACCACCTGGAAGGTGCGGGCCATCGGGCCGGCCGCCGCCGAGCTTGCATCGGCGGAGAGCATGGCAACGGCGGGAGAGGCGGAGCCCCACGGCACGCGCGAGGTCCACCTGCCCGGCCGGGGCGCGCCCGAGACGGTGCCGGTCTATCGTGGCAACGACCTCGCGCCCGGTGCCGCGATCACGGGCCCCGCCATCGTAGAGGAAGCGACGACCACCGTCCTCGTGCCCGAGGACGCCGCAGCCGTCGTCGACCCACTCGGCAACTACCGCGTGACGCTGGCGTAGACATCCCAACCCGTGCTGTTGCCGGAAAGCGCAGAGCGCAGCAAGCTTTATCGCATCCGTCCGGCGGAGGCCGTCTGTTTCAATCGCGGGAGCTCTGGCAAGGTGAGGGATCGGGGGAGCGGACGCTTCCGAGGCGTATCTGTAGAGACCACCCTGAGTCTGAGGAGTTTGTCGATGATCCGTAGCCGTATCGCCGGGATCGCTGTTGCGGGAGTCACCAACAGCTGACCGATCAGTCACGTTCCGATGTGGAGGGCCGCCGGGATACGGTCGAGTTCGCCCTGCCCGAGCCCACCGCAACCCTCGATCTCGCGATGGACGACGGCGCGCCGATACGCGTCGTGCGCCACGGCAACCTGTCCGGGCCGCGCGTGGTGCTGAGCCACGGCAACGGCTTCGCCAGCGATTCCTACTTCCCGTTCTGGCGGCTGATGCTGGAGCGGTTCGACCTCGCCTTGTTCGATCTTCGCAACTGCGGGCGCAACCCGTTCCACGCTGCTGAGCCGCATGACTACCCGCGCTTCGCGCACGACAACGCGGCGGTGCATGGCGCGATCGCGAAGGAGTGGGGCGGGAAGACCACGATCGGTGTTTTCCACTCCATGTCGGCGATCGCAGCGTTGCTCGCGGTGGTCGACGGCGTCTGGCACTGGGATGCGCTGGTGCTGTTCGATCCGCCGGTGGTCCCGCCGGAAGGGAACCCGCTGCGAGGCCCGCTGATGACGGCGGGCGGGGTGCTGCGCGACGCCGCCATGAGCCGCCAGAACCGGTTCCGGAATCCCAAGGAGCTGGCCGACGTGTTCCGTTACCTGCACCGCTTCCGCCGCCTGCGGAAAGGGGTGGCGGAACTCAACGCGCGCTCGGTGCTGCGTTTCGATGCCGCGAGCGGCGAATGGCTGCTCTGTTGCCCCGGCCCGGTCGAGGCCGGTCTCTATGTCGAGGTCGCCGGGCTGCCGATCTGGCGGAAGCCGGCCCCGCCGGCGCGCCCGCTCCTGATCGTCGGCTCCGACCCGGAGCCTGAGGACGCGACGAAGACCGCGCCCTGCTGCAAGCTGTTCTGCGATACGTTCGGCATCGACTACGCCGTCGTGCCCGATACCAGCCACCTCCTGCAGCTCGAGGAGCCGGAACGGTGCTTCGCTCTGTTCAGCGGCTTCCTCGCCGACAACGGGATTGGCGCATGACAAGGCGGCGCACTCCGAAATGTGTCATCGCGCCAACTTCCGATAAATTATTGTTGACCAAGCGCGGGGGGCGCAGCCGGCTCCCAAATTGCACGGTTTGACGCAATCCCCTGGCTAAGGCTTCCGCCCGATCGCCTCGCCCCAGGCGAAGGCGGCGAAGGCGCCGGGCTCCTTCACCCAATCCTCCAGTGACTGACGCCAAGCCTCGAACTGCTCCTCGCTGGCGAGACCATGCTTGATGGCCGCTTCCACGGTCGTCGGTGCAAAGAACCAGCCGATGATCAAGCCCCGGAGAAACGCGAGGTCGTCAGCCGTGTTGTAGGGTTCGAAGGACGCGGTCGCGCGGATGTCCGTGAAACCGGCATCGAAGAGAGCGCGCTTCAGCTCCTTGCCCATCTGCGGGTGGCCGCCATTGGCCGCGAGCATCTTGAGGAACGTCGACCATCCGCTGATCCCCATGTCGAACGCCGGCTCGAAGAGTGACGAGTCGCCGATCACCTCCCGCGCGGCGAAGAGTCCGCCGGGCTTCAGCACCCGCCTGACCTCGGCGAGCACCGCTCGCGTGTCGGGGGCGTGGTTGAGCAGGGCGTGGCAGTGGGCCACGTCGAAGGACGCGTCCTCGAAGGGAAGGTCGGTCGCATCGCCCACCTGAAAGACCGCTTTGCCGTGCCCACCGGCCTTGGCGGCCGCGTTGGCCATCTCGATCTGCGAGGCCTCCATGTCGATGCCGTGCAGCGTGCCGGGCGCGACGGCGGCTGCCAGCCCCACCGAAATCGTGCCGGGGCCGCAGCCGAGGTCGAGCAGGCGCATGCCGGGCTGAAGGTGCGGCAGCAGGTGGGCGGCGCAATCCGCCGCGTTCCTGCGCTCGAGCATCTTCCGGAATTCGGGGCCGTAGCCCATGGTGTAGGTGGACGTGGACTCGCCCGTCGCGTCGTCGCGGCTCATCGTTGGCTCCCTGTCCGTAACTGTCGGCTTTACGGGCATACGGCGATTGCGCGACGCTACGCAAGTGACGTGTCGCGGGTCGACGCGAATGCGCGGCGGCGACGGAGGGAGAAATTCCGTGGCAAAGACCCTGGAAGGCGCCTGCCATTGCGGCGCGATCGTCGTGGCGCTTGAGGTGGAGGACGACACCCCCCTCTCCCCACGCCACTGTGGCTGCAGCTTCTGCCAGAAGCACGGCAGCCTCTACGTCTCCGCGCCGGCCGGCCGCCTCACGATCACGCTGGCTGAGCCCGACCGCGTGAGCCGCTATGCGTTCGGCCACGAGACCGCGACCTTTCTCGTCTGCGGCTGCTGCGGCGTGATCGCCGCGGCGGTGTGCGAGATGGAGGGGCGCCTCTACTCGGTCTTGAACTCGAACCTGCTGGAGCCGCCGCTCGACGTGGACCGGGCGTCCGTCCCCATCGCGGACTACGAGGCGGAGGACGTGCCCGGCCGGCTCGCACGCCGCAAGCAACGCTGGATCGGCAACGTCACCATCGTCGAGCGGTAGCCCCTCTGCGATCAAATGGCGGAAAGGAACTCCGCCAGGGTCGCGTTGAACCGCTCGGGATACTCCCAGAACATCATGTGGCCGCCGAAGGCCTCAACGCGAGATTTGGGGCAGTGGTTGGCCAGGAACGGCTTGGCGGTCTCGGCCCAGTGGTCGGCGACGTAGAAGATCGACGGGATGTTCGCGTCCACCTTCTTCGCCTCTTCCAGGTAGTTCGCGAAGCACACGTCGGCGATGAGGTTGGCGGCGATCAGCGGGGGCGTCGCGAGCGACTGCTCGACGATCCACGCCGTCACCTCCGGCGACATCTCGCCCTCGATCATCACGTTATCGGCGTACCAGATGACGACGCCGCGCTGCCCTTGCGCGGTCTGCACCCCCTGGAAGAAGCCGGCGAGAGCGTCGATCGCCCCTTCGACCCAATCGCTCTGGTCGTAGCTCATTCCGAGCGGCGGCATGTCGATGGAGACGAGCGCGCGAATGCCGTCCGTGCCCCGGTTGCGGACATGGTGCCACGCGGTCAGCGAGCCCGCCGACCAGCCTGCAATAACCGGATTCTCGACCTTGAGGTGATCGAGAAGAACGGCGAGATCGGCGGCCTGGGTGGCGTAGTTGTTGCCGTCGCTGGTCACGGTCGAGCGGCCGTGACTACGCGGGTCGAACGAGATGACCCGGTAGCGATCCGAGAACGCCGCGAATTGATGGTCGAAGACCCTGGTCGTGAAGGTCCAGCCGGGAATCAGGACCAGCGGAGGCCCCTCCCCCTCGTCCTCGTAGTAGATGTCGACGCCAGGGGCGACCTCGACGTAGGCACCGATGCGTTGTGCGGCCATGACTCTCTCCTGCGTAGGGCCGACCGGCAGCGCCGCCGCCGGCGGCTAACCGTTGCGATAGATGTAGCTGTAGCCGTTGATGGCGGGCACGCCGCCGAGATGGGCATAGAGCACCTTGGAGCCCGCCGGGAAGTACCCCTTCCGCACCAGGTCGATCATGCCCTGCATGGATTTCCCCTCGTAGACCGGATCGGTCATCAGCCCTTCCGTGCGGGCGGCGAGGCGGATGGCGTCGTTGGTCTCTGCGGACGGCACGCCGTAGGCGGGATAGGCGTAGTCCTCGATCAGGACCAGGTCGTCGTCGGTGACGGCACGGCCGAGTTCCACCAGCTCCGCCGTGTTGCGGGCGATGTCCATCACCTGCGCGCGGGTCTGCGCCGGCGTTCCTGACGCGTCGATGCCGATGACCCTGTCGGCGCGGCCGTCCTTCGCGAATCCCACCAGCATGCCGGCATGGGTGGAGCCGGTGACGGTGCAGACGATGATGTAGTCGAACCTGACGCCGAGTTCCTGCTCCTGCGCCCGCACCTCCTCGGCGAAGCCGACGTAGCCGAGGCCGCCGAACTTGTGCACCGAGGCGCCCGCCGGGATGGCATAGGGCTTCCCGCCCTTCGCCTTCACGTCCTCGAGCGCCCGCTCCCAGCTCTCCCGAATGCCGATGTCGAAGCCTTCGTCGACCAGCTCGATCTCCGCCCCCATCACGCGGCTCATCAGGATGTTCCCGACCCGGTCGTAGACGGCGTCCTCGAACGGCACCCAGCTCTCCTGCACCAGGCGGCACTTCATGCCGAGCTTTGCGGCGACCGCTGCAACCTGGCGCGTGTGGTTCGACTGCACGCCGCCGATGGTGACCAGGGTATCGGCGTTCGACGCGATGGCGTCGGGGACGATGTATTCCAGCTTGCGGATCTTGTTGCCGCCGAAGGCGAGGCCCGAATTGCAATCGTCGCGCTTGGCGTAGAGCTCGACCGCGCCGCCTAAGTGCTCGGAGAGTCGATCCAGCCTTTCGATCGGCGTCGGGCCGAAGGTCAGCGGATAGCGTTCGAATTTGTCCAGCATGAGGGTCTCCGCTTCTCCGGCAGCCAAGCCCGCCCCGCGCCACGTTTGCCGCGCCCATGCGGTTGGAGCGAGGGGCGGTGCTATGATTTATCGAATGGGATGACGCGCCGCAACGCGGCCTTGGTCACCGGTAGCAAGCATAGAGGCACCAATCGTGCCGGATCGCGAAGACGACAGGCT
Source organism: Alphaproteobacteria bacterium (assembly GCA_022826345.1). The sequence continues at coordinate 8,392 of JAJDVB010000176.1, forward strand.
GAGCGGGCGTGTGCGCCGCTATGCGCGGGTCGGCACCTCGGTGGGCGGAATCGCCGCGCGCATGGCGGGCCAGCGCTATCTCGGCCTGCCTGCCGACCGGGAGCGCAACGCCGAGGACCTAAAGCGCGCCCTTGGCGGCCTCAAGGGGCCACTGATGAAGGTCGCGCAACTGCTGTCGACGATCCCCGGCGGCCTTCCCGAGGAATACGCGGACGCCCTCGGCGCCCTCCAGTCGCGGGCGCCGGCGATGGGCTGGGGCTTCGTCAAGCGGCGCATGGCCGCCGAGCTCGGACCCGACTGGCGCTCCGCATTCGCCGACTTCGAGACGGAGGCGGTGGCCGCGGCCTCTCTCGGCCAGGTTCACCGCGCCACGGCGCACGACGGCACGGCGCTCGCCTGCAAGCTGCAATACCCGGACATGGCGTCCGCCGTGGCGGCCGACATCCGCCAGCTCAAGCTGATCTTCGCCGTCTACGCCCGCTACGACCCGGCCATCGAGACCGGCGAGATCCACGCCGAGATCGCGGCGCGGCTCCGCGAAGAGCTCGACTATGAGCGCGAGGCCCGCCACATGGCCCTCTACGGCGAGATGCTGTGCGACGATCCCGGCGTTCACGTGCCGGTGGTGGACGCCGGGCTATCGACCGGGCGGCTGCTCACCATGAACTGGCTCGATGGCGCCCCGCTGCTCGACTTCAAGGAGGCCCCGGCCGAGCAGCGCAACGATATCGCACGCCACATGTTCAACGCCTGGTATGTGCCGCTGTACCGCTATGGCGTGCTCCACGGCGACCCGCACCTCGGCAACTACACGGTGCGCCCCGATGGCACGATCAATCTCCTCGATTACGGCTGCATCCGCGTGTTCGGCGGCCGCTTCGTGCAGGGCATCATCGACCTTTACCACGCGGTGCGGGACGAAGACCGCGACCTTGCGGTGCACGCCTACGAGACCTGGGGGTTCACCGACCTGTCGAACGAGATGGTGGATGCGCTCAACATCTGGGCCAACTACATCTACGGGCCGCTACTGGAAGACCGCACCCGGATGATCGACGAATCCGGCAACGCCCGCTACGGCGGCGCGGTCGCGGCCAAGACGCATCGGGAGCTCAGGCGCCTCGGCGGCGTCACGCCACCGCGCGAGTTCGTGCTGATCGACCGCTCGGCGATCGGCCTCGGCTCGGTCTACCTGCACCTCAAGGCCGAGCTCAACTGGCACCGGCTCTACGAGGCGCTGATCGAGGATTTCGACGCCGCGCAGTTGACCCGCCGGCAGGCCACCGCACTGGAAGGCTGCGGGGTGCCCGAGGCCGCCTGACACGCGCCCGCAATGCGCCTCGCACGTCCGGATCAACCCTCCGTGAGAACCCGCGCCCCCGGCCTTGGCAAACCGCACCGAGCGGGGCATTGTGGCGCCGCTCCCGGGCAGGCGGAGTCGATGCGCGTATGAGGATCGGGGTTCCGAAGGAAATCGTCCCGGGCGAGACCCGCATTGCCGCCTCCCCGGACTCGATCAGGAAATTCACCGCGCTCGGCGTCGAAGTGCTGGTGGAGAGCGGCGCCGGCGTCGGTGCTCAGATGTCGGACGAAGTGCTGGCGGAGGCGGGCGCCCACATCGTCGTCGACGCAAAAACCGTCTACGGTGACGCCGACCTCGTCACCAAGGTCCGCGCGCCGCTCTGCGACGGAAACGCGGCCGACGAACTCTCTTTCATGAATTCCGACACGGTGCTGGTGGGCCTGCTCGCACCGTTGCAGCAGCGCGAGCAGGTCGGCCGCTACGCGTCCCACGGCGTCACGTCTTTCGCGATGGAGCTGATCCCGCGCATCAGCCGCGCACAGTCGATGGACGCGCTCTCGTCGCAGAGCAACATCGCGGGCTACAAGGCGGTGATCGACGCCGCCGACCATTTCGGCCGGATCCTTCCGATGATGATGACCGCGGCCGGCACCGTGGCCCCGGCGCGGGTCGTCGTACTTGGTGCGGGCGTCGCCGGCCTTCAGGCGATCGCGACCGCCAAGCGACTGGGCGGGCTCGTCTCCGCTTTCGACGTGCGCCCCGCCGTCAAGGAGCAGGTCGAGAGCCTGGGCGCCAAGTTCATCTCGGTCGACGCCGATGCCGGCGATGCCGAGACCGCCGGCGGCTACGCCAGGGAGATGGGCGATCTCTACAAAGCGCGTCAGGCCGCACTGATCCACGAAACGCTCACGAAGCAGGACATCTGCATCACCACCGCGCAGATTCCGGGCAAACCCGCCCCTGAACTGATCACCGAGGCGATGGTCAAGGACATGAAGCCCGGCTCGGTCATCGTCGACCTGGCCGTCGAGAGCGGCGGCAATTGCGCGCTGAGCGCCTACGACCAAGTGGTCGTGCGCCACGGCGTCACGATCATCGGCCACGCCAACTACCCGGCGCGGGTTCCGGTCGATACCAGCACGCTCTATGCGCGCAACCTGTTCAACTTCATCCAGCCGATGATCAACGCGGAAAGCCGGTCGCTCGAGATCGACTGGGAGGATGAGGTGATACGGGGGGCCTTGCTGACCAAGGACGGCGCGGTGGTGCACCCGGCTCTCGAAGGCGAGGAAATGTAACCGTGGAGGACGTGCTCGCGCTGCATCCGCTGGTCATCGCCGTCACGGTCTTCGTGCTCGCCGTATTCATCGGATATTACGTGGTGTGGAGCGTTACGCCGGCGCTGCACACGCCGCTCATGTCGGTCACGAACGCCATTTCGAGCGTGATCATCGTGGGCGCGCTGTTGGCGGCGACGCCCGCCGAGGGCAGCGTCCTCGCCAAGATACTGGGCGGGGTCGCCGTCGGCCTTGCGGCCGTTAACATTTTCGGAGGATTCACGGTCACACAACGAATGCTGTCGATGTTCAAGAAGAAGAAATAGGCGGCGCTTCCCATGACCTCCAATCTGGCAGCGATTCTCTATCTGATCGCTGGCGTCTGTTTCATCATGGCCTTGCGCGGCCTTTCGTCGCCCGCGACCGCGCGCAGCGGCAACATCTTCGGCATCGCCGGCATGGTGATCGCCATCGGCACGACCCTCGGCCAGCCGGGGGTCGAAGACTATTTGTGGATCGGCGTCGGCATCGTCGTCGGCGGGTTGATCGGCACGGTAATTGCGCTTCGCATCCGCATGACCGCAATGCCCCAGCTTGTGGCCGGATTCCACAGCCTGGTCGGGCTCGCCGCGGTGCTGGTCGCGGGTGCCGCGCTCTACGCGCCGGAGACCTTCCACATCGGCACACCCGGCGACATCAGGCTGGTGAGCCGGATCGAAATGTGCTTCGGCGTGGTGATCGGCGCGTTGACCTTCACGGGATCGGTCGTCGCCTTCGCCAAGCTCCAGGAGTTGATGACCGGTGCGCCGCTGGTCTTCCGCGGCCAGCACCTGCTCAACCTCGCCCTCATCATCGCGATCGTTGCGCTGGGCGTAGTGTTCTCCATCGAGCAGCAGGAGAGCGTGTTCTGGGCCATGACCGGCCTCGCGTTGCTCTTCGGCGTGCTGCTGATCGTCCCCATCGGCGGTGCCGACATGCCGGTGGTCATCTCGATGCTGAACTCCTACTCGGGATGGGCGGCGGCGGGTATCGGCTTCACGCTGGAGAACACGGTGCTCATCGTGGTCGGCGCCCTGGTGGGCTCGGCCGGCGCGATCCTCAGCTACATCATGTGCCGCGCGATGAACCGCTCCTTCATCAGCGTGATTCTCGGGGGCTTCGGCACCGATTCCTCGAAATCGGTCTCCGCGACCGACCGCACCCACAAGGCGGGCAGCGCGGACGACGCCGCCTTCATCATGCGCAACGCGGGTTCGGTGGTCATCGTGCCGGGTTACGGCCTTGCCGTCGCGCAGGCCCAACACGCCATACGCGAGATGGCCGGCATGCTCCAAAAGGAAGGGGTCGACGTCCGCTACGCCATCCATCCCGTGGCAGGTCGGATGCCGGGCCACATGAACGTGCTGCTGGCGGAGGCCAATGTCCCCTACGACGAGGTCTTCGAGCTTGAGGACATCAACAGCGACATGCCCAACACCGATGTCGCCCTCGTGATCGGCGCCAACGACGTGGTCAATCCGGTTGCGAAGACCGACCCGCAGAGTCCGATTGCGGGTATGCCGATCCTCGACGTGGAGCTCTGCAAGACGGTGCTGTTCGTCAAGCGCTCGCTGGCGCCGGGCTACGCCGGCATCGACAACCCGGTGTTCTACCGGGACAACACGATGATGCTTTTCGGCGACGCTAAGAAAATGGTGGAAGAGATCGTGAAGTCCCTCTGACCTCGGATAACTTTGCGCAGAATGGCTCGCACGCCGCCGCACTCGGACCGGCGTGAGAAACTTTTCAACAGAAATAACGGCGTCGCGGAGCCGCGTCTGGAGGTGTTATTCCTCCCGCTGGGCGCGCTTGCGAGCGAGTTTCCGGGCGCGGCGGACCGCTTCCGCCTTTTCCCGTGCCCGCCGCTCCGAGGGCTTCTCGTAGTGGCGGCGCATCTTCATTTCCCGGAAAATTCCCTCGCGCTGCATCTTCTTTTTAAGTGCCTTCAGCGCTTGATCGACATTGTTTTCGCGTACGACTACATGAACCAAATTTCTGCTTCCCTTCCTCAGAATTCGGGTTTCATTCCTGGGCCGGCGGCTCTATAGCACGCCGCGCCGAGGCTGTGAAGGCGGCCCAGGCACTGCCCGCGGCCGCTCGCGGGGGGTAAAGTAGCACGCCGCGCCCCAATTTGTGAGCCGTAACGGGAGAGCGCCATGAGCGAGACCGCCGCCCTTGTCGGGATCATCATGGGGAGCCAGTCGGACTGGGAGACCATGCGCCACGCGGCCGAGACGCTGGAGGCGCTCGGCGTCCCGTTCGAGACCCGGATCGTCTCCGCGCACCGCACGCCCAAGCGGCTCTACGCTTACGCCGAGGACGCTCGCGACCGGGGCCTCAAGGTGATCGTCGCCGGCGCCGGCGGCGCGGCGCACCTGCCGGGCATGACCGCCTCGATGACGCCGCTGCCGGTCATCGGCGTGCCGGTCGAGAGCAAGAGCCTGAAGGGCATGGACAGCCTGCTCTCCATCGTCCAGATGCCGGCGGGCGTGCCGGTGGGTACGGTCGCCATCGGGCGCGCGGGGGCTGTCAACGCGGCTTTGCTCGCGGCCGCCATCGTGGCACTCGGGGACGAGCGGGTAGCCGCGGCAGTCGACGACTGGCGCGCCAATCAGACCGCGTCGGTGGCGGAGTCGCCCACGTCGTGATCGCACCGGGCGCCACCATCGGCATTCTCGGCGGCGGCCAGTTGGGCCGGATGCTGGCGATCGCCGCAGCACCCCTCGGCTACCGCTGCCACATCTACTCGCCGGAGCCGGACGGCCCCGCCGCACAGGTCTCGGCCGCCGAGACCGTCGCAGCCTACGATGACAACGCGGCGCTGGACGCCTTCGGTGCTGTGGTGGATGTCGTCACCACCGAGTTCGAGAACGTGCCGGCGTCGGCGCTGGAACGTCTCGCGGACCAGGTCCCGGTGCGGCCGGGCGCACGTTCGCTCCGCGTCGCCCAGAACCGCATCGCCGAAAAGGATTTCGTGCGCAGCCTCGGATTGAAGACGACGCCCTATGCGGCGATTGAGGTGGGTGTCGACAACGCGGCTGCCGATGCGCGCATCGGCCGGCCCGCCGTGCTCAAGACCCAGACCCTCGGCTACGACGGCAAAGGGCAGGTCATGCTGGGCGCGGGCGACGACCTGCTCATGGCCTGGCGTGACACCCTCGGCGGCCGGCCCGCGATCCTTGAAGCCTTCGCGCCCATCGAGCGCGAGGTCTCGGTGATCGTGGCCCGCGCGCCGGACGGGCACATGGCGAGCTTCGACCCGGTCGAGAACCGCCATGTGAACGGCATTCTCGACGTCACGCTGGCGCCGGCCGACATCCCCCCTGCCCTCGCGCGGGCCGCGCGGGAGGGCGCGGAGCACGTCACCCAGGCGCTCGACCATGTGGGCGTGCTCTGCGTGGAGCTGTTCGTCACCACCGACGGCCGGCTGCTGGTCAACGAGATCGCACCCCGCGTCCACAACTCGGGCCACTGGACCATCGAGGGCTGCGAGACCAGCCAGTTCGCGCAGCACATCCGCGCCGTCTGCGGCCTGCCGCTGGGCTCCACGGCGCGGCGGGCCAATGCCTGCATGAAGAACCTGATCGGCGCCGACGTCGAGTGCTGGCGGGCGCTCGCCGCGGACCCGGCCGCGCACCTCCATCTTTACGGCAAAGCGGAAACCCGCGCCGGCCGCAAGATGGGCCACGTCACCTGGCTCGGCCCTCTCGACGCCCCGCCGCCGGTGCCAAACTGGCCGCCGGAGAGTGCAGCCTAGCGGCTACGCACCAGGGCCATGAAGTTGTCGTAGAGGGTGCGGGCGTCGCGGTTGAAGGAGGGCATGTGCCGCGCGGCCTCGGCCTCGAACGGCACGAGACCGTCGGGGCCGAGCGCCCGTTCCAGCGAGTCCTGGTAAGCGGGCACGGCGCCCCAGTCGGGGACCGTCGTCGGCGTCAGTTCCACGTGATACTGCAGCCCGTAGGCGTGGCGCCCGACCCGGAACGCTTGGACCGCGCAAAGCGGCGACGACGCGAGGTTGACGCCGCCGTCCGGCATCGCGGTCACCGCGCAGCCATGCCATTGCAGGCAGGTCACGGTCGGGTCGAGACCGGCGAGTAGCGGGTCCGCCCGCCCCGCCTCGGTGAGGTCGACCGTCATGATTCCGACCTCGGGCTCGGCCATGGTCTCCACCCGGCCGCCGAGCGCATCGGCGAGGAGCTGATGGCCGAGGCAGACGCCGAGGAAGGGCATGTCGCGCTCCGCCACGGCCTCGCGAATGGTCACCTTCTCGTCGGCGAGCCAAGGATGCTCCTCCTCCTCGAACACATCCATCGGCCCACCCATGGAGATCAGCGCGTCGTAGCCCTCCAGCGGCGGGATCGCCTCTCCCTCGTCAAGCTCGACCGTGTCCCAGACGACTCCATCGGCCCGCATGAACTCGCGGAAAATGCCCGGATGCTCGATGTCGATGTGCTGGAGCACGAGGAACTTCATCGCCGGTCTCTCCGATGTGTCGCGCTATCGCGGGGCGTCCGCCGCCTGCGGCGGGACCATAGCGGCCAGGGCATAGAGCACCAAAGCACAGCCGAGCACGGGCGTGAAGCCGACATGGAGCGCGATGAAGGTCGCGAGCGACGCGCTCACCACAGACGCACAGGCGTTGATGCCCCAGGCCCAGGGCACCAGCGTCGGCGCGCGTGCGCCGAGGGCCTTGAGCCCGAGCGGGAACGGCATCCCGAGGAAGAAGCCGATGGGGCCGAGCAGCGCGAGCGCCACCGCGAGGCGCGCGGCGGTCGGCCAGCCCTGCGCTGCTTCGAACACGCTAGGCAAGAGCCCGATATAGGCGCCGCCGACGGCAATGATCCCAGCCGCGACGATCACGAGGGGCGGCCTGCGCCCGGCCAGGCGTGCGAGGCGGTCGATCATGCCTGCGCCCAAGCCGGCGAAGACCAGGAGGCCGGCGAGCACCACCGCGATGGCGTAGAGCGGATGTCCGAGAAACACCGCGAAGCGCTGCATGAACGCGATCTCGATGAAGAGGAACGCCAACCCAAGGCACGCGAAGAAGAGCACCACCCGCCAGCGCGCAGGTGGGCGCGCTTCCGTCGGGCGCGGCGTGCGGAGCGCGAGCAGCGGCGCCAGGATCAACAAGGCCGCGGCGACGAACGCCTGCACCAGCGTCGCGACAAGGATCACGAAGCCCCATTCGATCAGCGGTAGCCCACCCTGCGCGCGCAGCGCGAGCAGCTCTGGCAGCGTCGACCACTTGAGCGTGTGGAAGAAGAACGGCCGGTCGTCGGTCGCGGGCGTGAGCGCGAACTTGTAGCGGGCCGCGTATCCCTCCGGATCGGGGCCAAGTATCGCCGAGGCGCCGCGATAGAACTCGGGCTCGGCCAAGCGGTTGTAGCGGTTGGCGTCGCCCTCGGCGATCCCCGGATGCCAGACCAGATCGAAGGCGTAGTCGTTGGCGAAGGCACGCAGCCGGTCCATCGCGGGACCGGAGAAGGGCTCGTTTCCGATTACCAGCGTCGTCGTCTTCCAGCCGCGGATCATGACGAGGTGCGAGGCCGGATCGGCGACGCCCCGCGCCTCCAGCGCCCGTCGCGCGGTCCAGAGCAGCCTGAGCGAATCCCGCGGCGGCAGCTTGAGCCAGCGGGTGACGGCCAACACACCGCCCGGCGCAAGGCGATCCAGAAAGTTCTCGAACGCCTCCACCGTGTAGAGCAGCGATTCGTCGAGCGCATGCACGCCTGCCGCTGCCGCGCTGAAGGAATCCACCAACGCGATCTGGATCAGGTCCCACTCTTCGTCGGAGCGCGCGGCGAAGCTGCGCGCGTCGGCCACGTGGGTGCGGACGCTCTCGCCCTCCCATGCGCCGCCCGGCTCGCCTGCGAGCACGTCGCGCACGACGTCGAGCACGTCCGGATTCAGCTCTACCGCATCGACCGCGCCGGCGCCGTGGCGCAATGCCCGCAGCAATTCCGCCCCGCCTCCGGCGCCCAGCACCAGCACCCGCGGGCGCTCCACCAGATGGTAGGGTAGTGTGGCGGTCTCGGCCTCCAGGTAGCGCAGGTCGGCATCGGCGCGGGTGATCGCGCTGGGGGCGCCGCCGTCGGTGAAGAGGCCGATCTGTTCCGGCGGGCCGGCCGGCGCCATCAGGCTGAGGCCGGGCGCATGGCGAAACGGCACGCGCGGGCTCTCGACCGCGGCGAGCCAGCCGAGCGGCCCGTGACGCTCCGCGACGATGCGCGCCTCGGGCGCGGTCAACGCCAGACTCAGCCCCTTGTAGGGCGAGGGATGCGGGCGCAGCCAGTGGTCGGGGAGGGCCACCGGCAGGGCGAGCCCCGCGCACACGGCCAACAGCGCGCCGCCCCGCGCGAGCCGGCCTGCCCTCCCCCACAGCAGGACCACACCGCCCGCGGCGGCGCCCAGCGCACCCACGACCCGCAGCGCATCGGCGAGCGGCAGCGCATCGAGCAGAAAGACCATGCCCAGCGCCCCGAGGCCCGCGCCGATCAGGTCCATGCGATAGAGCGCACCGGCGCGGGCGGCGTGAGCCCGAAAGGCCAGCGCCAGGGCCAGCGCTGCGCTGAAGAACGGCACCGACAACACCAGGTAGAGAGCGAAGAGCCAGCCGAGCTGCGCGCGGTCCCACGCGATCTCGAGCGCGTTGAAGGGGAGCGATTGCGCCAACGCGAAGGCCAGGGGTGCCCCGGCCCCAAAGCCCAGTGCCGCGCCGCCGAAGGCCCAGCGAAAGCGCGCGAGGAGTCTGTGCTGCAGCACCGCGACCAGGCTGCCCGCTGCCCCAAACCCCAGCAGCGCCACGGCGATAATCATGTAAGCGAAGTGGTGCCAGTGAACGATCGCCAGCAGGCGCGCGAGCAGGATCTCGTAGCCCAGAATGCCTGCCGCGAGCAGCGCCACGGCGAAGAAGACGCCGGCCCGTGAGAGGCCGTGCGGCGCCCCCTCGCCCGCCACGTATCGTCAGTGCCCGCCGGTCAGCGGAACGAAGATGACCGGCAATATCTGGCGGCTGGTGACGGCGCCGTCCTTCCCCTTCTCAACGAGCAGGAGTTGCTGGGTAAGGAACGGGCTGCCCACCGGGATCACCAAGCGCCCGCCCGGCTTGAGCTGGGCGATGAGCGGCGGCGGCACATGGCTCGCGGCTGCGGTCACCACGATGATGTCGAAGGGCGCGTGCTCGGGCCAGCCGAAGTAGCCGTCGCCGGCCCGCACGGTCACGTTGTCGTAGCCGAGCGCATCGAGCCGGTCGGCGGCGCTCGCCGCCAGCGGCTCAACGATCTCCACCGTGTAGACCTCTGCGACAAGCTCGGCCAGCACTGCCGCCTGATAGCTCGACCCGGTGCCAAGCTCGAACGCGACATCGTCGGGCTCCGGCGCCAGCAGATCGGTCATCAAGGCGACGATATAGGGCTGCGAGATGGTCTGGCCGTAGCCGATTGGGAGCGGCCTGTTCAAGTAGCCGAAGTCCTGCAGCTCCGGCGGCACGAAGAGATGGCGCGGCACCCGCCCCATCGCCTCCATCACGCGGGGCGACAGCTCTTCCTTGCCGATCCACTCGGCGGTGCGCTCGGCGTCCAGCGCCACGGCGCGCACCATGGCAGCCCGCGCCTCGGCAAACCGATCATCATCGGCCGTCGCGGTGGCGGAGGCTGCGAAAAGCAGCAGCGCCGCCGTGGCAAGCGCGACAAGGCCGGGCAGGGTCGGTCGCATCGCTTGCCCGGCCACCCGGCGCCGCGTCAGAGCGCGGCGGCGCGCTCCCTCAGCACGTACTTCTGCACTTTGCCGGTCGAGGTCTTGGGCAGCGCGCCAAACACCACGGTCTTCGGGCACTTGTAGCGCGCAAGTTCGCCCCGACAGAAGTCGATCAGCGCGGCCTCGTCGGCCTGCTCGCCGTCCTTCAGCGTGACGAAGGCGCAGGGCGTCTCGCCCCAGGTCTCGTCGGGCCGCGCCACCACTGCGGCCTCCAGCACCGCCGGGTGGCGGTAGAGCGCGCCCTCGACCTCGATGGTGGAGATGTTCTCGCCGCCCGAGATGATGATGTCCTTGGCTCTGTCCCTGAGCTCGATGTAGCCGTTGGCGTGAACCACGCCGAGGTCGCCGGTGTGGAACCAGCCGCCGGCGAAGGCCTCCTCGGTCGCTTGCGGATTGGCGAGGTAGCCCTTCATCACCGTGTTGCCGCGCATGAAGACCTCGCCCATGGTCTCGCCGTCCGGCGGCACGGGTTCCAGCGTCTTGGAGTCGGCCACCATGAGCCCGTCGAGGGTGGCGTAAGCGACACCCTGGCGGGCCTTGAGCGCCGCCTGTTCCTGGAGCGGCAGCGCGTCCCACTCGTCGTGCCAGGCGCAGACGGTCGCCGGGCCATAGACCTCGGTCAGCCCATAGACGTGAGTGACGTGGAAGCCGGCCGCCTCGATGCGCGCGATGACGGCGGCTGGCGGCGGGGCTGCGGCGGTCATCACCTCGACACGGTGGTCGAAGGGCACGCGCTCCGCCTCGCTGGCGTTGCTGAGCAGGTTGAGCACGATAGGCGCGCCGCAGAAATGCGTGACCCCGTGCTCGGCAATTGCCTGAAAGATGGCGCCTGCCTCGACCTTGCGCAGGCACACGTGCGTCCCCGCATAGGCGCTGATCGCCCAGGTGAAGCACCAGCCGTTGCAGTGGAACATGGGCAGCGTCCAGAGATAGACGGGCCCATGCGGCATGGCCCAGGTGGCGCCGTCGCCGAGCGAGTTCAGGTAGGCGCCCCGGTGGTGATAGACAACGCCCTTGGGGTTGCCCGTGGTGCCGGAGGTGTAGTTGAGCGAGATCGCCTCCCACTCGTCCTCGGGCCAGCGCCAGTCGTAGTCCGGGTCACCGTCGGCCAGCAACGCCTCGTATTCGATGCCGCCCAGCAGGTCGCCGCCTTCCGCGGGCGCATCGTCGATGTCGATGACCAGCGGCGCCGCCTCGGCCCGCGCGAGCGCGTCCGCGATCACGGGCGAGAACGAGCGGTCGGTCAGCAGCACCCTGGCCTTGGCGTGGTCGAGGATGAAGCCGAGCGAAGCGGCATCCAGCCGATAGTTGAGCGCGTTGAGCACGGCGCCGCACATGGGAACGCCGTAGTGCGCCTCCAGCATCGCCGGCGTGTTGGGGGACATGATGGCGACCGTATCGCCGGGGCCGATGCCGCGCTGCGCCAACGCCGACGCGAGGCGTCGGCAGCGCGCGTAGAACTCGGCGTAGCTCGCGCGACGGCCGCCGTGAATCCAGGCCGTCCGCTCGGGGAATACCGCCGCGGCACGGCGCAGGAAGGAGAGCGGGGTCAGCGGGACGTAGTTCGCGTCGTTGCGCTCGAGCCCGGCCTCATACGGGCTCTTGTCGGTGCGCGTGCCGCCCATCATGATCTCCCCATCGCCGAAGCGGGGCGCGATTCTGGTCGCGCGCCACCGCGATTGCAAACGGCGAATACGAGCGGACCGGCGAGCGCGAACGAGGAGGCGGCGTGCGGCGGCTCTACCTGATGCGCCACGGCAAGGCGCAGGCCGGCATGCCGCCCGGTGGCGGCGACCTGGAGCGCGCGCTCGTCGGCAGGGGCCGGAAAGAAAGCCGGGGCATGGGCGCCTTCTGCCGCGAACAGGCGCAGCCGCCGACGCTGATCCTCTGCTCGCCCTCGCGACGCACCGTGGAGACCTGCGAGTCATTTTGCGAAGGCTTCGGCGAGGACCTGCCGCGCCGGATCGTCGACGGCATCTACATGGGCAGCCCGTCGGCACTCCTGTACGCGGTGGCCGAGGCCGGCGGCAGCGAGCCCGGCGTCATCCTCATCGGCCACAACCCCGGCATTCACGCGCTGGCGCTCGCGCTCGGCCGGCACGGGCCAGGGCCGGCGCGGGCGCGGCTCTCCACACGGTTCCCGACAGCAGCGCTCGCCATCTTCGAGACCGGCATCGACGACTGGGCCGCGTTCAGGGACGGGAGTGCACGCCTCGTGACCTTCAAGATGCCGAAGGAAATGCGCTGACTCGCGACTGAGCGTGCTCTCGACTCAGTGTGCTCTTTCGGTGCAGAAATCGACCACGTCGAGCAGGGCGTCCTTCGCCTCGGACGCTGGGAACAGGCCGAGCGCATCGCGGGCCATCGCGCTGTAGTGGCGCGCCCGCTCCACCGAATCGGCGATAGCGTCGTGGCGGGTGAGCAGAGCCATCGCGTGTGCGAAGTCGTCGTCTTCCTGCTCCTCGTCCTCCATGGTGCGTCGCCAGAAGGCGCGCTCCTCGTCGTCGCCCCGGCGAAACGCCAGCACCACGGGCAGCGTGATCTTGCCGTCGCGGAAATCGTCGCCCACCGACTTGCCGAGCACCGCTTCGCGGGCGCCGTAGTCGAGAGCGTCGTCGACCAGCTGATAGGCGATGCCGAGGTTGAGCCCGAAGCTTCTGAGCGCCTCCTCCTCCGCGGCGGAGCGCTCGGCCACCACCGCGCCGAGCTGGCAGGCAGCGGCGAAGAGTGCCGCGGTCTTCGCGGTCACCACCTTGAGATAGGTGGCCTCGCTGGTCTCGGTGTCGTTGGAGGTGGTGAGCTGCATCACCTCGCCTTCGGCGAGCGTCGCAGCGGTGTCGGCAAGAATGCCGAGCACGCGGAGCGAACCGTCGGCGACAGAAATCTGAAACGCGCGGCTGAAGAGGAAGTCGCCCACCAGCACGCTCGGCTTGTTGCCCCAGACCGCATTCGCGGTCGCCGTGCCTCGCCTCAGCGCGCTGTCGTCGACCACGTCGTCGTGAAGCAGCGTCGCGGTGTGAATGAACTCGACGCAGGCGGCGAGGTCGATGTGGCGCTTGCCGGTGTAACCGCAAAGCCGGGCGGCGCCGAGGGTCATCATCGGCCGGAGACGCTTCCCGCCCGCTGCGACGATGTGCGCGGCGAGCTCCGAAATCAGCATTACCGAGCTCTGCATGTTGTCCAGAATGACGCCGTTGACGGCGCGCAGGTCGTCCGCGACCAGCCCGTGAAGCGGCTCCAGCGAGGCTCCGGAGGCCGCCTTGCGCCGTACAACAGCCCGCCCTTCGAGCGGAACGACCGTGTCCGACATAGACCCTCTCGCTTGACGGCGCGCGCGCGTAAGGGCATCCATGCGCAACCGCGTTGCCTATAACCTAGCAGCTAGCGCGCGGCTGGACACGGGAGTCGGGACAGAATGATCGAGCTCCTGCGCACGAACGACCTGGTGCAGCTCTCGTTTCTCGATGCCGTGCTGAGAGACGGCGGCATCGAGCCCATCGTGCTCGACCAGCACATGAGCGTGCTGGAAGGGAGCGCCGGTGCCATTCCGCGGCGTCTGATGGTCGCCGACGAGGACGCCGATGCGGCACGGCGCATATTGAGAGAAGTCGGCGCGCTCGATGACTGAGACCGGGTCCGCGCGGGTCACCAGCGACACGCTGCTCGGCGGCAGGGTCGCACTGAACCAGCCGGCGGCGGGCTACCGGGTCGCGATTGATCCGGTTCTGCTCGCGGCCGCGGTGCCGGCGTCGGACGGCGAGCGCGCGCTCGATGTCGGCTGTGGCGTCGGCGCCGGCGCGCTCTGCCTCGCGAGCCGCGTGACCGGCCTGCACGTCACAGGGATCGAAGTGGACCGCGCCTTCGCCCAGCTCGCCAAGGACAACGCCGCGCTCAACGGGCTGGAGGAGCGGCTCGATGTATGGGTGGGCGATTTCGAAAGACCGCCGCCCAAGTTGCCGCCGAAGGGCTTCGACCACGTGTTCGCGAACCCGCCATTCTTCGAGGAGGGCGCGAACCAGGCACCGGCCTCCCGCAACCGCGCGCAGGCGACGGTGGAAGGCGCGACCGGGCTCGACGCCTGGCTCGAGTTCTGCGCCCGGATGGTCCGCCCAGGCGGCTCCATCACGATCATCCATCGGCCGGAGCGTCTGGCCCAGATCCTGAGCGGCCTGTCACAGGCGCGGGCCGGCGCCATCGTCGTCTATCCGTTGTGGTCCCATAATCCCTTCAGCGGCGCGCGCACCAAGAAGACCGCGAATCGCATCATCGTGCAGGCGACGGCCGAGCACGGCGGGCCGTTGCAGATCGCCTGCGGCATGATCCTGCACGACGACGACGGCAGCTACTCCCACGCGGCGGACCGGGTCCTGCGCAGCGGCGGCGCGCTCACCCTCCTAGAGGAAGAGTCCTGATGAGGCGGTTACTGGCGCGGCTCACGTTCCGGAAACCGCCGCCGGTGGTCTCGGTCGTGCGGCTTTCCGGCGTGATCGGACGGCCCGGCATGTTCGGCGGCCGCATTAGCATGGAGGGAGTCGCTCCCGTGCTGCAACGGGCCTTCCGCCAGCCGGGGCTGAAGGCCGTGGCGCTCGAAATCAATTCGCCGGGAGGCTCCGCGGCGCAGTCGGCGCTGATCCACAACCGGATTCGCGCGCTTGCGGCGGAACGCGACGTGCCGGTGATGGCCTTCGTGGAGGATGTCGCCGCTTCGGGCGGATATTGGCTGGCTGCGGCAGCCGACGAGATTTTCGTGGACGACAACTCCATCCTCGGCAGCATCGGCGTCATCTACTCGGGCTTCGGCTTCCACGAAGCCATCGAGAAGCTCGGCGTCGAGCGTCGGCTCTACACCGCCGGCGAAAAGAAGTCGCTGCTCGACCCCTTCCTCGCCGTGCAGCCGGACGATCTCGATCGCCTGCGCCGGGTGCAGGGGGACATCCACGACAACTTCAAGGAGCTGATACGCGCCAGGCGCGGCGCGCGCCTCGCCGAGAGCGATCCCGACCTCTTCAGTGGCGAGTTCTGGCTGGGGCGAAAGGCGATCGGCCTCGGGCTCGCCGACGGTACCGGCGATATCCGCAGCGTGTTGCGCGAGCGCTACGGCCGGAAGGTGGTCATGCGCAAGATCGGCCGCCCGCGCGGGTGGCTGGCGCGGCGCCTGCGGCCGGGCCTCTTCTTCGGAGGCGATGGCGAGGAAGCCGGCTCGCTCGCGGGCGACCTGCTCGGCGCCATCGAAGCCCGCCTCTGGTGGTCCCGCTACGGGCTCTGAGCGGCCCAGCTCCCCCTATCAATAGCGTCCCGCCCCCGATCTTGCTGGAGGCGGTTCCGGGCATCGACTAACATCCCAATCAGGCTGCCCGTGAAGGGCCGGGCGGCGACTACAGGAGAGGGCCAATGATTTCGCTGAAGATCAACGGCGTCAGTCGCCAGTTCCACGGCGATCCTGACATGCCGCTTCTCTGGTATGTCCGAGACGAGCTCGGACTGACAGGGAGCAAGTTCGGCTGCGGCGCGGCGCTCTGCGGCGCATGCACGATTCACGTGGACGGTGAGGCCGTCCGCTCCTGCGTCACCCCGGTATCGGAGGCCGACGGCGGAGAAGTGACCACCATCGAGGGTCTCGATCCCGAGGGCAACCACCCCGTGCAGCGGGCGTGGCGCGCCCACAACGTGCCGCAGTGCGGCTACTGCCAGTCCGGGCAGAGCATGTCTGCCGCTGCACTGCTCAACGAGAACCCCGACCCCAGCGACGAAGAGATCGTTGACGGCATGGCCGGCAACATCTGCCGCTGCGGCACCTACCAGCGGATCTTCGCGGCGGTCCGCACAGCGGCGCAGGAGGTCTGACCATGTTCGGCGTGCAGAACATCAGCCGGCGCACCTTCCTGAAGTCCGCCGGCGTCACGGGCGCCTTCGTGCTCGGCGCCAACGTCTCCACCGGTTCCCTGATCTCGACGGCGAGCGGCCAGGCCAACGGCAGCTCGGTCAAGCCCAATCTCTTCGTCGAGATTGCCGACGACGGAACGGTCACGCTCACGTGCAGCCGCTCCGAGATGGGTCAGGGTGTGCGCACCGGCATCCCGATGATCCTGGCCGACGAGCTCGAAGCCGACTGGCAGCGAGTCAAGATCTGGCAGGCACCGGGCGACGAGACCAAGTTCGACCCCGCCGGCAAGGACCAGCAGAACACCGACGGCTCACGCAGCACCCGCCACCACTTCGAAATCATGCGCGAGCTGGGCGCGGCCGGCCGCTACGTGCTGGAGCAGGCGGCGGCCAGGAAGTGG
Source organism: Alphaproteobacteria bacterium (assembly GCA_022826345.1). The sequence continues at coordinate 25,050 of JAJDVB010000176.1, forward strand.
GGCGTCGATCCCAGCGAGGTCTACGCCAAGGACCACCGCCTCTACCACACCGGCACGGGCCAGTCGTTCGACTTCGGCGAGGTGGTGGACGCCGCCGCCGACATCGCGGTGCCGACCGGCGACGCTGCGCCGAAGCTCAAGGACAAGTCGCAGTGGAAGTACATCGGCCGCGACATGCCGGTGGTCGACAACTACGACATGAGCACCGGCGGCGCCACCTACGGCGCCGACATCAGCGTCCCCGGCATGAAGATCGCCGTCGTGGCGCGCCCGCCGGTCTACCGCGGCAAGGTGAAGTCGTTCGATGCCAGCGAGGCGCTCAAGGTTCAGGGTGTCGAGGACGTGATCGAGATCCCGGCGCTGGCCGACGACAAGCCGGCCGAGTTCCGGGCGTTGGGCGGCGTCGCGGTGATCGGCACCAACACCTGGTCGGTGATGGAGGGGCGTGACCGGCTCGTCATCGAGTGGGATGACGGCCCCAACGTCAAGCACGATTCGAGCACCTACAACGACGAGCTCATGGCTTCGGCCCGTGCCGGCGGCCACGTCATCCGCGATCGCGGCAATGTCGACGAGGCGCTGGGCTCGGCTGCCCAGGTGATGGAGGCAGAGTACTTCGTGCCCTACTTCATCCACACGCCGATGGAGCCGCCGGTGGCTCTCGCCGACGCCACGCAAATGCCGGTCAAGGTCGTGACCTCGACCCAGGCACCCAATTGGGTCCGGCAGTACGTGGCGGATGCGTTGGGCATCGAGCAGACCGATGTCGAGTGCGAGGTGACGCTGCTGGGCGGCGGCTTCGGCCGCAAGTCCAAGCCCGACTTCGCGTGCGAGGCGGCGATCCTTTCCAGCAAGATCGGCGCCCCGGTGCGGGTGCAGTGGACGCGCGAGGACGAGATCCAGCAGGGCTTCTACCACGCCGCAAGCGCCCATCGTCTGAGAGCGGGGCTCGACGACTCGGGCAATGTCACGGCGTGGCACCATTCGGGCGCGTGGCCCACGCTCATCGCGCTCTGGGCGCCGGCGATGCGGACCGGCCATCCGCTCGAGTACGGGCTCGGCCTCATCGACACCCCCTATAACCAGGTGCCGAACCTCCGTATCGAGAACGGCGAGGCCGACGCCATGATCCGGGTCGGCTGGTATCGCTCGGTCAACAACATCCAGCACGCATTCGCGATGAACTGCTTCGCGAACGAGCTGGCGGAGGCTGCCGGCCGCGACCCGGTCGAGTTCCTGCTG
>JAJDVB010000195.1 GCA_022826345.1 Alphaproteobacteria bacterium
TCGAGAACGTCGCCAAGAAGGGCAAGATGAGCAAGGCCGAGGCCAAGCGCACCGTGGACCTGGTGCTGGGCGAGATCGAGGCCGGGATCAAGAAGTCGAAGAAGGAAGGCCGCTACACCATCGGCAACTTCGGCACCTTCACCATCGTCAAGCGCCCCGGGCGCAAGGGCCGCAACCCGCAGACCGGCGAGGCGATCCGCATCCGGGCCTCCAAGGCCCTCCGCTTCCGCCCCTCGGCACAGCTGCGCAGGGCTGCCGGCGCGAAGTAATCCCCGCGCGCCTGACTTCTCGCAGGGGGAAAGGCGACCATCACAGTTTTGCTATAGAGACAGGCGGCCGCCTGATGATGGGGTGTATGACGTGTCATCTGTGTATGAGACGAGGTCGAGGGACAGAACGGCTACCAAGAAAGCGAACCGGAATAGCACATCGACTGGTCCTATGCGGGCCCTTTCAAATCCCACAAGATTGCACCGCGACGGCCCTTCGTTCAACTAATCCTTCTAGTTTCACTACCAAGGGTGTGCGCCTAAGTGGAATTGGTGCATGAGAGGATGCAATGGCACTATTGAATAGGTCTATACAAGTCTACGGTAAGCTTGATCAGTTTTTCGAGACGCTTCGCGAGGGCCAAGCTCCCAGTAAATTTAATCGCGAGTTTCTTAGAGATATTGGATTCAAATCGTCCAATTGGCTTGCCGCGATAGGATTAATGAAAGGGCTGGGGTTCCTGACACCTGAAGGGGCGCCGACTTCTCAATACATGGATTTTCTTGATAAGACGAGGTGGAAAAAAGTTCTTGCAGATGCTGTAAAAGATGCGTACAGCGACCTTTTCGTGATGAAGCGCAATCCAACCCAAGAGGATTTTTCACAGATCGCCGGCAAATTCAAGAGCACATACAATCTAAGCGATACGGTTAGCGAGAGATCAGCACGGACTTTCTTGGCTCTTCTTGAGCTGTGTGATAGAGATACTATAGTAGGTGACACAGACACTCAAATTGACGATAAGTCTGAGATTCCCGAAGATACACCAAGCCCTCTACCTGAGCCGGTCGATATAGCGCCAAAGGAGGCAAGGCAAACGGCTACGCGACAGGCTGATTTGCATTACAACATCCAGATTCATCTCCCCGCAACAAAGGGCATAGAAGTATACAACGCGATATTCAAATCTTTAAGGGAGCATATCGTTGACTAGTGCTAGAAAAAATATCAGGGATTTTGTTTTCAGAGGACTTCTTTTCGAATCAGAGACTGAGAAATTTCGCCAAGCCGGCATCAAGGTTGGTTCAGATTTAGGATATACCGAGGAACAACTCCTGTGGGAAGCGTTGAGTCCATTTGGCGTCAAGAGACGCAACGATGCTGTGCAAATGGCGCGCTTGTATGCCGTTCTGCACGCATTTGAGAACGAAGTACGCTCGTTGATTAGAGACACATTGGAAGAAGCGGTAGGTCCGGGTTGGTGGGATTCTGAAGGCGTTCCGAAGAAAATCAGAGATGCCGCGGAGAACCGGCAGAAATCTGCAGAACAAGATTCGTGGTTAGAAGGAGCAAAGTCTGATCGGTTAGAATTTGTAGACTTTGGAGATCTATCGTCAATTATTGTCCAGAACTGGGAGCATTTCAAAGACATGATGCCCACGCAGGACTGGATTCGTCAACGCATGAACGAGTTGGAGAAGTCGCGCCACTTCGTGGCCCATAATCGTCTACTTATGCCATCCGAATTTCAGCGCATCTATATGTATATTTCAGACTGGAACAAAGTCGTTGGTCTGTAATCCGACCCCATTATTATTTTAGGATGTTTCAGAAAAGATATCATGTTGCTCGTGCCCCATCCGCTCCACACACCGCTCATCGTCGTGGGCGGGTTTGTTGACCAGCGTGCTCACCGGGTGGAAGGTCATCGCGTCGGCGGGGTAGGGGGCGAGGGGGATGGACTCGCCCGCGAGCCAGGGACCATAGGCGTCGGGCGGCAGGATTACGGGCATGCGGAGGTGGATCGGCGCCAGAGCTTCGTTGGCCTCGGTGGTGAGGACGGTGCAGGTCTCCAGCACGTCGCCCGGTTCCAGTTCGGATAGCGAGCCGGTGAGCGTGAGGCCATTGGGCACCCGCCAGCTCTCCCACAGCCCGGCGAAGGCGAAACCGCCGCCATCCTTCATCCCGATCAGGTAGGGCTGCTTGGCCTTGCCTTCGCGTTTCCACTCATAGAAGCCGTCGGCCGGGATCAGGCAGCGGCGCGCCTTGAAGGCGTCACGGAACGAGGGTTTCTGGTGCGCGGTCTCCGAGCGCGCGTTGATCAGCTTGTAGCCGATATTCGGTTCCTTGGCCCACGCGGGGACCAGCCCCCAGCGCAGCATGGAGAGGCGGCGGCCGCCTTCGGCCAGGCGCACCGCCGCGATGGTCTGCCCCGGCGCCACGTTGTAGCGCGGCCGCAGGTTCTGGGCTGGGCCGAGCAGGTCGAGGAGTTCGTCAAGCTCGCGCCAGGGGAGGCGCTGGGTGAAGCGTCCGCACATGTTGGTCGGGCGGCCGGCGGGCCGGCGCGCGGCCTACCAGGCAGTCCAGCCGAGGTCGATCATGAGGTGGGCGCCGTGCACCGCATCGGCCTCCGACGAGACGAGGTAAGCCACGGCGCCGGAGACGTCGTCGGCCTCCATCCAGTAGCGGCCCATCGGCGCGATGGCCTCCATCCGCTCTTCCCTGCCGGGCTGGGCGCGGATCGCCGCGTTCATGTCGGTCCTCGTGGCGCCGGGTCCCACCGCGTTGACGTTGATCCCGTGCGGCCCAAGCTCCAGGCCAAGCGCCTTGGTCAGCAGCATCTGGCCGCCCTTCGACGCGCAATAGGCGGCGCCGGCGCTCGAGCCGACGACGCCGAGCGTGGACGTGATGTTGACGATCTTGCCCGCGCCCTTTGCCTTCATCACCGGCGCTACCGCCTTGGCCATGAAAAAGCTGCCCTTGAGGTTGATGTCGATCTGCGCGTCCCAGAGCGCCTCGGTGGTCTCCTCCATGGGCAGCGGGTGGTAGACGCCGGCGTTGTTGATGAGGATGTCGATGGTGCCGAAGGCATCGGCCACCTCCACCGCCAGCCGCTCGCAGTCCGCCACCTTGGAAACGTCGGCCTGGAACGGCGCGGCGCGGCCGCCGGCGTCCACGATCTCCTGCACCACCGCTTCGGCCTTGTCGCGCGCGGTGTGCGCGACCACTGCGATCACGGCGCCGTCCGCAGCCAGACGCCGCGCGATGCTGGCGCCGATCCCGCGCGAGCCTCCGGTGACGATCGCGACCTTGCCCTCAAGCCTCATGCCCTGCCTCCCGTCGTTGGCGGCGGGCACGATAGCATGCGAAGCCGGCTCCGCTTCCCGTGTGGCGCGTCCCCATGCGACCAACCTCACGGGAGGATCCCCACCTCACCCCGGCCCTCTCCTCCCCAGGGAGGAGAGGGAGAGAAGGTTGGCGCCGCCTGCGTCTCCCCTCCGGCCCGGACGGGCCAGCTACTCGGCCTCCTCCATCTTCATCTCGCCGTGATCCATGTCGGCGCCGTGGTCCTTCATCTCCCCGTGACCGAATTCGCTGGAAGCCCCACCGAAATCCAGCTTCTTGACCACGCGGTCACGGGTCGGGCCGCTGACGTCGAGGGTGAGCGCCCACTCGCCCAGCATCTCGAGCTCCAGCGTGGCGGTGTAGTGGCCCGGCATCGAGCCTGCCGCCGCCTTCACGGGCCGCACGTTGTGCGCCAGCGGCATGGACGGCATGTCGGCTTTGACCACGACCTCGGCGCCCGCCACGGGTTCGCCGCTCTTCTTGCCCTTGAGCATGATCGTGCAGTCGTAGGTGAGCTTCTCCGCCGTCGCCGCGCAGCTCACGTCGGCCGCGACCCGCTCGCCCGCCAGGGCGGAGCCGCCCGCGATCAGCATCGCCGACAGAGTCAGGCCTGCGATGAAGATACGCATGGTTCATTCTCCCCTCGTTAGACCCAGATAGGCGCTGACCAGCAGCTCGTGTTCGGCGAGTTCGGCTGCCTTGCCGTCCAGTATGATACGCCCGCTTTCCAGCACGTAGCCCCTGTCCGCGATCGCCAAGGCCTGGCGCACGTTCTGCTCGACCAGCAGGATCGTGACGCCCGCGTCCCTGAGCCGGGGGATCAGGGCGAAGACGTCCAGCGCGGCGATCGGGGCAAGGCCGAGGGAGGGCTCGTCGAGTATCAGGAGCTTGGGCCGCGCCATCAGCCCGCGCGCCAGCGCCAGCATTTGCGCCTGGCCGCCGCTGAGCGCCGAGCCCGGCTCGTCGAGCCGCTCCCGCAGCATCGGGAAGGATTCGAGCACGCGCTCGATGTCCGCCTCGGTCTTGGCGCGGCCCGCCACGTTATGGGCCCCGAGCCGCAGGTTCTGTGCCACGGTCAGCCCGCCGAAGATCAGGCGACCCTCCGGCACCTGCACGATGCCGCGGCGCATGATCCGGTGCGGCGGCAGGCGGGTGATCGCCTGGCCGAGGAAGCGGATCTGCCCGCCGGATGGCCGCTCGATGCCGCACACCGCATGCATTGTCGAGCTCTTGCCGGCGCCATTGGCACCGATCAGGGCGACGATCTCGCCTTCCGCGACCTCCAGCGAGACGCCCTGGACGGCGCGCACCTTGCCGTAGCTCAGGTGCAGGTCGCGAATCTCAAGCATCCAGTGCGTCCTTGCCGAGATAGGCTTCGAGCACCTCGGGGTGCTCCAGGACCCGACCCGGCTCGCCGTCCGCGATCTTGCGGCCGAAATTGAGAACGCAAAGGCGCTGGCAGAGCGTCGAGATCAGGTCGAGCTTGTGCTCGATGACGATGCAGGTGCGCCCCGGCACCGCGAAGTCGCGAATGAGGGCGGCCATCTCCGCGGTCTCGGCCGGGGTCATGCCGCCCGCCGGCTCGTCGAGCAGCAGCAGCGCCGGAGAGCGCACGAGCGCGCGGGCAAGTTCCAGCCTGCGTTGTTCGGGGAGCGGCAGGCTGCCCGCCAGCACGTTCCGCCGATCCGCGAGGCCCACCGCATCGAGCAGGCGATCGACCTCCGCCTTCCGCGCCCGCTCGGCCGCGGACCGGTTGGACAGCAGCGCCATCGGCCCAACGCCCGGCAGGCTGTGCTGCGCCACCCAGACATTCTCGCGCACGCTCATGCGCTGGAAGATGCGGAGGTTCTGGAAGGTTCGCGCGATGCCCAGGCGAACGATTCCGGCCGGCGTGCTCCTGGTGATGTCCTCGTCGCGCAGGAGGATGCGGCCGGTATCGGCCGGATGAACGCCGGTGATCACGTTGAACAGCGTCGTCTTGCCGGAGCCGTTGGGGCCGATGAGGCCCACCACCTCGCCGTCCGCGACCGCGAGATCGAGCGCCTCCAGGGCGGCGACGCCCCCGAAGGATCGGCTCAGGCCCTCAACTCTCAGCACGGACCAACCCTCGCCAGCGCCCGCGCAGCCAGTGCATGGCGGCTTCGTCCAGCAGACCGCGCGGGCGCACGATCAGCAGCAGGGCGACCAGGCCGCCGAAGACGATCATGCGGTAGCCGGAGATCGCGCGGATCGATTCCAGCAGGCCGATATCGATGGCGACGCCGATCAGCGGCCCGAAGGCCGTGCCCAGTCCGCCGATCAGGCCGTAAGCGAGCGCGTGCACGCCCAGCATCACGTTGAAGATCTTGGGCTCGACGTAGGTCGCGAGATGCGCGTAGAGGGCGCCGCCGATGCCCGCGACAATGCCGGCCATGACGACGGCAAGAATCTTGTACTTGGTGACGTTGAGACCCTGCATCTCGGTCAGCATCGGGTCCTCGCCGATCATCCGGAAGATGGCGCCGAGGCGGGAGCGCTCCAGGATCAGGAAACCGACGAGCACCGCCGCCAGCAGCCCGTAGATGATCAGCATGTACTCGAAGGCCGAGACGTTGCTGTCGTAGATGGCGCGGATGTCGCGGAAGCCGTCGGAGCCGTCGGGGCCCACCAGCTCGCCGTCGATCTCCACCTGGTAGGTGAAGATCTCGAAGATCAGCCGCACCATCTCGGCGAAGGCGAGCGTGGCCACGGAGAAGTAGAGCCCCCTGAGCCGCACGGTCGGGATCGCCACCACCAGCGCCGCCGCCCCGGCCACCAGCGCGCCCCACAGCAGGCCAAGCCAGATCGGCCAGCCCCACATCGCGGTCGCGATGCCGGAGCCGTAGGCGCTAACGGCGAAGAAGGCCTGTTGGCCGAACGATATCTCGCCCACCACGAGCAGCAGATAGGCCGAGAGCGCGATGAACGAGATCATGCCGATGTTGGAGAGGACCGTGATGAGGTAGAGGTCGTCCATCGCTCAGACGCGCCGCGTCGCTGCCAGCTCGCGCTCGACGGCAAGCTGGCCCATGAGTCCGCCGGGCCGGAAGACCAGGAACAGGAAGAGCAGGAAGTAGGCGGAGAGGTCGCGATACTCGGTGCCGAGGTACCAGATACTCTGGGCCTCGACGACGCCCAGCAGCAGCCCGCCGAGGATGGCGCCGGGGATCGAGCCCATGCCGCCCAGCATCATGGCGATCAGACCCTTGAACGTCGCCCAGAGCCCGAAGAGCGGCGTGATCTGGCCGTCGGCGCTGACGATGAGATAGGCGGCGACGCCGCCGAAGGCCGACGCGATGACGAAGGCCAGGAACATGACCGCGCCGACGTTGATGCCCATGAAGAGCGCCGCGCGCGGGTTCTCGGAGACGGCACGGAGCGCCAGGCCAAATCGCGTGTACTGCAGCAGCCAGTGGAGCAGCACGGTCATGACCGCCGCAACGGCGAACATCACGATGTTCTCCACCTTGAAGAAGAACGGGCCCAGGTCGATGGGATCGGCCGTGACCATGGGCGGGAAGAAGTAGGTCCGGTCGGGAAACACCACGGTCACGATCTCTTCGAGCTGCATCCAGATGACGAAGCTCGAAACCATCGATGCCACCGCCGCGCCCCGGCGAATGGCCCGGAAGCACAGGCGCTCGACGTAGATGCCGACGATCACGGCGCCCACCACGGTGGCCGCGGCGATCGCGACGGCGTTGGCCTTGAATTCGAGATAGACCAGCGTGCCGACGAACGCGCCGACCATGATCGACGGCCCGTAGGAGAGGTTGAGCCGGCGCATGACGCCGAAGATCAGGGTGAATCCTATGGCCAGCAGCGCATAGGACGAGCCCAGCATGATGCCGTCGAGGCAGTTCTGGATGAAATCAACCACCGGCCTCTTCCCGCATCGCTGTCGGAGGTCCGGCCACCGGCGTCAGCCGCTCTGGTGCGTCGTCCCGTCGGGCCGGCCCTGATCCGGTGCAGGTTGATTGCGCTGCGGGCCCTTTCCCAGATAGGCGCGCTGGATCACCTCGTGCTCGGAGAGCTGGCCGGGCTTGCCGCTGAACGTCACCTGCCCCTGCTCCAGCAGGAAGAAGTGATGGGCCACCTGCAGCGCCATGTGCGCGTTCTGCTCGACCAGGAAGATCGTGGTGCCGTCCGCGTTAAGATCGCTGATGATCCGGAAGATCTCCTCCACGACGAGAGGCGCGAGGCCGAGCGACGGCTCGTCCATCATCAGGAGCTTCGGCCGCGCCATCAGGGCGCGGGCGACGGCCAGCATCTGCTGCTCGCCGCCGGAGAGCGTGCCCGCCATCTGCCTGGACCGTTCCTGCAATCTTGGGAACCGGGCGAAGACGTGCTCGATGTCCTGGTTCACCTGCGACCTGCTTTTGCCGAGCCGCAGATAGGCGCCGGCGACGAGGTTCTCGTGCACGTTCATGTCGGGGAAGACGAGCCGGTTCTCCGGCACCAGCGCAATTCCCCGCCGCACGACCCCGCTCGGCGTCATGCCGGTAATGTTCCGGTCGAGGAAACTGATGGTGCCGCGTCTCGGCTTCAGAATGCCGGCGATGGTCATCATCAGCGTGGTCTTACCGGCGCCGTTCGGGCCCAATAGGCAGGTGATCCCGCCCTCCTCGACCGAGAGGTCGACACCGCGCAGGGCTTCGATGTTGCCGTAGGCGGCCGCGATGCCGTCGATCTCAAGCATGCGCCGTCTCCACGCCGCCGCCGAGATAGGCCTGCTGCACCGCCGGGTCCTCCTGAATCGCGGCCGGCAGGCCTTCGGCGATCTTGCGCCCGAAGTTGAGCACCGCGATGCGGTCGGTCACGCCCATGACAAGCTCCATGACGTGCTCGACCAGCACTATGGTCATGCCCGCCTGCTGAAGCGCGCGCAGACGCCCGTCCAGCGCGTGCACCTCCTCCAGGTTCATGCCGGCGGCGGGCTCGTCGAGCAGCAGGAGCCTGGGCTTTGTGGCGAGCGCGCGGGCCAGCTCCAATCGGCGCTGCTCGCCGAATGCCAGGTTGGCGGCGAGCTCGTTCCGCTTGCCGGCCAGCCCGGCGAATTCGAGCTGCTCGTCCACCGCGTCGCGCGCCGCGCCCGAGCCGAAGAACCAGCGCTTCGCAAAATTTTCGCTGCGCCGGTCCTCGACGGAATTCTGCGCCACCCAGAGGTTCTGCCAGACCGTGAGGTGGCCGAACAGGCGGATATTCTGGAAGGTGCGCGCGACGCCTGCTGCCAGCACCCGGTGCGGTGCGGAGCCGGTGATGTCGCGCCCCTCGAAGGCGACCCGTCCGGCGGTGACCGACACGACACCGCAGATCAAATTCACCGTGGTGCTCTTGCCCGAGCCGTTGGGGCCGATCAGGCCGAATATCTCACCCTCTTCAACCGAGAGGTCGAGCTCGTCGACGGCGTGGACGCCGCCGAAATGCTTGGTGAGGGATGTGAGCTCCAGTATCGGCATCGCGCTAGTTGCGGGTGTCGCGGGTGAACAGCCCGCGGACGAGCTTCACGGAGCGCTCGTCGATCAGCCCGCGCGGCTGGATGTTCATGGCGAGCACGATCAGCGCCCCGAACAGCAGGTTTCGCCAGTCGCCCATGAAGCGTAGGCCCTCGACGAGAAATCCCTGGATGAAGATCACCGCCACGAGGGTGCCGAAGACATTGCGGAGCCCGCCCAGGATCGGATAGGCGATGGCGAAGGTCGCCAGCATGACGCCGAAGTTGAGGTGCTCGATATGCGTCGTGTAGTGGGCGTAGATCGCGCCGCCGATGCCGGCGATGAAGCCGCCCGCGGCAAACGCGCCGACCTTCACCGCTGTCAGGTTGATGCCGACGCTCTGCGCCGCGAGCTCGTCCTCGCCTACCGCCCTGAGCACGGTGCCGGCGCGTGAGCGATCCGTCCACCACAGCACCAGCATGACGAGGGCGACGATCACCCAGATGAAGATCGCGACATCCAGGGTGCTCCAGCCGTTCTCGGGGAAGAAGCGGATCTGCTTGAACCCTTCGCCGCCCTGCGGGCCCACGACGATGCCCTTCTTTTCGATCTGGTAGTCGAAGTTGAACCAGAACAGCCGAATGAACTCGCCGAAGGCGATGGTCGCCACCACCAGCATCAGGCCTTTGATCCTGAGCGCAGGGAATCCGACGATGCCGGCCACGATGCCGGCGAGCGTGGCTGAGACCAGAAGCGCCGGAATGATGTGCCAGCCCGCCAGCACCGTGAGCATGGCCGAGACATAGGCGCCGATGGAGAAGAAGCCCGCCTGCGCCAACGTGACCTGGCCGGTCTGCAGGACGACGTAAGCGGAGAGCCCGAGGAGCGTGTGGACGCCGATGATCTGAAGCAGCCCGAAGAAGAAGTCCATCGCCCTCTCCCCCGCTCAGTCGCGCGCCACCGAGCGCGAGAAGATGCCGCCCGGCCGGAACACGAGGAACACGAACAGCAGCAGCATCACGTACATGTCCCGCTCGGTGACTCCTCTGAAGGCCAGGAAGAAGTTCTCGAAGGCGCCGACCGCGAGGCCGGCGATGATGGCGCCGGGGATGCTGCCGAGGCCGCCGATGACGCAGACGATGAGGCCCTTCACCGTGATCGGCACGACCAGCAGGGGCGAGAGCACGCCGACCGAGGCGCCGATCATGGCGCCGGCAAGTCCGCCCAGAAGGCCCGTGATGACGAAGGTGAGCGCGTTCGTGCGGTCCAGGCTGATGCCGGCGAGCTGGGCTGCGACCGGCTGTTGCGCCACCGCACGCGTGGCGATGCCGAGGCGCGTGCGGTAGAGCATGAACATGAGCACGACCATGGCGATCAGCGAGAGCACGAAGATGAAGATCAGATCGCCGCGCAGGCCGAAATCGCCCCACTCGATATAGATGTCCGCGAAGAGCGCCGGGTAAGGCTGGGGCATGCCGTCGGTCGCGTGGACCACGATCTCGTCGATCAGGATCAGCATGCCGACGGTCGCCATCAGCGTGGCAAGCGGACTCGCGAGCGGAATGAAGCGGAAATTGAGGAGATAGATCAGGAACGCGATTCCGCCCGAGGCGATGGCGGCGACGAGGAAGGTGACCAGGGCGGGCAGCGGTACATAGGCGGCCACGGCGATGCTGACGTAGGCGCCGGCGATGGAAGCCGCGCCATAGGCCAGATTTATCTTGTGCATCACCCCGAAAATCAGGGTGAAGCCGATGCCGATGAGCGCGTAGATGGAACCGAACAGCAGGCCGTCGGTGATCGACTGAAAGAAGTCGAGCCAGTCCACCCGATCATCCCCCGGTCAAGAGGCGTCGGCGAAAAGGGGGCGGGCGTGCGCCGACGCGTACGTGGCGCACCCCCGCCCGATAACGCTTACTGCGACGGGTCGTGGAGGATGGCCCACTCCCCGGCCTGGGCATGCACGTAGAGGTAAGGCTTGACCGCCTCGCCCTCGTCGGTGCGCTGGATCTTGCCGAGGAGTCCGTCGGTCTCCTTCAGGTTGGCCAGCCCGTCGCGGATCTTGCGCCGATCCGCATCCACCGAATCGCCGTCGCCCGAGATGCCCGCGCCTTCCATGACGTCCTTGAGGATCATCACGATCTCCCAGGCGGCAGCGCTGTGCAGATCGGCGCTGCCGTCGTTCTTCGCCGCCGCGTCGGCCGCGGCCTTGGCGGCCTCCGTCACCGGCGCGAAGCTCGTGGGAATGATGATGCCCTCGGCCTGCTCGGCGCAGCCCTGCAGCGTCTCCATGCTCGACGAGCTGGTGAGTCCGACCAGCAGACTTGGCTTGACCCGCTGGCGCTTCATCTCCTTCAGCACGCCGCAGGTCGTGAAGGGATGCGCCGAGATGGCGACGATATCGGCCTTCGCCTTCTTCATCTGGCGCACCTGCGTGGTGAAGTTGGTGTCGTTGAGGAGCCACTTGGACTCGCCGAGGACCTCATAGCCGGCCTCGGGCGAGCGCTCCTTCATCACCTTGTGCCAGGTGAAGCGGGAATGGGCGAAATCCTCCTCGACGCCGCCATAGACGGTCTTGAGGTCCGGATGCTCCGCCGCGATCCACTGGAACAGCGACTTGTACATCTGGTTCTCGTTGGGGACGTTGCGGAACGCCCACTGAGAGATCTTCGCCAACCCGCCCTTGATGGCGGTGTCGGTGAAGACCGGGATTTGCAGCCCGGAATCGCCCTCATCGTCCACCGTCTTCTGCAGGATGCCGAAGAGCGGCTCGGCAACGTTCGAGCAGGTGGGGCCGATGGCGACCACTGCACCGCTGCCGGCGATGCGGCGTAGCACCGAAATGCCCTCTTCCGCGTTGCAGCGGTCGTCGTAGAACGACAGCTCCATCTTGGCCTTGGAGCCGTCGGCCAGCGTGACGCCGCCCGCCGCATTGACGGCCTCGATCGCGCCGATCAACACCGCTTCCGTGTTGATGCCGAACGAGCGAACGACGCCGGACTTGGCGCCGAAGCCGGCGATCTGCACCGTCTTCTCCGCCGAGAACGCATCGCTCTGCACCCCAAAGCTCGCACCCAAGGCGAGCGCGGCGACGGCGCCGAGCCTGACTAGCTTGCTATCAAACATTTGCTTCTCCCTGATTCGATGTCATCCGAATTTGGTTCAACCGACTCCGTGCGGTTCGGAGTTCGCGCCTCGGGCCGCCACGAACCGTCGATCCGCCGCAGCCGCCATGCCACTGGCTCATCCTATACCCGCATCGCTTTCGGAGTCAGTGGATACTTGCCGGATGGCGTGTTTTTCTCCGGTGACGGCGACTGAAAGTGGGGGTGAGGACCCGATGGAGCACCCCGCGGCGCTTGGGCCGGGACTGACTAGCGCACTATCTGACCAGACGGGATCGTATCCGATTGGTGCACGGTGCCTCTTTTCCGATGCAGTGCGTGCCGGGAAACCCCCACCTCACCCCGGCCCTCTCCGCCAACCTCTTTGTATCCCTCAGTCGCCGGGCGCTCGCTCCGCTCACTTGGCTCGGGGGCGGAGAGGGAGAATTTGCCGGTGCCGTCAACGTTCCCCTCCGCCTTTGGGAGAGGGGGACAGGGGGAGGTGGGTGTCGTTCGGGTCAAGGCGATCTGGTGTGGTCGGATGGTGCTTTAGCGCATCCTCGACGGCATGCCTTCGTCGTGGGTGAGGTCCGGGTGCAGGAGACACCAGGGCTGCGCGCTCGCCACGTAGATCTCCCGGCTCGGCTCGTACGCGCCCGGGTCGTCCAGGCTTCCCGCATAGAGAGCCCGAATTCCCGTGTGACTGTTGTTGGTCAGAAACATCGGCGAGCCGCACGCGGGGCAGAATGCGCGGCCCATGAGATTTCCACTGTCGGCGGTTCTCTCGAACCAGCTTGGCTCGCCACTGAGCAGGGCGAAATCGCTCTCCTTCACCACCACCACCGGCATATAGGGACCGCCGGTCGCCTGCTGGCAGTCGCGGCAATGGCAGTTGCCCATGTAGCGCGGGGTCCCCGCACACTCGTAACGAATGTCACCGCACGCGCAGCTGCCGCCGAAGGGAACATCCATGGTCGAGTCTCCCGTTGCGTCCTCGGCGAAGTATACCGGCCTCGGCGCGGCAATGCCGAAGTCGCGGAACGTGGTAAAGAGGGCCGGGACCATGGCGTCAGGCCGCAGGTCGAACCGGGAGAAACCATGAGCAACAAAGCCGCCGTCATCCACGAAAAGGGCACGCCCGACGTCTTCCGCTGGGAGGACTGGCCGGCGGGCGAGCCGGGGCCGGGCGAAGCCCTGATCCGCCACGGCGCCATCGGGGTGAACTACATCGACACCTACAACCGGCGCGGCATGCCGCATCCGTGGCCCGTGCCGCCGCTTCCCGTCGTCCTAGGGATCGAAGGCGCTGGCACGGTCGAAGCGGTGGGCGAGGGCGTGACCGAATGCGCGGTCGGGGACCGGATCACCTATGCCAGCCCACCCCACGGCGCCTATGCGCAGCGCCGGGTGATGCCCGCCAAGCGGCTGGTCAGGCTGCCCGACGGCATCTCCGACGAAGACGCCGCCGGCATCACGCTCAAGGGCCTCACCGCCCAGTATCTGCTGCGCCGAACCTACCGCGTCCAGCCCGGCGATCCGGTGCTGGTCCACGCGGCGGCGGGCGGCATGGGGCTGATCCTGTGCCAGTGGGCCAGGCACCTGGGTGCCACCGTGATCGGCACGGTCTCCACGGACGAGAAGGCGGCGCTCGCCAAGGCCCACGGTGCCGACCACGTCGCGGTCTACTCGCGCGAGGACTTCGTGCCGCTGGTCATGGAAGTGACCGACGGCAAGGGCTGCCCGGTGGTCTACGAGAGCATCGGCAAGAACACCTTCACCCGCTCGTTGGACTGCCTGCGCCCGCTCGGCATCCTCGCGTGCTACGGCCATGCCTCCGGCGCGCCGGACCCGGTCGATGTCGTGGAGCTGGGCGCGCGCGGCTCGCTGTTCGTCACCCGCCCGGCGCTCATGCACTATATGGAAGAGCGCGAGGACCTGGTCGCTGCGGCACAGGAGTTGTTCGACGTCGTTTCGTCGGGGGCAGTGACGGTCACCGTCCGCCACCGCTATCCGCTGCGCGAGGTCGCCGAAGTCCACCGCGCCATCGAAGAGCGGCGCACCACGGGTTCGACGGTGCTCCTGCCGTTCTCGTAACGCATTGTCCGTGTCGACGTGCTGCTCGACACCAGGCGCCCCCGCCGTTCCTCCCTGATCGACGGCGCCGGTGAGTCATGGCGATCTGTGAACTGAGCGCGTTGAACGGCCGGCTGGCGGCGGACGCGCGCCTGATGGGACTCGATCTCGGGACCAAGACCATCGGCGTCGCGGTCTCCGACGTGAGCCGCACGATCGCAACGGCGCGCACCACGCTCCGGCGGACCAAGCTGACGCGTGACATCGAGGCCCTGCGCGCGCTCGTCGCAGACGAGGGGATCGGCGGCATCGTCGTGGGGCTTCCGGTCAACATGGACGGCAGCGAAGGCCCACGCGCGCAGTCTACCCGCGACACGGCAGCACGGCTGGCCGAGGCGCTGGCGATCCCCGTCGCTTTCTGGGACGAGCGCTGGTCCACCGTCGCGGCCGAGCGCGCGATGCTCGACGCCGACCTCTCGCGCCGTAAGCGGGCGCGCAAGGTCGACCAGGTGGCGGCGGCCTACATCCTGCAGGGCGCGCTCGACCGCCTGCGCACGGCGTAGCGGAACGAACCCAGGGGGAGTCTTGCTGCGCTCACGGTCCGAGCGCGAGACCCCGGACCATGGTCCGGTGCACCACGCGCGGCGAGCGTGCCAATGTCGCGCCATGAAGCGCAGCCGCCTCCACCTTGGAATCCCGCCTGTCCCGCCTAATCCCGGCGTGTCCCACTTATCCCGACGAATCCCACTTGTCCCAGCAAATCCCACCGAATCCCGCTCATCCCACCAAATCCCGAATAATACCGGGCGCAATTCATATGAACCGATACGGTGAGGCATTGGGATCATCACGATGGCGCGACGGCCCAGTTGCGCCGGGTCGTGTTCGTGATCACGTCGGGCTGGTCGGTCAGCCATTGCCACCCCGTCAAGCAGGCC
>JAJDVB010000049.1 GCA_022826345.1 Alphaproteobacteria bacterium
ACGACCTCGCGCTACGCGCACTTGGCCAACGACCCCGTAAAAGCGGCCGCCAATCGCATCGCGAGCAGGATCGCCGAGGTCACGGGATGAGTACGGACAGCCCCTGCAATCTGAGCGACGTGCTCGGTCACCGACGCCATCTTGCTGCGCGACAAGCGCGTAATGGTCAAAGCGCGGAAACCCATTGAACGACAAAGAAGAACTACGATTCGCCGGGTTCAGTTCGCGTTGAGCCCGAATTTCCCGCGTGATTGCAAATGGAATACGAGTCGATCATGTTTCCGCTTAGCCCTGCGCGCAGGCGTCGCAACGTAACTACAGCCGCCACGCCAGCGGTGGCCGGGTAGGCAGGATCGTTGCCGTTCGCGAGACCCTCCGTCTTCGCGATGCAAGCACCTCGAACGGCAGTTCAAGCCGCCCCCGGAGGCCGTCCCGGCCGTGCCGTCCGGTGCGTGCTATTTCGGGCTTGATCGGAGAGCGGCGGGGCGACACCCTTCAGGAGGCACAGTGACCGCCGCCAGAGTGGCTGGCGTTGGCGTTCGCTCAGCAGGCGGGGCGCCGAGCGCAGTCGGCGAAGGTCTTGCCGGTCCAGGCTGTCCTCGCCGCGTAGCATGCCCATGCCGCTGCAACCCTTCAGAAGCCTCGGGCTGCAAATGCGACGGTGCACATCGCCACAGGAGCGCTCGTCTGCCCTGCAACCATCCCTTTATCTGGAATGCTATCCGCCCGGAGCTTCGCTTCGGCCAGGGACCTCGCGATGGCTGAATACCTCGCCGATTCAGAACGAGCGGCTGTAGCGCATCAGCAGTGCGGCTTCGTGCTCGTCCTGGACGTGTCCTGCGTCGCGCGTGACGATACCGGCCAGATGCGCCCGTCCGCCTGCCCACGGACGGGAGTAGATCAGCTCCAGATCCAGCTGACGGCCCGAGGGCTCCAGGTCCAGGGCGGCTTGCTCGACCGTGACCCGTCCGTCGGGGGTGCGGCCTGACACCCACCGCAACTGCGCATGACCTGCCTCGATGCGTAGCGGCTGAGACAATCGGAATCCCCACCGTCCTCCGGCACGATCCATACTTTCGCCCACGAGACCCAGAGCGAACGAACCGGTCCATAGCGCCGATGGGTCACGTACCATGCCATGCCCTTGCATCCCGGCGCGGCTCATGCCCGCATGGGCGCCGGCGAGCAGAGTCCAGCCGGCGCCGAGTGAACGACGCGCCGAGAGCCCCGCGATAACGGAGTCCGCAGCGATCTCGCCGAACGCGCCGCTCGGCCGCCCGCCCACTGCCGCCTCGGCTTCCGAGAGCCACCCCGCCTGCACGGCGAGGCCGGATCGGCCGAAGCCGTACTCGGTCAACGCACCCGTGGCCTGGCCCGCATCGGGGTCGCGCAGTTCCCCATGCTGTGCGTTGCCATGGAAAGCCGCGATACGGAACCAAGCCGCGCCGAGGGACGCCCCATAGCCGATGCTGGCGCCGTCGCGGGCAAACCCAAGGAACGGATTGACGAATGCGCCCTCATCGGTGAACACGCCCGGATCGATCGATCCGGATCCTTCACCCGCCTTGCCGTTGCCGGCACGGAGCCCGAACTGCCAGCCCAGGTGGGCGCGGTATCCGAACAGCAGCCGACCGCCTCCGAGCTCCTGAGCGAGCGACAACGAGCCGAGCGAGGCGGACGCGTCCGCCTCATTGCGGAAGTCCGAACCTTGCACGCCACCGAAGTCATGAGACGTCGCCACAGCATCGAGGCGCAGTCGGAACTCGGTGTCATTCATGCGCCACCTTGGGCCGCGTGGATCGCGTCCCAGTGTTCTAAGACGCTCTTCGAGCCCAAACATGGAAGACCGGCTGGGCCCGAGGTAGTCGCCAAGCGGGCGGAAGAACGGCGCGTCCAGGTCGTCGAAGCTTGCGACCTCCCGCGACGCGAACCCCCGCGCGAGCGAATCCCCGTACGCGCCGCCCAGGTGGAATACGCTGGCGGCGCTCGGCGCCGAGGGACCGGACAGCACGCGGCCGGTCAGCATCCGCGTCTCGCCCACCGGACGCGTCGCGGCGTCGAGGTCGAGGAAGCCCCGGCCATACACGTCCGAGTCGGCATACTCACCCGTCCGATCGGCGGTCGCGAGCATGCGCTCAACGATCTCGTCGTTGCCGAGCTGGTTGCGGTAGTGCTGCGCGAGCAGACCGATCCCGCCCGTCACGAACGGCGCGGCCGACGACGTGCCGGCCTCTTCGAACGTGCGGTAGCATTCCGCCGTACCGGCCGGGCAGTAGAAGCCCGGTACCGGACCAGTGATATCCACCCCCGGCGCGGCCAGGCAGAACTCCTTCGCGATGCCGCAAAGATTGGAGAAATCCGCGATTTCCCCCTGCTGGTCCGTCGCCACCACAGCCAGGGAATGACCCCGCAGCTCCGGGATTCTGACTGGAAGCCCGGCCACGATCTCGACCGAACTGCCGGACTCGACGGAGCCGTCCAGATCGATCTCGCCCCGGGCGTTGCCAGCTGCCCAAACATAGATCGTGCGTGCGCTGGCCGGGGTATCGACCTGCGCGATGGCATCGATCACGTTGGGGAAGCGCTTACGCAGCGCATCGGCGCCGAAGTCCTCGATGTTTCCGGGCAGCCCGAAGCTCGCGTTGACCGCAGTTACCCGCCCGTTCAGACGCTCAAAGGCTGACGCAAACTGCTCTTCCAGGCTGGACTCGAGGTCGCGCAGCAGATCGGGAAGGTCGCGGATCTGCTCGGGCGTGGGGTAATCGCCGAGGATGTCCTCGAGGGTTTCGCCCAAATCGCGGAACCCCACCGAGATCACATCAGCGTCGAAAGCGACCCCGTGGATGGCCGACGCGCTGCCGGTGCTCGCGTCCGGGCTCGCCCGCCTGTTCGCTGCCATAATGCCCGCGACGAACGTTCCATGCCCGACCAGGCTGTGACAGTCGCCGTCGGCGGCTGGGTTGTCGCAGGTGTCGAAGTCGGGCTCGTAGCCCTCGACGTTGCTCGACTCGAGCTTACCCTCGAACTTCGGGTGGCTTGGGTCGACACCGCTGTCAACGATGCCGAGCGTCACCCCCTTGCCGGTCGCGCCGCGGGCGTACGCATGGTGCGCCTTGATCTGTTCCAGACCGTACTGGTTGCGGAACTCGGGGTGCGCGGCATAGGCCCGCCGCCGCTCCTCTTCCGACTTCGGGGACTCCGGCTGGACGGTTGTGTCTCCGGACGTGGAGATCCCGTCTCCATCATGAATGCAGCCCGCCAAGAGAAGCGCCAAGCCGGCCACCAGAAGCATGTATTTCATGGTGCGCACAACTTCCTGCAGCGAATCGAGCCTGTCGAAATTCTACGTTTGCTCGCTCGTAGTCCGCAATCGTCGCCACCAATACCTGGTGTCGGCGCCATTGATTTTCCCTATAATCGTGCGAACGCACAGGATGTCGTGCTATGCGCCGCGCACCTGCGCCAAATCCGCCAGGACCGACTTGAGCCCCTTGCAGTGCCGCGCAGTGGCGGCCATCGTCGTGTCGATCATGGGCGCCGCAAAGATCATGAGCATGTCCTGGGAAGACCCGATTCAGTCCCTTGACGAGGCGCTGCCCTAACGCTGGGGGCGAAGGTGCCGCCGCCGTTCATTGCGCCCGCCACCTCGCGCGAGGTGCGCGAGAAGCCGCAGCTCACACGGGCCCAGATCGCGCCCCTGATGAACAGGAGCCTGACCGGCTGCCGGAAGTGGGAGCCGGGAACTCGTTGGGCCGACGGCGCCCCGGCAACGTTGCTGCGGGCGATCCCGATGCCGTCGGGGGTCGGTGGGCCTTGCCGTCTCCGTGATCGGCGGTTTGGCCGATGAAATCCCTCCCTGCCATTGTCCGCCCTTACCGGCGCACCCCGGAGTTCACCGAGGAGACGGTGCCGCCGGGTCTCAGGAAATCGCATCGCACGAGAGCAGGGACCTGGGGCCTGATCGTAGTACTCGACGGAAGGCTTCTCTATCGTATCCTCCGGTCGCCGGCGGAGGAGTTGATCCTGAACCCCGACCATCCCGGCGTCGTCGAGCCGGAGGTCGAGCACGAGGTCGAGCTGATTGGAAGGGTGCGATTCTACGTCGAGTTCTACCGGTAACCGGTGCAGCGAGGGAGACGTTGGGCGTCATGGCGAGCAGCACACGTTCCCCACGATGACCGACATCGCCCCACGACAGCTCGCCGTCCTGGTGGATGCCGAGAACGTCTCTCCGGCGCTGGCGCCGCGCATCCTCTCGGAGGCTGCGAAGCACGGCAGGGTCGAGATTCGCCGCGCATTCGGCTCGGCGGCATCTGCCGGGTGGGGCAAGGCCCTTGTGCGCTGCGCCTTTCACACGGCTGATCGCACACCGCAGGCCGGCGGTCGAAATGCAGCCGACATCGAGCTGACCATCGCAGCGATGGACCTCTTGCACGACACCAGGATCGAGGGCTTCTGCCTGGTCTCGAGCGACAGCGACTTCGCGCCGCTCGCGATCCGCCTGCGCCAGAGCGGTCGACATGTCGTCGGCATGGGCGAGCGCAAGACGCCGAGGGCGTTCGTCGAGGCATGCGATGAGTTCGCGTTCCTCGAAGGGGCGTCCGGCGCCGAAATGCCCGCGGCAGTCTCATGCACGGAGATCGAGCGTCGCGACGACTTCGTCGCGCTGCTGGTCGCTGCCATGGCCTCGCTCGACAAGAACGACGGGTGGGTCGATATCGGCTTGGTGGGCGTGAGCCTGCGCGAGGTCGAGCCCGGTTTCGAGCCGTCGAAGTTCGGCAAGAAGAAACTGAGGTCCCTGTTGCAGTCCTGCGGTCCGCAGGTGGAGGTCGTCACCACTGCCCACAGCTGCCTGGTGAGAATCTCCGCAAGGGACCGATAGGCTCGCCGCTATCCCGGCGGGCCCGCCCCCCGGATCTTGTCCTCCCGAACCGACCCGCCGACCCGGCAGCGCACGCGGGCGGGCCGGCGGGTAAGCTGGCATCGACGCAGCAGCGGAGAATTCCCATGACCGTCCAAGCACTGCCGGACAATCCGGACTACGTGTTCTGCGCCGAGGAGCTGCCCGGGGACGGCATGTACCGCGTCGTCATCGCGGTCGACGGTCTCGACAAGGTCATCCCCACCACACTG
The DNA here is from genome assembly GCA_022826345.1 of Alphaproteobacteria bacterium. Next base: position 5,134 of record JAJDVB010000049.1, read on the forward strand.
ATCGCGCTGACGCTGGATAACGCTCTCAATCTGTGCGACGGCATGAACCGGCGTCTCGGGCACGACCGGGACTCCTGGATTGCCTTCGCTGCCCGGGTGCGGAAAGCCACCGGCCCGCACTGAGGCTGAGTCTCTGCGAACACTCAAGTGGCTGCGACCGTCGCGGCGGCCGCTGCGGCCGGCGCGGCGCCTCTATACGAAAGGCGCATCCGCCGGTCGGCCTCGGCACCCTTTATGGATGCGAGGCGCTTGGCCGCGCCGCCCGAGCCCGCGCCTTCGGCGTTGCCCCATCGGATCATGGATCCCCGCGGTCACCCGCCTTGCCCGACGCCCGGTCCGTCCCGAGTGTTCGGGCCGCTGCCGGCCGCGTCCCGCATGGCCGAGGCGACCCGCTGTTTCAGAATCGCCGAGGCGCGAAACACCACCACCCGACGCACCGAGATCGCCGCCGCCTCGCCGGTCTTCGGGTTACGGCCCATCCTCGCGGCCTTGTCGCGTGCGATGAAGGTGCCGACAGCCGGAGATCATCAACGTCTCCCCCGCTGTCAGCCGCTCTGCCACCATATCGATCACGGCATCCACGAGAGACCTCGCATCGCGATCCGGCAGTTCGGCCTCGTCAAGCACAGCGTTTGTCAGACCGGCCCGAGTCACGCTCGCCATAATGAACCTTTCTTCCTCCCTCGCGACAAATTAGTCCGGCGGGACCGCCGCGCGAAGCGCGACGATGAGGACGCCTCCGGCGCGCACGGCGTCCCTTGTCTGCCGTGAAGAAGATGATCCCAAGCGGTGGCTCAACACTGCGGCGGCCATGACCATTTGGATGGGTCGGAACCCCACCCAGGACGGCACAAGGAGTGCGCGCCGCGGGATACCGCTGGAGACCATCCCGATCAGCGAGAGATTCGGGCGAGGGACGGGTCACCCCGCAACACTGCGTGGCATGGTGCTGGCACAGAGAGGCTGTCAGCAGGAACCCCTCAATCCATCAGAATACGGATGACGACGCCGCCCATAACGTCTCCGACCTCGATGTCTCGGCGAGGGGAATCCTTGTGGTCGTTGTGGCAGAGCGCGCAGGCTTCGGCGACGGCGTAGTCGGGATAGATGGCGGTGAAGTACTCCTCTCCGCCCAGCTCCTCTTCGCCGTAGAAGTTCTCGCCCGGATTGTCGACGACGAATTCGAGGCCCTCTCTCTCCAGATCCGTCCCAGGACCGTTCTTCTTGTTGATGGGATGGAGCGAGAGCAGCGCATAGGAGAAGTCCTCGGTCGCATCCATCGCCGCCTCCGAGCCGAAGCGGAACATCTGCGCCGGCAGCGGCAAGGCCAGATCATCCCGAAAGTGCTCGGACGCGGTGATGACCTTGTCGTCCACGGTGAGGCGTTGGATCACCATCTTCGTGTAGACCTCGCGGTCCGCGGACATCACCGTGTACAGCATGTCGGCGACCCGCTCGTAAGAAACATCGTCCGCCGCTGCGGTTGCCGCCGCCAGCGTCGTGGCCGTGCCGAACGCCAACGCGACAATCAGGCTCGATGTTCGTTTCATGGCTCCTGTCCTCCCAGGTTTCAATCGGCACACGGCCGAGCGCTCAACGCTCATCGTTCGGAACGCCCGATGTCGCATGCTGCACCGCCCAGTCGATACTCTCGACATGGACCGCAGGCTGTCCCCTGAAGTTTCCTGCCGCCAGGTCTTCGTCCGCGAGTGCGTCGATGGCGAAGCCGAGACCGTGGCAATGGAGGCAGACGGGCCGGATCATCTTCTCGTTCGGCCGCAGGCCGTCGTTCTGATGATGGCTGGTGAAGATCGTTCCTCGGCGTTCCACCTTGAACATGTGGCAGGTGGCGCAGCTCACCCCTGAGCCGGGCTCTGCGTCGCCGGCCAGCTCCGCCTGCCAAAGCGCATGATGAGGGCTGCCGACATAGGCCTGAGTATGGGGGTCGGCGTGGCAGGACATGCAGGCCTCCACCGCGGCGTGCTCGACGTCGACCGCATGGGGTTGGTGGCAGGTCCCGCAATCGAGGGACTCGTGGGCGGCATCGGCGCGCATCGGAATGCGTGCCTCCTTCACGGTCATGAGCACGGGATAAGGCGCGTCGGAAAGCCACTCCGTGACACCCTCGGGCAGCACGGCGTCAAGGACGGTGGCCGACGCATCCCGCGGCCGCGCGATTTCAGGGTGCTGGCGCATGCCGTGCCGACCGAGTGCGAAGGTCTTCGCTTCCTGCTTGTGGCAGTCCCTGCAGGCCGTGAGCGGCGCGGCGTCGGTCCAACCGGCTTCGATCTCGGGAAGCGAAGCTTCTGATGCCACTTCCGGCGCGTGGCAGCCGGCGCAGTTCACGCCCGCATCCGCATGGCCCGAGCCGGCCCAGTGATCGAGGGCCGTCTCGTCTGCGAGCGCCGCTGCCGGCGCGAGAGCGTCGTCCCGCCCAAGCGCCTTCTCCCGTGGCGGTTTCCAGGTGCGGTGGAGAGCCGCAAGCGCGTGCACGGGTGCCGAAGCCAGCCAGGGCTGCTCCGCGTGCTTCACCAGGAAGTCCGCATAGAGCGCGCGGTTGTCGTGATAGTTGTGGCAGCCCGACGAGGCACAGGTGTCGAAGGTCAAGCCGGCATGGGTCGGACGGTCCGTTCGCACGTCCTGCTCGCCCTCGCCGTGGCACGCCTCACAGAAGTCCATCGCGACAGTAACCGATCCTTTCCGGGTGATCTCGGGGCGATGCTCGACATGGCAGGTCGTGCAAGACCGGCCATCGAGCGGCTCCCAGTAGACTGACATCCTGGGATTGCGGAATTTCTTGCGCGGGTGACTGTCGTTGGCGTCCTTCAGCTCGTCCTCGTGACAGTTCCGGCAGGCCTTGTTCAGCCCCTTCAACGCCGCCTTCCTGCTGGCGAAGACTGCTGCGGTGTGGCAGCTCTCGCATGCCAGCTCGAACTGATGGTGGGCATCGGTGGTTGCGCCGATCAGGAAGACTTCGCGATCGCCGCCCACCGTCATCCACACCGTGACCGTGCCGATGGCCGCCAGGGTCGCCAGCACCCAGCAGACGTGAAGGATCGACTTGCGCGCCATGCGCGGGCCTCATCAGTAAAGGTAGACGGCGATGATGTGGATGATCAGGAGTGCAGGCAGGGGAACGAGCGCAACGATGTGCACCCGCATCGGAATGATGCGCTGCTTGGGCTTGATCCCCCATTTCCTGAGTTGACCCGCTGCGTTGGTGCAGACCCCGGCCAGGCCGCCGAGGACCAGCACAGCCAGGAAGCAGCCCATCAGCGCCGCGTTGAGACTGGTGCCCAAGCGAAAGCCGGTATGCGCGAAGAGCGCGAGCACGCAGGCGATGCCGAACCCGACATGGGCGAGCCGCCACCAGTTGAGGCCGCCCAGGCGGGCGATCGCTCGCAGCTTCAGGAGCAGGACCGCGAGGACGCCTGCGCCGCTCAATCCGAGAAGCGCGAAGCCGCTCCACAGTTGCCAGCCGCCGTCGAACCAGAGGCGCTCGAAATACAGGGCACTGAACCGATCCGCCACCGGGAACCTCGGAGCTACAAGCGTCGCGAACGCGGCCACACCGGCGGCAATTGAGAGGATCAGCAAGAGCTTCTTGAACTGCGCCGCCCTGGCCCGCACCGCTTGAATGATCGAGCGCTCGATCTCGGCGATGGCGCCTGCGACCTCCCTGCCGATCAGGTCCATCTTGCGCAAGAGAGCGATCCGGGGACGAAAATCCTCTATCTCCTGTCTCGGGAAGATGTCGGGGAGGATTTCGCAGGCGTCCAACAGGGAGATCAGGGCGACATCGCGAGGGTCGGGAATCTCGTCGGAGGTCAACACGTCGGCGACATGCCGGCGGAGCTCTTTTGCCGTCTTGCCGTCGCTGCTCGGATAGCGCCGGGACCGTATCCACGGGAGTCTGCTCTCCTGCACCGTCAGGATTCCGCTCTCGACGAGGCCCGCCAGGGTCTGTTCGTGAATGGAGGGCGCCTCCTCGACGGATAGCGTGCCGATCCACATTTTGGCGTCGCAGACCTCGGTACGGGCCGCGATCCTCTCTAATATGCGGTCGAGCGTGGGCTTGCCGGTCGGCGTGGGGTCGTTGACGAAGAGCGCCTCGAGGTCGGTATCGATCCGATAAGCGAACGCCAGGTCCATCAGCACGGCGCCGACGAGTGCACACGCCACGATATCCTGCCGGATCGGTAGCGGCGCACCGTCCTCGTCGTTCAGCAGCAGGACGAGCTCTTCGGTGAAGGTCAGCATGATGCGGTCCGGTCGGTGCCACGTCGATGGATACTACAATCGCTGATCCCGGCATTGCGGAAGCGGTTTCGTCAATCACCTCCAGGGACATCGCCTGTGTTCGGACCTCGGCCGGTCTCAGGTCGCCTCGATGATCGCGTTCACCGATTGGGTCGTGTAGCGGAATCGCAGTCCGACCTCTGCGCGCACGACATCCCAAGTTTCGGCTCGCTTCACCGTCGCCATGGCGAAGCATGCTTTCAGCCTGACGTCAGGGTAGCCCGGCGGGACAGTGTGAAAAAGCGCGCTGCCGTTCCCTCGGCACGAACAATGGGCATCCCGGTTTGGCCGGGCCCCACCGCTGATTGCCGCGCGTAAGGCGCGAGCCTCTTGCACCACGACCCGGGACGCAATCGCGCCGCCCGTGGCTCGACGTCACCGTCAGTCGTCTATGGGATTTAGGTTCATCGCACTCCGGCAGGGTGACGACGCACTGACGCTGTTTCGCTTGTGCGATGAGGCGGTCCGCGATGTCCACTATTGGGGATGCATGTCGGCGCCGTCGATGCCGGCGACGATGTTGGGCTTCTTCATCGCGTCGCGGCGGAAGGGCTCGCCCAGCTCCTGGTTCAGGATCACCTCGATGAAGGTGGTGACCCCGTCCGCCTGTGCCTCGCACGACTCCCGCAGCGCCGCCGTCAGCTCGTCCATGGTGCTCACCGCGACGCCCTTCAGCCCGCACGCGTCCGCGACCCTGGCGTAGCTCAGGTCGGGGTTCAGCTCGGTCCCGACAAAGTTGTTGTCGTACCAGAGGATCGAGTTGCGTTTTTCGGCGCCCCACTGGTAGTTGCGGAAGACCACCATGGTGATCGCGGGCCAGCCCTCGCGCCCGACGGAGACCATCTCGTTCATGGAGATGCCGAAGGCGCCGTCGCCCGCGAAACCGACGACAGGCACGTCCGCACACCCGATCTTGGCGCCCAAGATGGCGGGGAAGCCGTAGCCGCACGGGCCGAACAGCCCCGGCGCCAGGTATTTCCTGCCCTCCTCGAAGGTGGGATAGGCGTTGCCGATGGCGCAGTTGTTGCCGATGTCGGACGAGATGATGGCGTCCGGCGGCAGGCCGTCCTGGATCGCGCGCCACGCCATCCGCGCCGACATCCGCTCCGGCTCGCGCGTGCGCGCGTCCACGTTCCACGTGGTGCCGGGGTCGTCGTCCTCGTGATCCATGCTGGCGAGGGTCTGCAGCCACGCCGAGCGGGTTTGGTGGATCGCCGCCCGGCGCTCCTCGCGGCCCGCGTCGCCGGCCGTGGCCGAGAGCTGCTCGCGGAGCTGCCGCGCCACCTTCTTCGCATCGCCGCAGATGCCGACCGTGACCTTCTTGGTGAGCCCGATGCGGTCCGGGTTCAGCTCCACCTGGATGATCGCCGCGTTCTTCGGCCAGTAGTCGATGCCGTAACCCGGCAGCGTCGAGAACGGGTTGAGCCGGGTGCCCAATGCCAGCACCACGTCGGCCTGCGCGATCAGCTCCATCGCGGCCTTCGAGCCGTTGTAGCCGAGCGGGCCCACGGCGAGCGGGTGCGAGCCGGGGAAGCTGTCGTTGTGCTGGTAGCCGGAGCAGACCGGCGCGTCGAGGCGCTCGGCCAGCGCCTGGCACTCGCCGATGGCGCCGCCGATCACCACGCCGCCGCCGGACAGGATCACCGGGAAGCGCGCCTCGGAGAGAAGCCGCGCGGCTTCGGCGACCGAATCCTCGCCGCCCGCCGCGCGCTCCAGGTGCACGACCGGCGGCAGCTCGATATCGACCTCCTGGGTCCAGAGATCGCGCGGCACGTTGATCTGCGCCGGCGCCGACTGGCGCACCGCGTTCTCGATCACCCGGTTCAGCACCTCGGCCATGCGCGACGCGTCGCGCACCTCCTCCTGGTAGCAGACCATCTCCTCGAACAGCGCCATCTGCGGCACTTCCTGAAAGCCGCCCTGGCCGATGGTCTTGTTGGCCGCCTGCGGCGTCACCAGCAGCAGCGGCGTGTGGTTCCAGTACGCGGTCTTCACCGGGGTGACCAGGTTGGTGATGCCGGGGCCGTTCTGGCCGATGCACATGGCGATCTTGCCGGTAGCGCGGGTGTAGCCGTCGCACATGAAGCCCGCGTTGCTCTCGTGGGCCACGTCCCAGAAGGTGATCCCGGCCTTGGGGAAGAGGTCGGAGATCGGCATGAAGGCCGAGCCGATGATGCCGAACACGTGCTCGATCCCGTGCCGCTGCAGCACCTTCACGAAGGCCTCTTCGGTCGTCATTCTCATGGCGATACCCTCCCGTTCCTGTTCGTTCCGTTCCCGCGCCGAAGCGGAGATGTGTTCGCCGGCGACCTCACGTGCCTCTTGCCGTGGATCATCCGAACCCTCTCGATGTGCTCACCAATTGACAATCCCGTATTCGGTCCCCCGTCGCATCCGGGACGGCGTTTGCGGGAGGCACGGGGCGCACTATCCCCGGGGCTCCTGGCGCGAGGCGGAGCGCTTGTAGTGCCCCTGGATGATGCGGTCGATGACCATCGCGCAGAACAGGATCGCGAGACCGGCGAGCATCCCCTGCCCCTTGGCCGCGTACTGGAGCGCGATAAGCACGTCCTGGCCCAGGCCCTTCGCACCGATGAGTGACGCGATCACCACCATCGAGAGACACATCAGGATGGTCTGGTTGATCCCGGTCATGATGGACGGCAGCGCGAGCGGTATCTCCACGTCCTTCAGCAGCGTCCAGCGATTGCAGCCGAAGGCGATAGCGGCCTCCTTGGTGCTCTCCGGTACGCCGCGGATGCCAAGCGCCGTCAGCCGTATGACGGGCGGCATCCCGAACACCAATGTCGCCAACACCCCCGGCGGCTTGCCCGTGCCGAAGAAGGCGATGATCGGGATCAGGTAGACGAACGCCGGCATCGTCTGCATGAAGTCCAGTACCGGCTGGGCTGCGTTGTAAGCCCTCTGGTTCTTGCCGAACCAGATCCCGAGCGGTATCCCGAACAGCACGCACAGAAATGCGGCGGCGCCGAGCAGGGCGACCGTCACCATGCTGGTCTCCCACAGGCCGAACAGCGCCAGGTAGGCGAGCGCGGCGGCGGTGAACACCGCGACCCGAGGACCGGCCAGCCGCCACGCGACGACGACGATGACCGTCATGACCACCGGCCACGGCGCGTCGACCAGCACCGTTTCCAGCGCGCCCACGACTGCGCTGATCGCCGCGACGACGCCGTCGAAGACGCCAGCCCCTTCGACCGACAGCCAGTCGAAGCCTGCGTCCAGCCAATCGGACATGGGCGCGTAATAGGACCCTTTCTCGATGGGAACGCCGGCAACGTAGGGTTCGAGCTCGGGATCGATCTTGCCGACGGTGAACCGGTAGAGGGTGAGCGGCACGATCGCGAGCCACAGCAGGCCGCCTAGACCGGCCCGTACCCAGCTCACGCCGGCGGCTGTCCTGGAGGGATTCGCTCTCCAGCTCAGATACTGTTTCTCGTAGCGCAGGTTGGCGTAGAAGCCCTGGATCAGGCGCAAGCCGATCAACAGAGCGATGCCGACGAGAAGAATCGTCGTGGCCCCCTCGGCCGCGAGCGCAGCTTCTTCGGCGACCTGGACCGCGATCTTATCGAGGTTCTCCGCGCGATTGAGGTACGATTCCGCGTCGGGATCACCGGCGAGCAGGGCTGCATCGTACTTCGCCATGAACTCGTCCGACTTGCGGGTGAGTCTCTCCAGCCGGGCGAGCTTGTCGGCTCCAAGGTCGCCCCACCAACCCCTGCCGATCTGCACAAGCGCGAGTACTTCGAGGATCAGGAACATCCAGAAGTACCCCCACAGACCGCGGGATGCACCCCACAAGGGACCTGCGATAGCGGCCATCGTATTCCATGACCACGGAAATTGTTCCGCTGCCTGAATCTTCTCGAACTCCCGGCCGTAATATCCATGCCGGGAACGAACGAAACTGCCGATGGAGCCGGAAAGCTTGACTGACTCTTCGGAATACTCGGTCTCTCGCATCAGTCGTTACCGCCCTTGATTCCGTTAAGCAGTGTGGTCTTGTCGATGACGCCTACGTCCATGCCATCGTGCGTGATCACGATGGGCTGATCCGTTGCGATGGATGCGTCGATGAGTTCGCTCAAATCGACGTCGTGGGCGGCCCTCGGCGCACGCTCCAGGTCTTCGCCGGGACGTGGTCTGTACTCTGCGATTCGCACCATGATGGTATGGGCGAACACCAGCTTCAGCGTGGAGATGCCTTCAACGAAGTCCCGCACGTAGTCGTCGATCGGGTTGGTGACGATGTCTTCCGGCGTGCCGATCTGCACGATCCGGCCGTCGTTCATGATGGCGATACGGCTGCCGATGCGGATCGCCTCGTCCAGATCGTGCGTGATGAAGACCGTGGTCTTGTTCAACTCGGCCGACAAAGACATGAACTGCTCCTGAAGCCGACGCCTGATCAGGGGGTCCAGCGCGGAGAACGGCTCGTCCATCAGCAGGATCTCGGGGTCCGACGCGAGCGCCCGCGCGAGCCCGACACGCTGCTGCATACCCCCCGACAGCTCGCTCGGGAAGCGGTCCTCGTATCCGTCGAGATTGACGAGGCTGAGGCAGCGCTGGGAGACCTCCCAGCGTTTCGCCTTCGGCAGACCCTGCACCTGCAGCGGAAACGCGACGTTGTCCCGGACCGTGCGGTGCGGGAACAGCGCCATGTGCTGGAACACCATGCCGATCTGGGCAGCGCGCAGTTTCCTCAACTCGCTCTCGCCGAGCGCCAGCACATCCCGTCCCAAGACCTCGATACGGCCCGCAGTCGGCTCGATCAGCCGATTGATATGACGCACCATGGTCGACTTTCCTGAGCCGGACAGTCCCATGACGCAGAAAATCTCCCCGCGCGGGACCTCGAACGAGCAATTCGCGATTCCGACGACGCACCCGAACCGCTCGAGCGCCTGCGTCTTGCTGAGGCCCTCCTGCGTGATGGCCTGCATTGCGTCTTCGATCCGAGCGCCGAAGATCTTCCACACGCCCTGCAGCCTGATGACCGGTTCACTCATTCGGTGTGCCTGCAACGAGGCTGTTGCTCGCTCGCAGCGACCCCGTGACGGCCCTCAGTCAGACGGTCAATTGACTGGCGGCACGCTCGGGATTTTCCACGCTCAATCGGGTGGAACGACATATGGACCCACGCACCGCAAGACGGCGTCATGTTCCTTATAGGCGTGACGGCATCCAAGCTCATCGGCGGTTGCAGCTTGATTCCATTGCCCAATTCATGATGTACTCGTGCCGGTCAATCAAGTCGGAGAGAATGGCTCATGACTGCCAATCCGCGCCGCTGGGGCATTCACAACGACTACGGTCCGCTCAAGGACGTTCTCCTGGGTATCCCTGAATTCTACCGCTGGATCGACGCCGGTCCGATCACCATGCGGACGCTCAACAACCAGATACACACAGGCGTCGAATTCGACCTTCAAAGGGCCATGTCGCAGCACGCCGAGATGGTGGCGATCTACGAGGCCAACGATGTGACCTGCCACTATCTGGATGCCGACGAGGTCCTGCACCGCAACTTCTTCGCCCGCGATTCGAGCGCAATGACTCCCTGGGGCGCGCTTATCTGCCATATGCAGCTCAAGAGCCGGCGCGCCGACTATGTGACCGCCATCCGCTTCTACCAGAGCAACGACATTCCGATCTGGCGCTACGCCACCGCGGGCCACTTCGAGGGCGGCGACTTCAACATCCTTGAGCCGGGCTTCGTGCTGATCGGCTTCAGCGGCGAGCGGTCCGAACGCGAAGGTTCCGAACAGGTGGCGGCTTGGGTGCGGGAGCAGGGGTGGGAAGCCGTGGTTGCACCCATCTCGCGGGAGTTCGTGCACATGGACGGCCTGGTGGTGCCGCTGGCGCCCAAGCTGCTCGTGGCGTGTGTCGATGCCATGGAAGACTGGCTGGTGGCTCTGCTCCGCGAGCGCGGCTTCGAGTTCGTCGAGGTCGGTTACGCGGAAGCCAGAAACCTCGGCGTGAACCTCGTGGCGCTCGGCAACGACCGTGTGCTTTCCATGAGCGGGGCGACGGACCTGAACGCACGCATGCGCGCCATGGGGTTCGAAGTCTTCGATCCCGACATGTCGATGTTCACGCTCGGCGGCGGCGGCGTCCATTGCCTGTGTCAGGCGCTCTACCGCGAAGACGTGTAGCTCAACCGGGAAACAGGCGCGGGAAAGGGGCGCATGCAGCGCGTGCAAGCGGTACGTGTACCGAGAGATAACAAAAGTTGAGCCAATCACCGCCGTTGCTGGCTCGCGCGGCAATGGCGAGGGCGTGTCCGTCGGAGAAAGAAAGATGGGCGATGCCGTCGCATCGCCCATCTCACGCAGCCTCACTCAGGCACCGGCTCAGAGTGGGGCCGCTAAGGTCGTTCCCTTCCGCATGAGCCGTCCAGCAACGATCGGATTTCATGCGCACCGGCGTCGCTACGACGACCAACCGCCTTACTTCATCCACGAGTCGACGAGATCGGCGTTGTCTTGCGCCCACTGCACGGCATAGTCGGCGGGGCTCATCTTCTCGACCACGAGGCCGAAGGTCATGTGGGACACCTGGTCGGTGGTCAGCGCGATCTTGCTCAGCAGGGCCGCGGCCTCCGGATGCGACTCCTCCAGGGATGCCGCATAGTGCACGTGCAGCCAGGCCAGATCCCACGCAACCGGCGCGCTCGATTTTTCCAGCCATTCGGGGTCGTCGGTCGGCTGGATGATCACCCACTTAGACTCGTCATACGGAGGCTCCTCCAGGATGACGAGATCGTACAGCGCGAACATGTGGTTGGGCGTGTAGCAATAGAAGACGTGGTTGGCATCCTTGGCGACCGCGGCGTCGACATCGGCCATTGCCAGCGCCTCGTCCATTTCCAGCAGCTCCATGGTCTCGTCGTAGCCGTAGCTCTTGGCGCGGATCTTCTCGATATTGGTCGAAGCCCAGCCCGATGCTCCGACCCACACTTCACCCAGGCCGTCGCCGTTCGAGTCGAAATTCTTCGCCATGTCGGGATCGGCAAGATCGGCGATCGCAGTGATGCCGGTACGGTCGGCACTTGCCTTCGTCACGCACATGCCCTGAAACGAGGACACGCCGTTGGGGCTCATTCTGACCGTACCCTTCGACTTGACATACTTGTCGTGCAGATTGGTCTGGTTCGGCAGCCAGACCTCCGGATGCACATGCATGCTGCCGGTGTCCATCGCCTCGAAGATGACGGGGTTGGTGCCGTTCTGAAGTTCCACTTCCAGGCCTAGATTGTCCTCCAGCACCACCTTTAGGATGTTCGCGGTAGCCGCCGCCGAAGGCCAATTGGGAACGCCCACAACGATATCTGCCGACTGGGCAGGCGCGTTGCCGATGACGGGCGAAAGGCCGATAAGAAACACGGCCGCACACAGGCTGCGGCGCCACTTGAAAGTCTTCATCGTATCCTCCTTCGCTTCATCATGTTGGAGCCATGCACGGCGGGCGCCTCGACAATGGATCGACGTGGCAGTTGCCTCCTCGCCTCGCGCCCGTGATCCCTCGTCCACGGAGCGATCATAGTGCTACTCTCACTTGGCAAATACATCACTCATGAAATGTTAGCATGCAGGAAAGGGAAAACGACAGGCCGCCGGACGCGACCGCGACCCCGCGTCTTCACAAGGCCGATCTCCACATGCTTGCGGTCTTCATGACGGTCGCCGAGTGCGGCGGGTTCGCCCCGGCGCAGGTTGCCCTGAACGTCGGCCAGTCGACCATCAGCCGCCAGATCGGCGATCTCGAAAGGCGCCTCGGCATGCGCCTCTGTCAACGGGGACGCGCCGGCTTCCGCCTGACGGACAAGGGGCGGATCGTGTACGAGGCCTGCCAGCACCTCGCAACCGCGCTGGAGAGTTTCCGTGCCACAGTGGGCGCGCTTCGCGGCGAGCTGATCGGCGAGCTCTCGATCGCCGTGATCGACAACTGGGCCACCGATAGTGGCTATCCGATGGCCGACGTGCTCCGCGCTTTCAGGTCGAAGGCCCGGCAGGTCCATGTTCACTTCCACACGCTGGCGCCGGACGAGATCGAGCGCGCCGTGCTGGAGAACAGGGTCAACCTGGGGATCGGCGTGTTCCACCAGCACCGCCCGGGCCTGGCCTACGAGGCCCTCTACGACGATCCGGTGGAGCTCTACTGCGGCAAGGATCACGCACTCTTCGACCGGGCTCCGGAAGGGATCGACAGCGATGACTTGCAGGCGGCCGATCTTGTCCACCGCGCCTATCTGTCCGAGCGGCAGGTCGCACCACTCACCGGAGATCTGCCATCGACCGCGGCGGCCCGCCAGATCGAGGGCGTGGCGTTCCTCATCCTGTCCGGATGGCACATCGGCTATCTGCCCGTCTCCTACGCCGAGCGGTGGGTGGAAAGCGGGCAAATGCGCAGCCTCCTGCCCGAAACCTACCGTCTCAATACCAAGATAGAGTTGGTCACCCGCCGAGGCGTGGCTCTGACGCTGGTCAGCCAGACCTTCGCCGATACCTTGAGGAAGATCACCCGACCGTTGGCTGTATGACCGCAAATGCTGGGCCCGGGCGTCTTCATCCGCCCGGTTCCCAATGGAATCCCAACTCTCTCTCAGCGCCTCGATGCGATCGGCCATACGCTGGGCCGGTCCGTGCAACTGCTCCATCGTCCAATTGGCCGCATACCCCTCCGTGACGTCGTTGGGCGGTGCAGGGTTCACCAGCCGCTTGGTGAGCGCCTGCGGCAGCATCAGCTCGCGCTCACTCTCGACGCCGCTCGACGGTGATGCCGAAGTTCCCTTTCATGTGCCACATCGAGCTGCCCAAAATGTGAAGTTCCCCACCATTCGGGCGCTTGGTGCGAGCCGGTAGCGGTGTTGGCTTCCATCTCGAAAATGTCGACCGCGGGTTGGCCGAGACCGGCTCATCGGAAGCGGCCGCCTCGCCGGGGTCACGCCGACACAGCGATGGTTCGAGGTTCGGGGTGGTTCTCTGGCATAACCATCGAGGAGTTCCGCGGGCATCGCGATGTCTCCGGTGGCAGGCACCCTCCGCTTTCTGAATTCCCGCCAACCGCCGACCCTGTGGCGCTGCGGCCTATGGCAAGGCAACCTCGCGCTCGGAAAGGCCGTGCTGACATCACGAAAATTTGATCGCCTACAGGATCGTACTCCAGCGTACTCCTGTCCTCTTATGTCGTCCTATGTCGTCTATATGTAGCGAATAACCGTTTCTCTACAGTTGCTTGGAGGGTTCTCTCCAGTTGCCCGGAGGAGTTTGATCCCTATATGTTCTCTCCATGAGCACATCACTCCACATCGACCGCATTGCCCCAGGCAGCCGCCAGGCGCTGCTCGACAGCACCGAGGCGCACAGCATCGAGGCGTTGGTGGCTCGCGAGCATCTCTCGCGCTCCACCCTCGGCAGTGCTCTGCCCGGCGACGCGTCCCTCCCTGGCCACCTCGGCCGGGGCTCGGACGTGCGCCTCGGCACTGCCGACACGATACCGGCCTCCATGAACGTGGAGCCCGTCGGCCCCTGCTTCCTGCAGGAGGCCGAGGCCCTCCTCGAAGAGACCGGCGTCGAGCCGCAAGGGTTCGGCGAGAAGGCAATGCGCGGTCCCGGCTTCGTGCTCAGGCCGGGGCGGGGACGGTCGCCGATGTTCGGCACCGACCGGAAGATGAGTGCCTGGATGGCGAACACCGCGAGCGCGGTGGAGCCGGGTGAGGGCCTCGGTCGGGGACGGCGTCACGCCTGTTGCGGTCGATGCGGCAGGACACATGGGAGAAAGAGATGGACGAGAACACCCAGTTCATATCTACCAAGAGGGTGGCGGAATACCTGGGCCTGAGCCCGCGCACGCTGGAGAGCTACCGCTCCCGCGGTGGGGGTCCGCCTTACTACGACCTCGAAGGCGTCGTGCGCTATCTGCTG
>JAJDVB010000155.1 GCA_022826345.1 Alphaproteobacteria bacterium
GCGCCACGATCGCGGGTGGGGCCCCGGCCGCGAGCGGGGCCGCCCCGGTCACTCCCAGGCGGCGTAGCGGGTCATCGCCGAGGTGTCGGAAACGATCTCCACCTGGTCTGGCGTGAGCCTGGCGAAGACCAGGCAGGCGGCCACTTCGGCCTCGCTGTCGAAGCTGCCGTGGCACTCCCCGGTGTCGATCTCGATCACGGTGAAGCGCGCGGGCCAAGCCGGCAGCCCGCGGTGCTCCCCCGAGCGGACATACGAGCGGCGCGCGCAAGGCGGACACCGCGACGCGCCCATCGAAGGCTGGCCGCAATCGGTACAAAGATTGCGCGCCCTGCGGCGGGCGTACATCTTCCTGGCGTAGGCTCTGCGCGACGGCCTGCCGGCCTGCAGCACGGCGCAACTCGGGCAGCGCGACGCGCCATCCGGCGCGGGATCGCCGCACGATCCACACAGGCCCGTTGCGCGCCGGGCATCCCACCTGGCGCGCTCGTGCGCATTGCGGGAAGCACGGCATCCCTCGCACGAGGGGCTGCCTTCTGCGGGCGGCCGCTCGCCGCAGCGGACGCAAAGACCCGCCTCGCGCCGGGCGTGGTAACGGCGCTTGCTCCTGGCGCGCCCGTTGCGCCGGCGGAGCTCGGCGCTCTTGCCGCCGTAGAGCGCGCCGGACGCCTTGGCCTTCGCGTAGCGGCGGCGGTCGCCTGCGCGCTTCTTCTCGGCGCATTCGGCGCACTGCCTGCGATCGGGTTCCGGCGGGGCCTTACCGCAGGCGGTGCAGAGCCCGGCCTCGATCCGCTCCGCAGTCCGCCGCCTGCAACGGGCGCGCTCATGGGCGCGCGCCCTCTCGGTATCCCTGCGGCGCTTCCTGCCGGTCGCGCGCCGCTTGGCGTCCCAGGCACGCCCGGCGATGCGGCGCTTCCCGGCGCACGGCTCGCAGAGACTGCGCTCGGGCGCCGGCGAGCGCTTGCCGCAACGGGGGCACAGGCCTGCGGCCTTCCGCGCGGCGGTGCGCCTCCGGAAGCGTTCGCTGTCGTGCGCTCGCCCGGCCTCCGGGTCTCGGTAGGCCATGTCGTCCTCCTGGAACGGAGTGAAGCGAGAGATGGCGGCGGAAGCGCCCGGATCGGACGCCCCCGCCGGATCGCCGTCAGCGATGCCCGCCGCTGGCGAAGAGTCCGCAGGCGTGGACCCCCCAGAATTGGACCCCGCTATCTTCCAGGTTCACCGCCGTGCAGACGATGATCTCGTCGCGCGCGGGCCGCATCTGCTTGACGTTGCTCAGGCTCGTGACGGTGTGCCGCGTCCGCCGCGCCTTGCGCTTGCGTCCCCGCACGGCGGGTGCGGCGACGGGCACGGGACGGATCTCGCCGTCGGCCATCGAGCGAAAGCGCTCGACGACGTAGCGCTCGTCGTCGAGGCCGCGCCCGAAGATATGGACGAGAAAGGTTTCGCTGTTGCCGCGCTGTGCGCTGCCGATCTGCATGGTGCCGCCTCCCGTTGGCCGGTCGATGAGGACGGCGGCCGCGCCCTCTCGCCGGACGCGAACCGCCGCCCTCTTCCCGGCCAGGCTCTCCCTCTCGATGAAGTGCGGGCCAGGAGTCCGGCGTAGAGAGCGGAACGGGATGCCTCGCAGACATCCGGGCGCCGGCGGGTCGCCCCTACATGTTGGGGAGAGAAGAGTTGTAATGCGTCGGCCGCCGGCGGGAGCTTGAGGGCCGGCCGAGAACCAGCGATTACGCCGCCCTTGCCCCTGAATGCCCGTAATGGCCGGGGACTCTCGCCGCCATCGCCCAAGAGGTTCCCGCCGATGCTCTCGGTGATGCGGGACGCGGCGGTCTGCATCGAGTTCTGCGCTAGGTGGGCGTACCGGGCCGTGGTCTGCACCTGGGTGTGGCCGAGGAGCTTGCCGATCATGGTCAGGCTCTCTCCAAGCGCCAGCGCTCTGCTCGCAAAGCTGGTCGAGCTGGCACTCCTTGACGCGATACTCCATGTCGCCGCAGGCGCAGTAGAGGCGTTCGTAGAGGTCCTGCGCGGCGATCTTGTCGGCCGCCAGCAACGTGGTGACGAAGCGGGGGTTGGCGCCGGCGCCGCGGTGCGACATCCATTCCGCCTTGGCGACCAACTCGACGCGATTGGCGATATTGTTATGCGTCGGTAGAATACCGCGAATGGTGAACGGTACTGAATGGTCAACTTGGTCTTCTCGTTGATGCCTGTACGACAAAGCCCCGATCCCACTAAATTCAACTCGGACGCGAATCTTCCATATATGCTTCGGCAGGAGGATTTCGGGCTTGTGATGCAGGACGTCTACGACTTCTTTTTCGATGTGAACCGGCACCTCGTAGACAGGGGATTGAGCCGACTGGACGATATGCTGAGACCAGCAGCAATGTCGGGGCTCATCTCTGACATGATCACGGCAAGCATGGCGCGGCACTCACGCGTGCTGGTCGAGAACCTGTATCACAACGGGCACCCGGATCTCATCGTGAATGGCCGATACGCGAACGACGCGGTAAAGGCCGGCGACGATGGCGTCGAGATCAAAAGCACCCGTAAGGCCGGCGGCGCCGTCGATACACACGGCGCACGCGAGCAATGGATGTGCGTGTTCGTCTACATGGTAGACAACGAGTCGGAACCTGCCGCCGACCGTGCGCCCATGAAATTCACCGAGGTTTATCTCGGTTACGTCACGATCGAAGACTTCAGGAAGAACCCTCGAAGCGAGCTGGGAACGCGAACGGCTACCCTGGACAAATACGGCATTCGGAAGCTGCGCCGGAGCTGGGTGTATCTGGACACCTGATAGCCTCAAGCTTCGGCATGGCAGCGAGCGCTAATTCGATATACTCCGGCGAACGCTCCACGCCGATGCTGTGTCGATCAAGGTGATTTGCCGCCGCCAAGGTAGATCCGGAGCCGGCAAAGGGATCGAGGATGACACCTTTCTGCAGGGGCAAAGCGGCGTGAACCAATTGGCGAAGAAACGCTTGCGGCTTCAGGGAAGGGTGCGGCGCTAACCGCTTTTCCGCCGACCGTGTTGGATGGGACTCGATCACGTCTCCGAATGGTTGGCGTTTCGATTTCCTTCGCAGCCCTCCGGTACCCCAATTCCGAAGGTTGTCCTGTACGCGTCCTTCGATCGGATTGCGGAATAGGAGCCAGGGCTCGGCCATCGAACGCGGCATCACCGTGACATCGGAAAACTCTTCATGAGCGTTCTTCGGGCGGTCGCCGCCGCGCATCGTCATGACGAGGCGGAAGATCATCCCTCGGTTTTCCAGACCGGTGTCTGCGAGCGCCGAGGCGACTATGTGCGATACGAGCGGATTCGAGGCGACGAATACGTGGGCGCCGGGGACGAGGACACGGGAAATGGACCTCCCGAAGCGCTCGAAGAATTCGCGCATGTGTTCAAGGTCCGCCGCACCTAGGGTCGTGAAACGTGGTAGAGGAGATCGACGATGGCCGTCGAAGGACGGGGGGATTCGCCACACCCCGCCCTTGCCTTCCCGAAGCTTGCGCTGCTCGACTTCCGTGTACTCAACCAAGCCGTAGGGAGGATCAGTGATGACCGCATGGATGCTGTTCTCTTCCCTTCGTTCCAGCCAGTCAAAACAATCGTCTCGATACAGGGTCGCTTTGCCGCGAATCAAGACGGGTTTGAAATCTCCGCTCGATTTGCTTGGGGTGACGGTCGTAGCGAAGTCTTGCTCTCTTGTGAGCTGGTACCGGCCATGGCGTGTCCGCTCGAACATGTCCGGGCGGAGCCTGAGGTACGAGCGTACGGACGACGCGGGCACGTCCCCGATTCTTGCTTCAACCGACCGCCTGATTTCCGAAACGCTTGCGTCGCCCCGGGCCGATTCGAGGCAGGCGACAATCGCGTCTCGTACAGTACCGGGAGAGTGTTTTAGCTTGGGCATCCGATCTTCATCCTCGGAAGCGACCAAGGTAGACGTCCAGACGTCTTTTTGCAATGCCCTTCCGCTGTGGTGATTCGCTCGTTACCCCACGACCTCGGCGATTCGGCTTGAAATCCGGTTGGCGGCGGACCTGATCGGATCGTCGGCGAGACGGGCATAACGGGCGGTGATCTGGAACTTGTTGTGGTCGACTAGCTTGCCGATCATCACGAGGCCTTCGCCGACCAGCTGCTGCCGCCGGCAAAGAGTGTGACTGAGATCATGAATCCGCACGTCCCCAAGGTCTACGGCACGCCGGTGAGCGATGGGGCCACCCTCGGGGAGAGCCTGCCGATGATCGGGAAACTGCTCGGTCACATGCAGGTCCAGACGACCGCGCGCTACGCGCACCTTGGGCGGAACTCGGTCAAGGTCGCCGCCGCGAGAATCGCGGACAGCCTCGAAGCCGACATGGACACCCCGCCTGACAAATGAGCAGAGTTGCGGTTACCGGATCTTTCCCTGCGTGATCGGAATCACCACGAGCCTCACTCCGACGTGGTGGTAGTCCTCGTCACGATGCAATTCTGTGTTCAGCCTTTAGTGACCTTACATCTATCGCGACCGTGCGTCTCCCACCTTTGTCCAGTCTCTCTTCCCATCCATGTCCAGCTTTCCGCGGCAGCTCCTCTGGTCCATCGCCGGCTACCATGGCAAGGTCCAGCGCAGTGGTGTCGTGCACGCCGGTCCGGTCGTACTCCCGCTCAGTATCTTCGTTGAGATCGAGAATCCCGGGAGCGTCCCATATGAGCGGTTGAGGAGGAGGGACATCTTGCACTGCTTCTTCAGACTCCCCCCATGGGAAAAAATGGGTAATCACGATGATGGGAGGGAAAGCCTCAAAGAGATAGTGCCATGGCCAACACGCCCGCTCGATGGATTCCAGGCTGCGGGTATGCAAAGGCAGTTTCCTCGCGTCCGCAAGCAGGCAGCCTGTCTGAAGCGGCCCGCGTTGCCTGAAAAGGCTCCGTTGAGACTCCGTGCAATAGATGCAGTACATGGGTCTCATTCGGTCCGCCAGCGCAGACTGGATTAGAAGTTCGCGCTGCTGTCTTCCGGTTCCGCCAATAGCATGGCGGATTCTCAACACGTTATTGCTCGTTACACGCTTTGCCTGCACGCGCATTCTCAGAGTGCGTTTTCGGCCCACAATGTACCACTCCCAGTCAGCGCCGACTTTGGCTTCCCGGTGTTTCGAGAAAGTTCGCAGGTGAACCACATCCGAATGCCGACGTCTCAATTCCAGGAGATTGCTTTCGGTGATGGTCTCTTCTCCATAACTCACAGGCACGTCGGGGCGATACGAGAACTCCAGATTCCGAGACGTCGCATCTCCCAAGTGCTCCATGGTGGACAGCAGTCTGACAGCAGTAGTGCTCATATTCGCGGTTGGAGGAGACACCGAACGTTCTCGCCCCGCGTGACCTCACAGTCCATGACCACAAGCGAGATGCAACGTCACGACCGGGGAGAACCAGGCATTGCGCATTATCTCAGCCTTATACCCGTTGTCGGGTGACGATGACTCCGCCGTTCCGAGGGGACAGGTCGTCCCGTCCGCGTCTGGCTTAGGTCGGTGACGACTGGAACGATATGCTCGGGCGAGACCTTGAAGGCAGTATGCTGGGAACGGATGATCGGTTCGCAGGTTGAAATACTGTACCTTCTTACTGCCGCAATACCGAACATGCCAGGATAGCCTTCGACGGGTTTGGGATCTTTGTCGTTCAGGACAACGGCTTCGAGAGAAGATTCGGTTTCTCGCAGCGCTCGTGATCCAAGGCTCGTCAAACAACCTGGCCATTCCAAACCAACGGCTTGTTCGTTTCGGGGTCCATGACACCTTCCAGAATTGGCGGAGACGCCGGGTCCGCCTTTGCCTGATCGAGTTGGCGTTGGGTCAAGCCGCGAGCCGGGGACGCGATGGTGCGATCAAGCATCCAATCGTGGCAGAAGTCGGTGCCGCTCAAGACTGCATCAGCAAGATTCGCATCGGTCAGATCTGCGTTACCGAGGATTGCGCCCGACAAATTCGCATTGGTCAGCTCGGCTCCATTCAGGTCCGCACCTGCACCGGCAAGGTTGGCGTTGCTCAAATCCACTCCGCTCAGCTTTGCACCTCTCAAACTTGCCGCCCTGAGATCCGCTCCACTCAAGTTATCACCGAGAGAAGCAGCATCGAGCTTTGCGCCCGCCAACGATGCTCCGCGCATGTCCGCACCGGCTAACTCCACTTCTCGCAGATCCGCTCCGTCCAATTGAGCACCCACCAATTTCGCCTCGAACCAGGCTCCCTTCCAAATATTCTGCGACGTCAGATCGATTGGGCTGAACTCGGCATTTCTGAAGTCGGCGTCGAGCAATCTCGCGGCAGTCAGATTTACACGCCTCATGTCGGCATTACGGAAGTCGGCACCGATCAGTCTAGCGGCGGAAAAATCGGCGCCCGGGAGGACGGCGTTGGCGAAGCTGGCGGGCATCCAGACCCGTAAACGGCGCAGATCCGCCTTTGTGAAGTCGACGTTCGAAAAATTCGCTTCGTGGAAGCTAAGACCGGGCAGGCGAGCCTCGGCGAGATTGATCCTGAACTTCTCCTCGATCTCCAAGGCGATCTGTCGTTCGCTCCGCTGGGCAATCTGACCCATGACCGCCGCGACATCATTTGCCGGCTCAGAAACTGGTCCGACTTTCCAATCGGCGGCCAAGAGCGGACCGTAACGCTCCGCCAGCGCTGATTCGAACTGTTTCGCTTTGTCTTGGCCCGTAGCCTCTTCTTCCTTTTCAGCATCGCTCGCATCCGGTTCGCCTTGTGCTTCTGTTCCGGGCGTTTCCGAATCTTCTGGTGGCGCGACGTGTTCTGGCGTTTCTTCTCTGGTCCGATCAACGACAAACGTCGAAAGGAGCTGCATGACCGGTATATGGAAACTCTCCGGATACTCTCTCGCGAGACGGGAAAGAGCGTATATGCCACCGATTCGGACCGACTCGATTTCGGCATGGCCCAGCATTTCGGCGCCCTTCTGAAACCGGTCGTTCAACAGCATCTGCCCCGCAGTATCCGACTGACGCCGTGCCGCATCCGCTTGACGTTCCGCCACTGTGCTGCGCCAAATTGCAATCGGAAGCCCGATCGCGGCCGCAAGCAGCAACCCGAGGTTTCGAAGCGTTTCGCTGGCGGATTCCCCTCCGGTCAGCCAGGCCGGACAGGAAACCCATGCAGCTCCCGCTGCGATGACCAGAATCACGGTCCATCCGGCTATCAACAACCACGGTAACGGAATCCGGCTACAGAGACGCCACAATTGTCTCAAGCCGTTCATATCACCACTCCAGGCCAAGTCTTGCCGATATTGCCTTGCATCGGTGATCTGGTCATCTCGCCTCTTGTGACTCCCCGGCATCGCGAGCCTCGTCGCGGCGCCTTGGTTCACAGCCAACATGCTTTCCGACCGCTACCACTTGCCCATCCTGGCAATCTGTTTCGCGGCTCACTAAGGCCCGCTTCGCGATTGCAGCGACGCTCGAACCAACGGCTGAGAACAAACACGGCGCAGGTCCACGCTGCAGCGTGGCGAGGAGGATCAGCAGATCGGTGTCCATCGCCTCCCCTCCGCTTGCGGTGGCCCCCGGATAGTATCGGTTTCTTCAATGCGAGTGCCGGAATTCGTTTCGGGCCGAACATGAGCGACGCGGGCCTTCCCGCCCTATTTCCGGCCCCGCACCTCTCGTTGACCGTGAGCCGGTTGTGGGCGAGAAAAGACTCATGAGAGCGTTCATGGCGGCTCTGGTATTGGGTTTTGTTGCGGCGACGCCCGCGCTCGCGGCGGAGAAGCTGCGTATCGCCACGACCGGCGGCTATCCGCCGTTCAACTTCGCCGACGAGGCCGGCGAAATGACGGGCTTCGACGTGGACATCGCGCTCGCGCTCTGCGCGGAGCTCGGCGCCGAATGCGAGATTGTGGTGGAGGAATGGGAGCGGCTGATCCCGGAGCTGCGCGCCGGTAGCTTCGATGTCATCGCCGCCAGCATGTCGATCACCGGGAAGCGGCGCGAGCTGGTGAGCTTCACGGACCGCTATTACAGCAACGTGGTTCGCTTCGTGGCGCTCAAGGGTTCCGGCTTCGATCCCGCCGATGCGGCGGGCAAGACGATCGGCGCGCCGCGCGCCACGATCTCCTCCGACTGGCTCGAGGCGAACCTGGCCGACGTTGCGACCATCAAACTCTATACGACCCTGGAAGAACTCAACGGGGACCTGGTCGCCGGGCGCCTGGATGCCATGCTCGGCGACAGCCTGGGCTCATACGCCTGGCTTCAGGGTCCCGAGGGCGCCGGCTTCGAGTTCGTCGGCGAGGGATACCGGTTGGACAAAGGGATCGGCATGGCGGTGCGCCACGAGGACGCCTCCCTGCTGTCCCGCCTGAACGGCGCACTCAAGGCCATCCTCGCGAGTGGCACCTACGAGCGGATCAACGCCCGCTACTTCCCCTTCAGCATCTATTAGGTAGTGGACCCATCGGCACGCACCCGCACCCGGCAGCGGGCATCGCCAGACCCGTCCGACCGGTCGCACCGGCAGCGCGAATCCGGACAACAAGAACTCCGCAGGAACCCAGGCTGCGGTCCTCCCCGAAGGCTTGCCCGTCGCCGCGCAATCGAAGAGAACCCCGTCGCCGCGACAATGCCGAATACTCACGGACTGCAACGGTCAGGAGCGGTCCCGAGTTTGCTTCGCGGTGGTTACTGGGTGATTATTTTGCTCGATCCGGCCTTGAGCGCAACCTAGAGATTTCTTTCAACCTATTGATATATTCACATAATATGAGACGACGCGCTTGACCATGTCGGTGGTGAGAAACCCGCAGCGACGATCCTATAGTGGACGAAGCCGCGTGCGCCGGCAGTGCGCCTTGCGGCGACGGCCCGGCCCCGCCGGCACCCGATGCCGGGGCGGATGATACCGCGGCGGAGAAGCGTGCTGGCGTTGCGCCGGCAGGCGGCGAAACATGGCTTTTCGCGCGCTACGTCGCGGCAAAGATCGCCGAGTGATCTGGGACACGTACGGCCCGGCCATCGTCGATTGCGAGCTCGAGGCCATGCGGACGAACGGCGAGATCGATTGTCCGCTGACGGTGCGGCCGTGACTGCGGCGGTGAGAACGCGGCCCCGCTGGAACGCGACAGGAGGACGATTGCAATGAGCGAGAGCATGGCGCGCAAGCTGTTGCGCCGCGAGGAAGTCGAGGAGCGCTTCGGTGTCTCGCGAAGCTGGATCTACAGTCAGATGCGCGCCGGGCGCTTCCCGGAGCCGATAGGGATCAGCCTGCGCGCCGTGAGATGGCGGGTGGCCGACCTCGAAGAGTGGGCCGCCGAACGGCCTGTCGCGCATGGAGAGATCGGCCACCGCTGATCGACGCCGGTGACGTGCTCACCCGCGTAAATGATCGAACGAGCCCGATTCAGGTGATCGTCGACAATCCGACCTGATGCGCTCGCATTGTTCAGGGAAATGGACTCGCACGGTCGGCGCTTCACGCGCGGTGGCAGCGCCCGAATTCGGTACGAGGCCAACCCGCAACGTCCGTCGTGTTCCGATCCACCGCGTTGGGCGGAATGTGGGGCTGGCCGCCAGGAACACGAGAAAAGAACGCCCCCACAGTGCGTTATTCGAGACAGCGACTCCCGCCCCGGCCGCGGCGATCCGGAACCTCCCCAAGAACCGACCACAAACTTCTCTCCGTCATAGCCCCAGCCCCACTTCTAAGTCGCCGGCGCTACTAAAAGCATCCATCAACAAGCCCCTGTCACCCAGACAATGCTGTAGTCCTTTGGAACGCAACCTTTGCTAATTGCTGAGTGGCGAATCCATGATAATTTTGTCACAGGCAGGACCAGCAGATTGCCTCCATCTTCTCGATCCCTCCGGACTAGTGTAATTCACCTTTATACGATAGCTACCAAAGTTCATGATCCGAAGAAAGTTGTCCCGACCATTCCATTCTCTCGGCGTCCACGGGAAACCGATGACTTCGATTTGTATTATGCACTGCTCTGTTAAAGGGTTATTCAATCTACTAATTGTAAAGCCTGTATCAGCGCTAAAGCCTTCTGTTACATATGGCAACCTAAGCCAAACTTCCTCCGCATTCTTTGGGAATATTGCTTCGTAGCGTCCATCAACAACAACTGTTTGAACTAGCATCCAATCAGGGGAAAAATACTTGCTTACAAAATCCCATACGACATTCTTTAGAGCCGAAATCCTGTGCTCATATTCCTTTTCTTCCTCTTTTTGTTCTTCCGCTTTCTTTGTAGTCCAACCTGTGTGCATGCATATCAGTTTCTCATGAAGAGATATTTCGCAATTGGCATCAACTGACACTTTTCCTGAGCATTCTTCATCATGCGGTGTCCAGAACACTGCCCAAACGTTTTCATCATCATCTTTGTATCTGTCAACAGCGACTTCTACATTATCTGTATGATTTTCTTGCATATAGTCTTTGATTGTTTCCACTATTTTTCTGTCAAGCCATTTGCAAACATCTTGGCTCGCAGTCGCTGGCGCAGCTGCGAGCATAGATGCCACGGCAAAGGCGGCGAAGATGAACAGTCGTTTCGTGGTGGCCAGTTTCATCCTCTTACTCCCCCGACTCCATCGCCGCGAAGACGACGGTCGCTCGCCGGCTCAAGAGTGCAAAGACCATCACTTGTGCACCAGCAAACGAGATACTTTCCTGTCCTCGTTTCAACCAATTCATCGTGCGAATAGGACTTGCCTTGCCAGTGGCAAACTGATTGGTTCGCATGGGCACTGGCGATCGAGCAGAAAAGAATTGCGGCTGAAAGTATGATGCGCATGGTCGACTCCCCCAAACGGTTGCGCCCGGCCCCGAAAGGTCGGGCACTGGCGCGACTATCAATAGACTGGCGCTGAACGCAAAAGCGGACCAACGGTGAAGGCGACCATCAGCATTGCTTGCTATCCCTACTAGCCAGATCGCGCGGATGCCTATTCAATCCTCGGATACTGTGGCGCATGCTCCCATGAGGTCCAGGACTTCCTCAGCCGCGTCGCTACGACTCACATCGGCGCACGACACGCTTCGCGACACTCGCAACATGGCCAACCCTCCCCAACTTCCGCGTCCGTCACCGGCGCTCGCCTCTTCCGGGCTGCGCTCTGCGGCCGGTCGCGCCGGAACTCGGGCTGTGGACCTCGGGCTGTGGACCAGTTCCTCGTCCAAAGATGCCACGGAACGCCGCCAATCGCTTCCCTCTGGAGTTATCGTACCATGTGATTGCCGAATTTATCCATCGCGTCGACGTAAAAATCCGTGGTACGCGCATAAGCGGCGGCCGGGACGCCCCGCCTGCCGCCCCCGCGCTACGCAGATGCGGCCCGGCTCGGGCTCACGGGCATCGGGCCTCCATTGGCCTCGATGATTGACGACGGGATCGATGACGTTGCCCGCCCGCGCCGGCCCTCGTACACGATCCGCATTGGGCTTCAATGTGGGGCAGTCCGCCACGTAAGCGATGGAGTGGACGCCCCTCCCGACGGCATCGCAATGTGCCAAGTTGACGGTGTCGCAAACGCCAAGAGAGGAAAGGGGCCTCCATGGAACAGGTTAGCATGATCGGGATCGATCTCGCGAAGAACAGCTTTCAGCTTCACGGCGCGCGGCCCGATGGATCGGTCGCATTCTGCAAGAAGTTGAGTCGCGGGAAGATGCTGGAGTTTCTGGATTCGCAGCCGCGCTGCGCGGTGGTGATGGAGGCTTGCGCCAGCGCTCATTACTGGGGGCGGGAGATTGGCGCTCTGGGCCACGCGGTGAGGCTGATTCCCCCGCAATATGCCAAGCCTTACGTCAAGCGTCAGAAGAACGACGCCGCAGATGCCGAGGCGATCTGCGAGGCGGCGTCGCGTCCGACGATGAGTTTCGTTGCGTTCAAGACGGCGGAGCAGCAGGGTCGGGTGATGCTGTTCCGAACCCGCGATCTGCTGGTGCGCCAGCGCACCCAGACGATCAACGCGTTACGCGGCCATCTGGCGGAGTTCGGCGTCGTTGCGGCCCAGGGTCCCGCTCATGTCGACCGCCTGGCGTCGGCGCTCGAGGGTCCGGACTCGGGCCTGCCGGACGCGGTGCGCGAGTTGGGTAGCCTCCTGTTCGAACAGGTCGCCGGCTTCAACGCGAAGATCGAAGGCCTGGAGAAGGATATCCAGGCGAGCGCACGGCAGGATGCGGAGGCACGGCGCCTGATGAGCGTGCCGGGGGTCGGCCCGATCACGGCGATGGCGATCCAGGCTTTCGCGCCGCCGATGGAGGGCTTCCGGTGCGGCCGGGACTTCGCCGCCTGGCTGGGCCTGGTGCCGCGCCAGCACTCGACCGGCGGCAAGCCGCGGCTGGTCAAGATATCGAAGATGGGCCAGCGGGACCTGAGACGGCTCTTGATCACGGGGGCAATGGCAGTCGTCCGCTGGGCAGTCCGGCGGGGCCGGACGAGCGACCCGTCGCTCGCCAGGATGCTGATGCGCAAGCCGCGCATGCTGGTCGCAGTGGCGCTGGCCAACCGGATGGCGCGCATCGTGTAGGCGCTGATGACGAAGAAGGAGAGTTACCGGGCTCCCGCAGCCGCTTGAGAGGCGGCAAAGCGGGTAGCTGTCGGGGACGCTGGCAGGTCTGAGGAAAGTCAAGGGCAAACGGTCAATCGAGACGGGATCGGGAAAACCAGCTTCCGGATGCAGAGCTTTCGAGCTCGCGTAAGCGATATGGACCCGGTCCGCGCATCTCCATGTGGGCCCGCGGTGTGTGACGTGCCGCATTGAGAGGCCGGACACATACGACAGCACCTGACCGCATGCGCTGAGCCGACCGAAGAAAATGCTTGCGTCAAACGGGGCGTCCACACACGTTCCGAGAGACCGTGCCGATCCACACGATGGGAAGTGTCATCCATCCGAAATGCGCAGAAACGCGCCGTTCTCGCGCGCCGAACGCAATAGCCGACGGTGAACTCCACGGCCGGATAGAGCGCTTACGTTAGGGCCGCGGCATGGGGCGATGCAAGGCTTGAGCGCTGCTCGAAGCACCCTGCCATACGATCCGCAATGAGGGAGGAAACGTGGGATACAAACTACCGCAAACACGAAATATTACGCAAAGTCAGTCTCCTAACGGGCATTTCTTGCGGAGCGAGCGCCCGGCGATTGAGGGAAATGGTTAAACCAGCGCCCGGCGCCCGAGGGAACCGAGTAAGCCGGGCTTACTCTGTGCCCGTGTGGATCGGCGCCTCCGGGTGGAAGGCGTGGAAGGCGAAGGCGAAGGCGATGTCGTAGGGCACGTCCTCCAGGCCGTCATCGCCCGCGCGCTGCACGACCACGTTGCCGACGTCCTTGCCCTTCGCGATCCTGCGGCTGTCGAGCGCGGAGTTCTGGCCCGCCTCCCAGGTGATGACCAGGTCGCCCTGCTCGTAGCGGCCGGCGTCGCGGATGAGCTCGAGGCTCCACGCTTCGCCCTCCACCACCACCACGCGCGCGAGCGGCTCGATTCCCTCCGGCAGCTCGCCGTTGTAGAGGAAGGGACGCGAGGAGGAATCGTAGCTGGCGTAGGGGTTCATGCCGTAGGCACGGGCGCCCGCGCGGCTCGGCACCAGAACCCTGGCCTCGGCGCCTGCGCGCTCCCTGAAGAGGCCGAAGGATTCGACCCGCGCCGGCAGCCGCTTGAGCTTGGTTCCGGTGTGGACGCCGACGATGCCTTCGCCGGTGAACTGCTGCCACCAGCTCTCGGTCTGGCGGTCGTACATCACGAGGTCGGAGTTGCGGAGCTTGCCGGTGGTGCCGAAATCCAGCACCGCATCGCCGACGCGCCGGTCGTACACGACGGCCGAGTTGCAGAGCGGGCAGAACGTGACCGCAATCGGGATGCCGCCCACCGTGTCGTTGACGATCTCGTGCCAGATGAGGATTTGCAGCGGGTAGGCGCGCTGGTCGTCGCCGACGAAGAAGCTCATGACGGGTTCGGTGTCCGCCAGGTCCTCGATTTCGCCGGCGGCCACGAAGACCGGATCGTCGATCGAAGGGATGCCGTCCTTGGGCGGCCCGCCGGACATGATCTCGTCGAACGAGATCGAGGACTTGGAGAAGTCCGTCTCCCCCCACTCGAACAACCAGCCCGACGGCGCCTCGCGCGCCATTGCAGGGTTGAGAGCAAGCGCGCCGACGAGCGCGAGAGCGGGAAGGGTCAGTGCTGAGAGTGCAAGGGAGCGCATTGGGGCATCCTCCGTCCAGTGACGGCTGGAATGTCGGCTCTGCCGGGGCGCCGCGCCAATCGCAATGCTTCAACTTGTCGTGACGCAGGTTCCGGTCACTGAGCGGCAGCCATCGCGCGCCGGGCCATGACGCCCACCAGGTGGGCGCGGTATTCGGCGCTCGCGTGGATGTCGGAGTTAAGCCCCTCGTCGGAGAGCGCCGGCAGCGTCGCCTCGGGGTCCAGCCCGCCGCTCAGCGCAGCCTCCATGGCGCTGGCGCGGAACACGCAGGGGCCCGCGCCGGTCACCGCGATGCGCACGCCCGACGCCGTCTCCGCCGCCATCACGCCGACGATGGCGTAGCGCGACGCGGGGTTCGGGAACTTCGCGTAACCGGCCTTGCCAGGCCGCGGGAAGCGCACCGCGGTCACGAGCTCCCCCTCCTCCAACGCGGTCTCGAATAGGCCGGTGAAGAAGTCGTCAGCCGCGATGGTGCGCCGCTCGGTCACCACGGTGGCGTCGAGCCCGACCAGGGCGGCCGGATAGTCCGCCGCCGGGTCGTTGTTGGCGATGGAGCCGCCGATGGTGCCCTTGTTGCGCACCTGCGGGTCGCCGATCTTGCCGGCGAGCGCGGCGAGCGCCGGGATCGCCCCCTGCACCTCGGCAGACGCCGCGACGGTCGCATGAGGCGTCAGCGCGCCGATTTCGACCACCTCGTCATCCACGGAGATGCCGTTGAGAGCCGTGAGCCCCGCGAGGTCGATCAGGTCGGACGGCGCCGCCAGCCGCTGCTTCATCGTCGGCAGCAGCGTGTGGCCGCCCGAGAGATAGGCGCCGTCGTCCGCGCCATTGAAGGCGGCAACCGCGTCTTCCACCGATGTCGCACGATGATAGTTGAATGCATGCATGGCGCTCGCTCCTCTCCGCTCAGACTATGGCCTCCGCACCGGTTTGACCAGTGAGCCGAGCCGACGATGCCGGCCTTTCGAACGGCCGATGGTGCCGGCTACGATGAGCCCGAGAGCGAGAGGAGGCGCCGGTGGTGATGCTCAGGCGCGCCCAGATCGTCAATCTGGTCGAGCACAGCTACTACAGCAATATCGACTTCCGGCACCTCGGCACGGTGCTCGACTGCTTCGCCCACGACGCGGTGCTCACGGTGAACGGCCGGAGCCACCGAGGCCGGGACGGCGAGATCAAGCAGTATTTCGAGAGGATGCTCTCGGACTATCCCTCGATCCGGCATGAGCTGTCGAACCACGACGTGGACGAGGCCGCGCAGCGGTCCACCTGCCGCTTCACGCTCAGGTTCGAAGATGCCGAGGGGCGCGCGCGGGAGACCAGCGGGCGCGCCGAGTTCCATGTGGGGACCGGCAAGCTGGCCGCCGTCACGGTCGAGAGCGACGGCGGCGGCGCTTGACACGTGGCGGGGTTCCGTCTGTTCTCCAATGACTAACGGAGGCGGGGGTGCGGCATGGCTTCGGACATCGACATCTACAAGACCCAGAATTTCGGGAACCGGCTCGGCTTCGGCGATAAGGCGGCGCTGCTGATCGTCGATTTCGTCAACGGCTTCACCGACCCGGCGAAGTTCGGCGGCGGCAACATCCAGGAGGCGATCGACGCGACCGTGGGGCTGCTCGCCTTCTGCCGCGAGCGCGGCCTGCCGGTCGCGCACACCCGCGTCATCTTCGCCGACGACGGCGCGGACGCGAACATCATGTGTATGAAGGTGCCCTCGCTCACGGGGCTCACCGAGGACGCGCCGGAGAGCCAGATCGTCGATGAGCTGGCGCCGGCGCCGGGCGAGATCGTCATCCGCAAGCGCGTGCCGTCGGCCTTCTTCGGCACCGACCTCGCGCCGGCCTTCGCCAAGATGCGCGTGGACACGGTGATGGTCGCGGGCTGCACCACGTCCGGTTGCGTCCGCGCGAGCGTGCTGGACGCCATGTGCCACGGCTTCCGTCCTGTCGTGATCAGCGATTGCGTCGGTGACCGGGCGCTCGGGCCCCACGAGGCGAACCTCTTCGACATGGGCCAGAAGTACGCGGACATCATCACCAGCGCCGAGGCCATCGCCGCGCTCTCGGGCGCGGTCGCGGCCGAAGCAGCCGAATAGACGCCCGCCGTGAAGGCGGTCGTCATCCGCGCCCACGGCGGCGTCGAGAACCTGCTCTACGAGGAGGTGGACACGCCCGAGCCGGGGCCGGGCGAGGTCCTGGTACGCATCCGGGCGAGCGGGATCAACCACCTCGACCACGACGTGCGCGAAGGCATCTCCGGCATCCCGGTGACCCTGCCGCACGTGCCCGGCTGCGAAGGCGTGGGCGAGATCGCGGCCCTCGGCCCCGGCGTGGACGGCCCGGCGCCCGGCACCCGCGTCGCCATCGACTTCGCGCAAGGCGACCCGCTCTCCGAGCCCTGGCTGAGCGGCCTCGACGGCGTCGACTTCACCCACGGCCGCATCGGCGCGGGCCAGTGGGGCACGCATGCCGAGTACTGCGTCTCCCATGCGCTCTCGGTGATCCCGCTGCCGGACGCGCTTCCCTTCGAGACCGCCGCCGCCGGCATGATCGGGCTCGGCACCGCCTGGCACATGACGGTCGCGCTCGGCCGCGTGCAGGCGGGGCAGACAGTGCTCGTCAACGCGGCCGGCAGCGTGGTCGGCTCGTCGGCGATCCAGGTCGCGCTCATGCACGGCGCGCGGGTGATCGCGAGCGCCGGCTCCGCCGCCAAGCTGGAGAAGGCGCGCGCGCTCGGCGCCGCCGAGACCATCGACTACACGCGCCAGAGCATCCGGGACGAGGCGCTCAGGCTCACCCAAGGCCGCGGCGTCGATCTCGTGATCGAGAGCGTGGGCGGCGACGTGCTGCGCCAGAGCATCGACGCGGTCTGCTTCAACGGCCGCCTCGTCACCTGCGGCGCGCACGCGGGCGAGGAAGTGCCGCTCAACGTGATCGAGCTTTTCCGCAAGCACATGACGATCCACGGCAGCCACTTCGCCGGCCGCCGCGAGCTCGCACGGGTCTTTGCGCTGATGGCGGAAGGCCGGCTCGCGCCGGTGATCGATACCGTCTACCCGCTCGCCGACATCCAGAAAGCGGCGCGCCGCACCGCAGAGCGCGAGGTCTTCGGCAAGATGGTGCTGGTGCCGTAGCGTGGGTCGGGCCTCAGAGCGGCAGCCAACGAGACGAATAACGCGAGAACGCCGGGCCGCAGGCCCGGACGGCGCGACCGCGCCGCGCGCCGAATGGCGCGTAGCCAAGCGAGCGGAGCGAGCGCCCGGCGCCTGAGGGATATCGAAAGAGCCCCTATTTCGCCTTCCCGGCCTCGCCGCGCTTGAGGAACTGCCCGCCGCCCTCGCGGCCGAGCCATTCGCGACCATCGACGATCAGCTCGCCACGTAGAAACACCTTGCTCACCCGGCCGGTGACCTCGCGGCCCTCGAAGAGCGAGTACTCGACCCGGCTGTGATGCTCGGCGGCGCGGATGGTCCAGGTCTCCTCCGGGTCGAACAGCACGATGTCGGCATCGGAGCCGACCGCGATCGTGCCCTTGCGCGGGAACAGGCCGAAGAGCTTCGCCGGCGCCGTCGCCGTCAGCTCGACATAGCGGTTGAGCGACATGCCGTTGCGGCGCACGCCGCCGTCGTAGACGAGCGGCATGCGGGTCTCCAGGCCAGGCGCACCGTTGGGGATCTTGCTGAAGTCGTCGCGGCCGAGTTCCTTGGAAAGCCGCAGGCCCAGTACGTTCTCGCTGAAGCAGAACGGGCAATGGTCGGTGGCGATGACCTGGAGGTCGTCGGTCTTGAGCCCGCGCCAGAGCGCGTGCTGATGCTGGGCGCCCCGGAGCGGCGGCGTCATCACGAACTTGGCGGCCTCGAAGCCCGGCCGGTCGTATTCCTCGTCCGTGAGGAAGAGATAGTGCGGGCAGGTCTCGGCATGGACCGGGAGGCCGCGATCGCGCGCCTCCGTCACGGCGTCGAGCGCCTCGCCCGCCGAGAGGTGCACGATATAGACCGGCGCCTCGGCGAGCTCGGCGATGCGGATGACCCTGTGGGTGGCCTCGCCCTCCATCAGCGTCGGGCGGGTCAGCATATGCCACTTGGGGCTGGTGTTGCCGGCCTCGAGCGCTTCCTGCACGAGCACGTCGATGACATGCCCGTTCTCGGCATGGATCTGCACCATGCCGCCGTGGGCGCCGACCTGGCGCATGGTCTTGAAGATCTGGCCGTCGTCGATCATCAGCACGTCGGGATAGGCGGTGAAGAGCTTGAAGGTGGTCACGCCTTCGTCGTGAATCAGGCTCTTCATGTCGATGAGGGTCTGGTCGTTCACGTCGGTCATGATCATGTGCGCGCCGACATCGACCGCGGCGACCGAGGCGCGCTCGTGCCAGTCGGCGAGGCCGGCCAGCGGGCTGGTCCCCTTCACCTGGGCGGCAAAGTCCACGATCGTGGTGGTGCCGCCGAAGGCCCCGGCCTGGGAACCGGTGTAGAAGGTGTCCGCCGTGCGCGCCGGTCCGAAATCCCAGTCGAGGTGCGTGTGCACGTCGACGCCGCCCGGCAGCACGAGCAAGCCCTCCGCATCGTGCTCGGCAACTCCGTCGCCGACGGGCAAGTCCGTGCCGATCATGCGGACGCGGCCGTCCTCCATCAGGATGTCGGCCTTGTAGTCGTCCACCGCGGTTACGATCCGCCCGTTCCGAATTACGGTCGCAGTCATCCTCGCCTCCCCGGGGCACGGGCGCCCCCTCAGTCCCCGCCCATCATGCCCCGCCTGCCGGCACCCGTCCACGGCTTGCCACAGCCGCGGCTGGCATCATCATCAACGTGGCCCGCGAGCCGGGCGACGGCTACCGGTCCGACTTCGCAGCGGAGCGTGTACGAGCGGGGGCCGCTGAGCCCGCGCCACGAGAACGGGCTGTTTCACTTCCACGAGATGGTGCGCAACACCATCGGCCCCGCGGTGAAGGCGTAGCGCGCTGTTCCTGGTGTTCGCATCCGGATGAGTCGCTGCGCGCGCGCTCGAGGCCACTCAACAACACACATCGTCATGCGCGGACTTGATCCGCGCATCCATCTTTTTCGGCGGGCCCGCAGGAGTGTTGTGTGAAGGCGTGGATGGCCGGAATAAATCCGGCCATGACGAGAAGTGGTGGCGTTCAAACGGAGGTGCGCGTCAGAAACAGAGAGCTGGAGTTCAGAGTTCGCTGACCTCGTGGGCAGCGTTCTCCAGCCACTCTGAGCGGACCGTAATCCCCCAACCGGGGCCGCCCGGGATCTCGACCTTGCCGTCCTTCGCGACCGGCATCTCGTCGTAGATGCCGTCGTACTGCCAGGGGTAGAAGTCGCCCTCCTCGATGGAGAACTCGACGTAGGGCCCCGCGTTCTCCAGCGCGCCCATCAGGTGCAGGGTGAAGATCGTGACCAGGGACAGGTTCGCGGAATGCGGCGTGACCGGCATGCCGGCCGCCTCGGCCATGCGCACGACGCGGAGGAAGCGCTCGACGCCGCCCACGTAGCAGACATCGGGCTGGGCCACGTCCATCGTCCGGCTCTCGATCAGGAACTGCCAAAGGGTGAGGTTGTTGTCCTGCTCGCCGCCAGTCACATCCAGGTCGAGCGCCTCCGTCACCTGGCGCGTCCAGTCCGGCTTCCAGTAGGGGCAGGGCTCCTCGAAGTGGCAGACCCCGTTCTCCTCCAGGACGTCGCCGAGCGCGATCGCTTGCTCGGGCGCGTAGCAGCTGTTCGCGTCGACCAGCAGCGCGACATCGTCGCCGAGCGCGCGGCGGACCTCCCGCACGATCGCCTCGGAGCGGCCGGGCCACTGGTCTCGCCCGCGCCCGCATTCCGCGCCCACGCGGAACTTGAAGGCATCGTAGCCGTGATGCTCGCGCAGCCTGAGAAAGCGCTCGGCCTCCGCCTCGGGCGTGATGTCGCGCCTCATGCTGGAGGCGTAGACGCGGAGCGGGCGCGGGGTGCCGCCCAGCAGCGCGCAGACGCTCTTGCCCTCGAGCCTGCCGTGGAGGTCCCAGATCGCGGTGTCGAGGCCGCCGAGCGCCCGGCAGAGGTAGGTGCCCGGAAACTTGTGCTCCCGCTCGCAGATCAGGTCGAGCAGGTCCCCCAACCCATCGAGCGCCGCAATGTCCTGGCCGAGCGCCCAGGGCGCCACCTGCCGGTGAAGCACGGTCGCGGAGATGTCGGCGTGGTAGGTCGAGACCTGTCCCCAACCTTCCGCACCGTCGTCGGTGGTAACGCGCGTGAGCCCGACCTCGCGGGTGCAGAACGTCTCGATCTTCTGAATCTTCATCGGCCGGCCCACTCGCGGTCATTCCGGAAAGACGATGACATGGCGCAGGTCGTGGGAGCGCCGCGCAAGCGCGATCGCCTCGTTGATCTCGTCCAGCGGCCTGCGCGAGGCGACCAGCTCGTCGAGCCTGAGCCGGCCACTCCGGTAGAGCCGGAACAGCTTCGGCACGTCGATGCGGAGCCTGGCGTCGCCCATCTTGCAGCCCAGAATTCGCTGGCCGAAGTGCGCGAGGTCGGTGGCGTTCAGGCTGACCCGCTGGTCGTAGGGCGGCATGCCCACCACCACCAGCGCGCTGTTCGGCGCAAGCAGCGGCAGCGCCTGCTCGATGGCCCGGGCATCGCCCACGGCCGTCATCACCACGTCGAAGCCGCGCCCCTCGGTCAGCGCGAGCGCCTGTTCGGCGGCGTCTTCGCCCGTGGCGTCGATCGCGTTCGTCGCCCCGAAGGCCCGCGCCCGCTCCAGCTTGTTGTCGCTTACGTCGATGGCGACGAGCGGCAGCGCGCCGGCGAGCGCAGCGCCCTGAATGCAGTTGAGGCCGACCCCGCCGCAGCCGACCACCGCGACCGCATCGCCCACCTGCACCTTTGCGGTGTTGACGGCCGCGCCGAAGCCGGTGAGCACGCCGCAGGAGAGCAGGCAGGCGACATCGTCCGCGACGTGCGCCGGCAGCTTCACGACCTGCGACACATCGACAACCACGCTCTCGGCGAAGCCGCCGACGCGGAGCCCGGCCCGCACGGACCGGCCCTGCTCATCGGCGAGACGCGGGGCGGAATCGATGGCGAACGCGGTCACGCACTGGGCTGGGCTTCCGGCCTCGCAGTATCCGCAGCGCCCGCACGAGCGCAGCAGCGAGACGAGTACCCGGTCGCCAACGCCGATGTCGCCGGGCGGCGCGGCGGGGCCGAGGTCGGTAACCACGCCTGCCAGCTCGTGCCCGAACACGGCCGGCAGCGCATCCTCCCCTCCCCAGCCGCCGTCCATGTAGGTGATGTCGGAATGGCAGATCGAGCTTGCGCGCACCTTGACCCGGATCTCGCTGCCCTCGGGCGGCGCGAGCCGCAGCGTCTCGATGGAGAGCGGCGCGTCCAAGGCCCGGCAGACCGCGGCGCGTATCTTGATCGTGTCCGACATCATGCTGCGTACGCACATTGTCGGCGCCAGTCCGTCCTGACAACCCGATCGCGGGTCGATATTGCGCGGCCAACGCGGCTTTGCCAGAGTCGATCCGGCGCGCGGCGGGACGCTCCATCGCGCGCAGGGGGAAGGCCGCCGGCGCAGGGAGGACACGACGCCGCTACTGGAGAACAAAGACCTCGCGGTCGCCGACATCTACGTGCCGGCCAAGCGCCGCCGCACGCTCAAGCAGGCGACGGTCGACTCGCTCGCCGAGAGCATTCTGGAGGATGGACTGAAGGTGCCGATCCTGGTGCGGCAGGACGGCTCGCGCTACGTGCTCGTGGAGGGCCTGCACCGCCTCGAGGCGTGCAAGGCGCTGGGCGAGGAGTTGATCGCCTGCACCATGGTCCAGGCCCGGAGCTGACGGGTGTGGCAGGCAGGCCGCGATGAGCCAGGGATGAGGCGCGCATGAGCAAGGTCGGCTTCGGCTTCCTCGATCGCCCTGGGGTGCGCGAGCAGTTGCGGCTCGCCGCGAAGGCCGAGGCGCTCGGCTACGATTCCCTCTGGGTCACCGAGACCAGGCTGGCCCGTGATGCCATCTCGGTGCTGGGGGGCATGGCCGCCACCACCGAGCGGGTGCGCCTCGGCAGCTGCATCGTCAACAGCTGGACCCGCGGCCCCGCGCTCATGGCCATGACCTTCGCCACTCTGGACAACCTCGCGCCGGGGCGGATGAACCTCGGCCTCGGCGCCTACTGGGACCCGCTTGCCTGGAAGCAGGGCATCGATCGCCGCAAGCCGCTCAGCCAGATGCGCGAGTACATCGGCGTGCTGCGCCGGCTGCTCGCGCTCGAAGACGGCGTCACGCATGAAGGCGAGCTTGTCACGGTTCGCGACCTCACCCTCGACCTCGGCCACGGCGATCCGCGCACCCCGCCTGCCGTCAAGATTTTCATCGGCCCCACCGGACCCCGCATGATGGAGCTCTCCGGCGAGATCGCGGACGGGGCGCTGATCAACGGCATCCTCTCGCCCGCCTACACGCGCCGGTCGCTGGAGCGTATCGCTGCAGGCGCGGCCCGCGCCGGCCGCACGCTGGCCGACGTGGAGAAGCTACAGCTCGTCAACATCTCGATGGACGCCGACCGGGACAAGGCGCTCTACGACGCCAAGCGCGTCGTGACCCAGTACCTGGGCCAGCAGCCGCACTTCGCCAAGGCCTGGGAGATTCCGGAGGATCGCGTCGCCGAGATTTCGCGCGTCATGGGTGGCTGGCCGCCCAGGCCCGGCGGCATCGAGGACGCCATGGCTCTGGTCGACGACGCGCTGGTGGGCGACCTGATCGCCTACGGCACCCCGGACGAATGCGTGGCGAGCGCACAACGCTGGCTCGACACCGGGCTCGATCAGCTCATCCTGATTCCGCTCAGCCGCAACTACGACGAGATCCTGGAGGTCTTCGCGCCGTGAACGCGGAGGCGTTACGCGGAGCCGTCGACGCGCGGTTGCCGCTGGCGGAATCGCTCTTCGACGAGATCCGCACGGCCAGCGCGGCGGAAGCCGGCGTGACTCGCCCGGCCTGGAGCACGGAAGACCAATACGCCTCCAACCGCCTCGCCGACGCGTCGCGCGCGCTCGGGCTGGAGGCGGCCTACGACCA
This sequence comes from Alphaproteobacteria bacterium, assembly GCA_022826345.1. The sequence goes on from JAJDVB010000155.1 coordinate 23,303, forward strand.
CGCGGGCAACCTCTATTGTACGCTGCCGGGCCGCGACCGGCGCGCGCCTGCTGTCCTCACCGGCTCGCACACCGACTCCGTGCCGACCGGCGGGCACTACGACGGGCTCGCGGGCGCGGTCGCCGGCCTCGTGGCGCTCGCCGCGTTCCGCGACATCGGCTGGCAGCCGGGCCGCGACGTGACGGCCATCGCCACGCGCGCGGAGGAGAGCGTGTGGTTCGGCATCCCCTTCATCGGCGCCCGCCTCGCGCTCGGCTCGCTCTCCCACGATCACCTGGACTCGCTGCGGCGTTCGGACACCGGGCGCTCGCTCGCGGAGCACATGGCGGCCCTCGGCCTCGATGCGGACGCGCTTCGCCGCGAGGCCGCACCCCGGCTCTCGCCCGCCAACGCCTGCGCCTTCCTGGAGCTTCACATCGAGCAGGGGCCGGTGCTCGTTGCGGAAGGCGCGCAGGTGGCAGTACCCACCGTCATTCGCGGCAATGTGCGCTGGCCGGGCGCGCGTTGCCACGGCCGCTACGACCATTCCGGTGCCACACCCCGCGATCACCGGCAGGACACCGTGCTGGCAGCGGCCGAGCTGGTGCAAGGGCTGGAGGCGTTCTGGATCGCGCGGGAAGAGAGTGGCGAGCCCGACACCGTGTTCACCGTGGGCAAGTTCTTCACCGACGGCACGCACCACGCCATGACGAAGGTGCCCGGCCGCTGCGACTTCACCCTCAACTTCGGCGGCACGAGCCAGGCCTTTCTCGATGCGTGCCGGGCCGAGGTCGAGGCCCGCGCCGCGGAAATCGCCGCCCGCCGCCGGGTCACGTTCGACCTGGGTGAGTGCGTCGGCGCCCCGCCGGCGCCGCTGGACGCCGATCTTCGCGCCGTGCTGGAAGAAGCCGCCGAGGCGATCGAGATAGCGACTTGCAGCTTCGCTACCGTGGGCCACGATGCCGCGGTCTTCCAGCGCGCGGGCATTCCGGCCGCCATGGTGCTCGTGCGTAACGCTCACGGCAGCCACAACCCGGACGAGGCCATGACGCTCGATGACTTCGGCGCGGGCGTTGCGGTGCTGGCGGCCGCGATCACGCGGCTCGCCGCTTGACGGCCCGCATGAGGAGCGAGGGATGAGCGACATTCACACCGGCGGCTGCCTCTGCGGCGGCGTGAGATACCGGGCGACCGGCCCCTTGCGCCACGTCATCGCCTGCCACTGCGGGCAGTGCCGCAAGACCTCCGGCCATCATGCGGCCATGACCTCGGTGCCGCTGGCGCGCTTCGCCATCGAATCCGACGAGACCCTGGTGTGGTTCCACTCCTCGGAGAGCGCGCGGCGCGGGTTCTGCAACCGCTGCGGCGGCAACCTGTTCTGGGAGCCCGCGGGCGAGGGCCGCGTCTCGATCACCGCGGGCACGCTGGACGGCGCGACCGGGCTCGCCATCGAGCGCCACATCTACACCGAGGACGCCGGCGACTACTATGACGTGCCGGGGCAGTAGGGAGACAGCGCATGTACGACCTCGTGGTCCGCGGCGACCTCGTCCTCCCCGACCGGGTGCTGGCGGGCGGCTTCCTCGCGGTGCGCGACGGGGTCATCGGGGCGCTCGGCACGGGCGACGCGCCGGAGGCGGCGGAGACGGTCGATGCCTCGGGCCGGCTGATCTTCCCCGGCGTCATCGACGGGCAGGTCCATGCCGGGAGCTGCGAGGGGATCGCGGGTCTGGGAGATGCCTCGGTGGCGGCTGCGGCCGGCGGCGTCACCACTATCGTCGACATGCCCTTCGACGACCCGCTGCCGGTCAACGCGGTCGAGCTGCTTGAGGCCAAGGTCGAGACCCTGAAGCGGATCGCGGTGGTGGACGTCGCCCTCTACGGCGCGCCGAAGAAGGGCGCGGGCACCGAGGGCATCGCCGAGCTTGCCGATGCCGGGGTCTGCGCCTTCAAGGTCTCCACCTACGAGTATCACCCGGTGCGCTTCCCCGGCTACGACATGGGCGAGCTTTACGAACTCTTCCCGGCGATCCGCGACACCGGGCTCTCCGTCGCCTTCCACAACGAGGACGCCGCGATCGTCCGCCGCCTCACCCAGCGCTTCCTCGACGAGCGCCGCAACACGCCGGAGAGCCACGGCGCCGGCCGCCCGGCGGTCGCCGAGGTGGTGGCCAATGCGGCGGTCTTCGAGATCGCGCGGGCGACGGGGGTGCGCTGCCACATCGTGCACAGCTCGCTCGCGCGCGGCATCGAGCAGGCGAAGCGCTACCGCGAGGAAGGCGTGAGCGCCACCGCCGAGACCTGCGTGCAGTACCTGGTGTTCGAGGAAGGCCAGGTGCTGACCATGGGCGCCAAGCTCAAGCAGAACCCGCCTATCCGCCCGGCTCACGAGCGCGAGGCGCTGTGGGAGAAGGTGATAGCCGACGAGGTGGACTTCGTCTCGTCGGATCACGTCGCCTGGCCGCTCTCGCGCAAGTCGAGCCCCGCGTTCTCGGAGAACGGCTCGGGCGTGCCGGGGCTGGAGACGCTGTTCGCCGCCCTCTACACGGGCATGGTGACCGAGCGGGGCCTCGCGCCGAGCCGGGTGGCGGCGCTGCTCTCGGAACGGCCGGCGCGGCACTTCGGCCTCTATCCGCGCAAGGGCGCGCTCACGCCAGGCGCCGATGCGGACTTCGCCATCGTCGCCCCCGGCCCCTGGACCTTCGATGCCGCCGGCATGGCGTCCCAAGTCAAGTGGAGCCCCTACGACGGCATGACCTTCGGTGCGCGGGTGACGAGCACGTATGTGAGGGGCACGCCGGTCTACGCCGCCGGTGCGGTCACCGGCGCCCCCGGCACCGGCACCCTCATCCGCCCGGTCTGAGAGGAGCGCTTCCTCTGGTGTCCTGATCGAGAAGTTTGACTGAATTGACGAAATGCCCCCTCCCACGTCATGGCCGGGCTTGTCCCACTGCTGTCCGGTTTAGGCAGAGGTAAGTTGGAGTTCGATTTGCCTGTCATCGTTTGGCGGGGTTTTGGGCGGGTCCTTGATGTTGAGGATGCATCGGCGGTGCATGATGTTGAGGCGCA
>JAJDVB010000114.1 GCA_022826345.1 Alphaproteobacteria bacterium
CAAGTTCACGGCGGAAGAGCTCGACTCCTTCCAGTGGGACGAGTTCGACTACCGCATCTCGCACTCCGTCGAGTACGACGTGGTGCCGGACTACAACCGGCTCTACGACATCTACACGGCGGCGCGGCGCGAGAAGTCGTAGACCCGGCCGGCTGCGGCGGGGGCGCGCGGCGGCTAAAGCCGCGTGCCCCCGCTCTGATCGCACGCCCGGCCGAACCCGGCCGGGCGCCGCATTTGCGGAGAGAGGAACGAGACGAGTACCATGGTGGATGCCGCGCCCATCCTGCGCATGGTCAACCTGACCAAGCAGTTCGGCCGACTGGTCGCCGTGAACGACGTCACCCTCGACATCCAGGAGGGTGAGTTCTTCACCATCGTGGGCCCCTCGGGGAGCGGCAAGACCACGCTGCTCCGCATGCTGGGCGGTCTGGAGAAGCCGACCGCGGGCGACATCTATCTGCGTGACGAGCGGGTCAACCAAGTGCCCGCCAACCGGCGGCCGACCTGCATGGTCTTCCAGTCGCTGGCACTCTTCAATCACAAGACGGTCGGCCAGAACATCGAGTTCTCGCTGAAGATGCGGGGCGAGAGCCGGCGCGCCCGGCGCGAGCGGGGTCTCTCGCTCATGAACGTAGTCCAGCTGCCCGAGGACTACTACGACAAGTCCGTGACCAAGTGCTCGGGCGGTGAGCGCCAGCGCGTGGCGCTCGCCCGTGCCCTCGCCTCCGATCCCGACATCCTGTTCTTCGACGAGCCGCTGTCGGCCATCGACTACCGGTTGCGCAAGCTGCTCGAGGTCGAGCTCAAGGACCTGCACCGCACCACCGGCAAGACCTTCGTCTACATCACCCACAGCCTTGAAGAAGCGATGGTGATGAGCGACCGCATCGGAATCATGCAGGAGGGGCGCCTGATCCAGATCGGCTCGCCCAACGAGATCTATCTCCGCCCCCGCAACAAGTTCGTCTCCGAGTTCATGGGCGAGGTGAATACGCTCGCGGTGCGCGCCGATGCCGACGGCGGCATAGACTGCCCCGCCTTCGAGCGCCGCTTCACCAGCCCGGCCCGGCCGGACGGCTTCTCCCACGGCTATCTTGTGATCCGGCCCGAATCCATGCGCTTCCTCAACGATCCCTCGGAGGCGGAGAACCATCTTGAGGGATCGCTCTTCAACGAGTATGCGCTGGGCTCCAGGGTGCAGTACCACGTGAGCGCCGGTGGCTCGATGTTCGTCGTCGAGAAGCTCCGCGAGCAGGCCTACCAGGGGACGCTCAACGACGATGTCCTGATCGGCTGGGACGCCAAAGACAGCGTGCTCGTGACCGACTGATGACCGACCAGGCAGCGGCGCCCGCACCCATCATCCGGCAGCCAGGGGTCGGGTCGCTTCTGCTCGGCTGGTTGCGCTCGCCGGGCGTGCTGAATGCCACGCCCGTTCTGATCTTCTTCCTGATCGGCTTCGTGGGCCCGCTGGTGATCGTGCTGGCCTTCAGCTTCACCCCTGAGCGTACCTTCGACCTCGGCGCCGGCTTCACCACCGAGAACTACGAGCACATCTTCACGGAGAGCTACTACATCTCCTTCATCTGGTCGTTCGCATTGGCCGGGCTCACCGTCGCGTGCAACCTGATGATCGGTTACCCGATCGCCTACGGCCTCTCCAAGCTGTTCGGCCGCTGGGCCGCGCCGGTCATGCTGGTGCTCGTCATCCCCCTCTTCGTTTCCGAGAACGTGCGGCTCTTCGGCTGGTACCTCTTCCTGATCAAGGGCGGCGGCATCCTGGCGGGCGGCCTCAAGACCGCCTTCGGCATCGACACCGGCACGCTGCTCTACGAGCCTGGCACCATCCTGATGGGCATGATCTACGTCTATCTGCCCTTTACCCTCTTCCCCATCGTGCTCGGGCTTTCCATGGTGCCGCGCGACCAGGTCGAGGCCTCGCGCGATCTCGGCGCGAGCCGCTTTCAGATTTTCCGCGAGGTGGAACTGCCCATCGCCATGCCGGGCATCCTGATCGGCGCGCTGCTGACCTTCGTGCTGGCGGTGGGGGCGATCTCGGAGGCCAAGCTACTGGGCGGCCAGAACACGCCGGTGATCGCACAGGACATTCAGCACGAGTTCACCTACGCCCAGAACTGGCCGCTGGGCTCTGCGATCTCGGTGCTGGCCATCGTGGTCACCGGCATCCTCGTGGTGCTGGTAATGCGCCGGCTCGACCTCGACCGGCTGCTCGGCCGACGATGAGACGCGGCGGCAGGCGCTGAAATGGAAAGCAAGCGCTGGGTCATAAGCCTGATCGCGGTCTGGACCGGCGTGATCGCGCTCTTCCTCTACATCCCGATCTTCTCGGTCATCACGAGCTCGTTCGGTAAGTCCCGCTACTTCCGCTTCCCCGTGAAGGCGTGGAGCGACAAGTGGTACGACCAGACCCTCGGCGCCAACCTGACCACGGATCTGCACCTCACCTCCTTCTATGTCGCGGGCTGCGTTGCGCTGATCGCGGTCGTTCTCGGCTTCTTCGGTGCTTTGGCGTTCGCCCGCTACAATTGGCGCGGGCGCCAGTTCTACCAGCGCCTCATCATGCTGCCGATCTTCTTCCCCCAAGCCGTGCTCGGGCTCGCGCTCCTGCTCTGGTTCACCTATGTCGGCGTGCTGCCGAGCTGGGAGGCGGCGGTCTTTGCGCATCTGGTCTGGATCGTGCCGATCGTGACGCTGGTGATCTCGATCCAGGTCTATGGCTTCGACGCCGCGCAGGAGGAGGCTGCCTACGACCTCGGTGCGAGCCGCTGGCAGGCCTTCCGCGAGATCACGTTACCGGCGCTCGCGCCCGGCCTCTTCTCCGGCGCGCTCTTCGCCTTCCTGCTCTCCTGGGGCAACTTCCCGCTCTCGACCTTCACCACCGGCGCGGACAGCACGGTGACCGAGTGGCTCTACACCAAGATGGGCTCCGGCTACACGCCAATGATCCCGACCATGGGCGCGCTCTCGGTCTTCGGCGCCATCGTCATTCTGTTCGGCGGCTACATGTTCCTGATCGTCCAGCGGCGGCGTCGGCTGGAGCGCGGCGAATAGTTCTGGACCGCGTTTCTCACTACAGGCATGGTCTGCGCGGGATAGTCGAGGGACGATAGGGATGGCTCGAGCCAGGAGCCGCGGCAGGCGGGTTGCAAACCGAAACGCTGTCGAGCAATTGCCCTTTGGGCAGGTCCCCAATCCCTATGCCCCGATGAGGGTGCTTTCCGATGATCAAGTCGAGGCCCTTCATCATGCCTCCCTGCGGGTTCTCCGCGACAACGGCATGGAGTTCCAGCTACCGCGTGCGGTGGAAATCCTGCGCGACGCCGGCGCGACGGTCGGCGAGGACGGCAGGCGGGTCCACTTCGATCCCGCCTTCGTCGAGGAGAAGCTCGAGACGGTGCCGCGCAGGTTCACCCTGCACGGCCGCTCCAGCCATCGCGATCTCGAGTTCGGCGGCAACGATGCCATCTGGGGCAGCGTCGGCTCGGCACCCAATGTGTCGGATCGGGAGCGCGGCCGGGTTACCGGCAATTTCGAGGACTACCAGAATCTCATCCGGCTCTGTCACGCGCTCAACGCGGTGCATGCGCTGGCGGGCTACCCCGTGGAGCCGGTCGACCTGCCGGTCCGCACACGGCATCTCCACGCAGTGACCGCGTCGGTCACGCTCACCGACAAGCCCGTCTTCGGCTATGCGATCGGCCGGGAGAGGATGGCGGATGCGATCGAGATCGCGCGCATCGCGCGCGGCATTGGTCACGATGACCTAATGCACCAGCCTTCGATCCACACCGTCGTCAATTCCAACTCGCCGCTGATCTACGACGGCGGTCTCCTGGAAGGTGCGATCGTGATGGCGGAGCTGAACCAGCCGGTGGTCTACACCCCGTTCACTCTGTCGGGCGCCATGGCGCCGATCAACGTCGCAGGCGCGCTCGTGCTCCAGAACGCCGAAGCGCTCGCCGGGATCGTCTTCTCCCAGTGCGTCAATCCCGGTGCGCCGGCCGTCTACGGCAGCTTCACCTCGAACGTCGACATGAAGTCCGGCTCGCCCGCCTTCGGAACGCCGGAGTACGCCAAGGCGACCATCGCCACAGGCCAGCTGGCGCGGCGTTACGGCATCCCGTGGCGTTCTTCCAACGCCACGGCGTCCAACGCTGCCGACGCTCAAGCGGCATACGAATCGCAGATGTCCATCTGGCCGGTCGTCCTCGCCCAGGCCAACTACATCATCCACGGGTTCGGCTGGATCGAAGGCGGGCTCTGCGCGTCCTACGAGAAATTCATCATGGACGCCGAAATGGTCCAGATGATGCAGGCGTTCCTGAAGCCGCTGGATACCAGCGATGAAGAGTTGGGCCTCGACGCCATCGCCGAGGTCGGCCCCGGCGGCCACTTCTTCGGCTGCGACCACACGATGGCGCGGTACGAGACCGCCTTCTACCGGCCGATGCTCTCGGACTGGCGCAACTTCGAGAACTGGCGCGACAGCGGCGCGGTCGAGACATCGGACCGGGCCACGCGCATCTGGAAGCAGCTTCTCGCCGACTACGAGGCACCGCCGCTCGACCCGGCCATCGCCGAGGAGCTTGACGCGTTCGTGGCGCGGCGTGTCGCCGAAGGGGGCGCCCCGGAACGCTGACCGGCGGCAACGCAGGTGTTGTCTCGCCCGGCGCATTTCGGTCTAATCCCCCCGCCTCAAGGGGAAGCACAGGCGCCGCGCCACAGGGAGTCACCGATGGCCTACCAAGTCACGGAAAAGGACCTTTACGTCGTCGACGAGTTCATGGCCAACCCGATTGGCCACCACAGCCCCGACCTGCAGCGGGTGCTCAACACGCTGAGAGGGGCCGACGTGAAGGGCAAGCACTGTCTGGTCTGCACCAAGCCGGGCCGTGAGTGGCGCCTGGCCCAGCTCTCGGGCGTGCGCGGCAAGCCGGTCAAGCTGCTCGACAAGACCTTCGACAACATCGACGACGCCGAGCGCTACGTCTTTCGCCTGCGCTGGAAGCAGCACACCGGCAAGGCGCTACCTGAGTAGCCGCCGCGCGAGCGGCCTTCACGACAATCGACGAGCCGCCGTCCGGCGGTGGGGGAGCCTTACATGACCAGAATCGCGGGCTATGCCGACCGCGTCAGCGTGACGCCGGGAGAGACCATCAACTTCATGGTGAGTTCCGAAGCCCCCTCCTACAAGTGCGACATCGTTCGCCTCATCTGCGGCGACGAGAACCCCGACGGGCCGGGCGTGAAGGAAAAGGTGGTCAGGACCAGCGCGAGCGGCACCTACGAAGGGCGCAAACAGGTCTGCTACGACGGCTCCTTCATGGAGGTGCCGGCCCACCCCGCGATCCAGGGGCTGGAGAGCTTCACCTTCCAGGCCTTCATCTGGCCGACGACGCCCGATCGCGGCACCCAGGCGCTGATCTCCAACTGGCGCGACCGCGACAAGGCGGGCGCGGCGCTGATCATCACCAAGAAGGACGGCTCGCTTGCGCTCTGCCTCGGCGACGGCGAGGGCAACATCGAGGTCACCGCCACCAACCGTCCGCTGATTCCGCACCAGTGGTATTTCGTCGCGGCCTGCTACGACGCGGACTCCAAGCAGATCACGCTGGTGCAGCAACCGCTCAACGACTACCCGAACGTCAAACACGCCCGCGTCATGAAGAAGAAATCCGGGCTGAGCGGGCCGGGCAAGCACGACGCGCCGCTCACCATGGGCGCCTACTTCAGGCGCGTCGACAAGGGCCGCACCGTCTGCGGCGGCTTCTACAACGGGCGCATCGACAGCCCGCGCATCGCCAACCGCGTGCTCACTCCTGCTGAGATGGAGCTGGCCAAGACCCGCCCGGCGGACGGCGCGCTCGCCACCTCCATCGTCGGCGCCTGGGACTTCTCCCAGGGCATCAAGACGACGGGGACGACCGATCTCTCCGCCAACGCCTTGCACGGCAGCCTGGTGAACCTGCCGACCCGCGCCGTCACCGGCTATTGCTGGAACGGCAGCGAGATGAACTGGCAGAACGCGCCGGAGCAGTACGGCGCGATTCACTTCCACGAAGACGACGTCTACGACGCGCGCTGGGAGGTCGACTTCTCCCTCACCTGCCCCAAGCGGCTGAAGAGCGGCGTCTATGCCGCGAGGCTCCGGGGCGAAGGCGGCGGCGAGGAGTACATCCCCTTCGCCGTGCGTGCGCCGCGCGGCGCGCCGACCGCGAAGATCTGCTTCCTGCTGCCCACCGCGAGCTACATGGCCTACGCCAACACCAACATGTCCACCAACATGGGCGCAGCGCAGATTCTGACCGGCCGGCTCACGGTGCTGAACGAGAAGAACCTGCAGCGCAGCAAGCACCGGGAATACGGCACCTCGCTCTACGACAGCCACATCGACGGCAGCGGGATCTGCTATTCCTCGCGGCTCCGGCCGGTCCTGAACTTCCGCCCGAAGGCGCTGGAATGGATCGGTGGCACCGAGTCCACGCTCTGGCAGTTCAACGCCGACACGCACCTCACCGAGTGGCTGGAGGCGAAGGGCTTCGAGTACGACGTCGTCACCGACGAGGACCTGCACTACGAGGGCCTCTCGGCGATCCAGGACTACAATGTGGTCCTCACCGGCTCGCACCCCGAATACCACTCCAAGGCGATGTGGGATGCGATGCACGCCTACCAGCAGCGCGGCGGGCGGCTCATGTACATGGGCGCCAACGGCTGGTACTGGCGCATCGCCTACCACACCGAGGTGCCGGGCTGCATCGAGGTGCGCCGCGCCGAGGACGGCATCCGCACCTGGATCGCTCGCCCCGGCGAGTACTATCACAGCTTCACCGGCGAGTACGGCGGCCTCTGGCGCCGTAACGGCCGGCCGCCGCAGGTCATCGCCGGCACCGGCTTCAGCGCTCAGGGCTTCGACATCTCGTCCTACTACGTGCGCCAGCCGGACAGCTTCAAGAAGGAGGTCGCCTGGATCTTCGATGGAATCGGCAAGGACGAGAGGATCGGTGACTTCGGGCTGATCGGCGGCGGCGCGGCGGGCCTGGAGCTCGACCGGGCCGACCCGCTGCTGGGCACACCGCCCAACACCTACGTGCTGGCGAGCTCCGAAGGCCACACCGATCTCTACCTCGTGGTCTGCGAGGAGCTCGACGTGAACCGGCCCAACTGCGACGGCACCCAGGACCCGCTGGTCCGCGCGGACATCGTGTTCTACGAGACCCCGAACGGCGGCGCCGTGTTCTCCACCAGCTCGATCTCCTGGTGCGGCAGCCTCGCCCACAACGACCACGACAACAACGTCTCGCGCATGACCGAGAACGTCCTGCGCCGCTTCGCCGATCCGACCCCGTTCTGAGCGGAGCGCGACCCAACCGTCATCGGGGGCCGCAATGAGCGGCCCCGTCCTCGAGGTCGAGGCCCTCACCAAGCGGTTCGGCAAGGTCACCGCCGTCGACACGGTGAGCTTCGCGGTCGGGCGTGGAACGACCGCAGCCCTGCTCGGCGCCAACGGTGCCGGCAAGACCACCACTCTGGCGATGATCCTGGGCCTGCTGCTGCCGAGCACGGGCTCGGTGCGCATTTTCGGCAGGGACCTGGCGGCCGAGCGCTACGCGCTGCTGCCGCGCATGAACTTCTCCTCGCCCTATACCGACCTGCCGCACCGGCTCACAGTGCGCGAGAACCTGACCGTCTACGCCCGGCTCTACGGCCTGAATGACGCGCGCCGGCGGATCGAGCGGATGGCCGAGACCCTCGACCTGGGCAAATTCCTCAAACGGCCCACGGGCAAGCTCTCGGCTGGCCAGCGCACGCGCGTCGCGCTCGCCAAGGCGCTGCTCAACGATCCCGAGCTGCTGCTGCTAGACGAGCCTTCGGCCTCGCTCGACCCCGACACGGCCGATTGGGTGCGGGGCGTGATCGAGCGCTATCGCACTGAGACCGGCGCCACCATCCTGCTCGCCTCCCACAACATGGCCGAGGTCGAGCGGCTCTGCGACGACGTGTTCGTGATGGCGGGCGGCCGCATCGTCGAGAGCGGCCCGCCCGAAGCCATGATCGAACGCCACGGCCGCAGCACGCTGGAGGAGGTCTTCCTCGAAATCGTGCGGGGCACCGCCGGCATCGACGAGGCGGCGCAGTGATCGGCGAAGGCGCAGCACGGGCCCTGCCCTGGAGCGGTTCTGCGCAGCGGATCGGCGCGCTGGTGCTGCGCCACACCTACCTGCTGCGGCGCTCCTGGCCGCGTATCGCCGAGCTCATGTACTGGCCCACGGTGCAGATGATCATCTGGGGCCTCGTCACCATGTTCCTCGTCACCAACAGCACGTGGTTGGCGCAGGCGGCCGGGGTCCTGCTCGCCGGCGTGATTCTGTGGGACGTGATGTTCCGCGGCCAGATTGGCCTGTCCCTTGTGTTCATGGAGGAGATGTGGGCACGCAATCTCGGCCACCTCTTCGCGAGCCCGCTCAGGCCGTGGGAGCTGATTTGCGCGCTGATGCTGATCAGCCTGATCCGGACGCTGATCGGGATGACGGGGGCGGTGGGCTTCGCCTTCCTGCTCTACGCGTTCTCCATCTTCGATCTGGGCTTCGCGCTGATCGGCTTCTTCGTCAACCTGATCGTGATGGGCTGGGCCGTCGGCTTCTTCGTGTGCGGCCTGGTACTGCGCTTCGGTCTGGGCGCGGAGAGCCTCGCCTGGTTCCTGATCTTCGCGCTGGCACCGTTCAGTTGCGTCTACTATCCGCTCTCGATCTTGCCGGACTGGCTTGAGCCGGTGGCCGCCATCCTGCCCTCCGCCCATGTTTTCGAGGGCATGCGCGCGCTGCTGGTGGACGGCGTCTTCAGCGGCGATCACATGATGCGCGCGACCACACTCAACATCGGCTGGATGGCGGCGGGCATCGCCACGTTTCTCGCCTTTCTGCGCAGCGCTCGCATCCGCGGCCTGCTGCATCAAATCGGAGAATAAAGACTCAATCCGCCGGGCCGCTGACTCCGGCTGACTCGAAGGTCGCCATGCCGTTGTGGGTCGCGACTGCCATGTGGACGAGCGCGGCGGCGAGCGCGGCGCCCGAGGCTTCGCCGAGGCGCAAGCGGAGATCGAGCAGCGGCTCAATCTCCAGAGACACCAGCAAACGCTGATGCCCAGGCTCGGCCGAGCGGTGGGCCACCTGCACGTGGTCGAGTCCGCCGTCCCGCAGCTTGGCGACGACCGCTGCCGCGGCGGTGCAGGCGAAGCCGTCGAGCAGCACGGGCACGCGGCGGTGCCGGGCCTGGACGACCGCGCCCGCGATCGCCGCAAGCTCCCGCCCGCCGACGCGGCCGAGCGCGGCCAGCGGATCGCGGCGTGCTTCAGCGTGCCGTGCGAGCGCCGCATCGACCACGGCGGCCTTGCGCGCGAGCCCGTCGGCATCGACACCGGTCCCCGGCCCTACCCAGGACGCACCGTCGCCGCCAAAAAGCGCCGCCGCGAGCGCGGCTGCGGCAGTGGTGTTGCCGATCCCCATCTCGCCGAGGCAGAGCAGGTCCGCGCCCCCGTTGACCGCGGCCATCCCCGCCTCCAGCGCGGCGACGCAGTCTGCCTCGCCGAGCGCCGGCGCTTGCGTCATGTCCTCGGTGGGCGTGTCGAGATCGAGCGGCACTACCGTCAGTTCGGCGCCCAGCACGGCGCAGAGCTGGTTGATCGCGGCACCGCCCGCCTCGAAGTTGGCCACCATCTGCGCCGTGACCGCCGGGGGATAGGCGGAGACTCCGCGCGCCGCGACCCCATGATTGCCGGCGAAGACGACGACCTGGATGCGCTCTGCGCGCGGCGGATGGCGCCCTTGCCACGCCGCTGCCCAGGTGGCGAGCGTTTCCAGCCGGCCGAGGGCACCGGCCGGCTTGGTAAGCTGCGCGTCGTGCGCTCGCGCCCGCTCGGCCGCCGCCTCGTCCGGCCCCGGCATGACCGCGACGCGCGCGCGAAAGGCGCTCAACGAGCCGAGCCGAGCCTCATCGGACATGGCGCGGCTCGTTCTCCACCCACCTCTCCCTGTCCCTCTCCCCCCGGAAGGGCGGAGAGGGAACGCAGGCGGCTCCGCCGAATCCCCCTCTCCTCCCCCACGGGGAGGAGAGGGCCGGGGTGAGGTGGGGGAATTCACCCGAAGCCTCCGCACGGGACGCACTCGCCGCGCTTTCGCTGAAGACCGCGAACGATTTGCGCGATTGCGACACGACCGAACCGTGGGGTTTCTTGGGAGCGGCGGCTTAGCCTATAAGGCTGAGGCAGGATGCCGGGCCGGGGCAGCCCGGGCAAGAGGCACATGCGCTACGACGACGGCGACGAGGCTCCCCTCCAACAGGCGGCGTACCGTGCGGTGCGGGTCTGGCGGAGTGACCTTCGCGCCGCCCTGCTCTTCCTCACGCGGGTGCCGTTGAAGGCGGCCCGGCCGCAGGGCGACAGCCCGCCGCTCGGCCGCGCGGTCCGCGCCTTCCCCATCGTCGGTGGGTCGATCGGCCTCTTCGCCGGGATCGTCTACGCGATCGCCGCAGGAATCGGCCTGCCCGACATCGTGGCGGCGGTGCTTGCCATCGGCGCCGGCGCGCTCATCACCGGCGCGTTGCACGAGGACGGCCTCGCCGACATGGCGGACGGCTTCGGGGGCGGGAGCACGCGCGAGCGCAAGCTCGCGATCATGCGGGACAGCCGCATCGGCGCCTACGGCGTGATCGTGCTGGTGGTGGTGCTGGCGGCGAAGGTGGGCGCCATCGCCGACCTTGAGGAGACCGGATTGGTGATCGCCGCCATGGTCGCCGCTGCTGGAGTCTCGCGGGCGGCGATGCCGGCGGTCATGCTGTGGCTGGAGCCGGCGCGGGCCGACGGCCTCGCCGTCGATGCAGGCCGCCCGCCCTCGACCCACGTGTGGACCGGAGTTGCCATGGCGGCCGTGCTCGCCGTCGGCCTGCTCACCTGGAGCGGGCTCGTCGCCTTCCTGATCGCGGGCCTTGGCACCGCTGCGGTCGCCTGGCTTGCGGAGCGCCAAGTGGGCGGCCACACTGGGGACGTGCTCGGCGGCGTCCAGCAGTTCGCCGAGGTCCTGTTCCTGCTCACTCTCGCGGCGGTTCGATGACCACCAAGACGACTGTGACCCGGTGGTGGTGGGTGCGCCACGCACCCGTCACCGATCACGGCGGCCGGCTCTACGGCCGCACCAACGTGCCCGCCAACACCAGCGAGCGGCCGCGCTTCGAGGGGCTGGCCCGCGCGCTGCCGCAGGATGCCGTCTGGCTCACCAGCAACCTGCTGCGCACTCATCAGACCGCCGACGCGATCGCCGAGGCCGGCCACGACGTGCCGGCACGGTCCATCGAGGCGGACCTGGACGAGCAGGATTTCGGCGCCTGGCACGGCCTGACCTGGAACGAGGTCGCCTCCGAGCGGGGCAGCGGCCTCGCCCACAAGTACTGGGTCGCGCCCGCGCACATCACGCCGCCGGAGGGCGAGAGCTTCGTCCAGGTGGTGGACCGGGTCGCCGCCGCCGTCACGCGCAGGACGGCAGAGCACGCCGGCCGGGACATCGTGGCCGTGGCCCACGGCGGCTCGATCCGCGCCGCCCTTGCGCTCGCGCTCGGTCTCGACGCGGAGCGCGCGCTCGCCTTCAGCATCGACAACCTCTCGATCACCTGCATCGACCACGTGGATGGCCCCGCCAAGGGCCAGGCCTGGCGCGTCGCCGCGGTCAACCTGCCGCCCGTCTGAGCGCCGCTCGATACGCGGACCGGCTGCACGGCGCGGGCGGAGCGCGTAGACTCGGGCCATGACACCCCAGGACGCGCCGAGTCTGTTCGAGGACGCCGCGCCCAGGCCGCTCGCCGACCGGCTGCGGCCGCGCACGCTCGACGAGGTGGTGGGCCAGGACCACCTGCTTCGCCCCGACGGCCCGCTCGGGCGGATGGTGGCGAGCGGCGCGCTGGCGTCCACCGTCCTCTGGGGGCCGCCGGGCTGCGGCAAGACCACCATCGCCCGCCTGCTCGCCGACCACACGGACCTGCTGTTCGCGCCGCTGAGCGCGGTCTTCTCCGGCGTCGCCGAGCTGCGCAAGGTGTTCGCCGATGCACGCGAGCACCGCGCCGGCGGCACCGGCACCCTGCTCTTCGTCGACGAGATCCACCGCTTCAACCGGGCGCAGCAGGACGCCTTCCTGCCCGTGGTCGAGGACGGCACCGTGATCCTCGTGGGCGCCACCACCGAGAACCCTTCGTTCGAGCTCAACGGCGCCCTGCTCTCGCGCTGCGCGGTGCTGGTACTCAACCGCCTCGACGACAGCGCGCTGGAGACCCTGCTCACCCGCTGCGAGGAGGCCGAGGGCCGCACGCTGCCGCTCGAGCCCGATGCGCGGCCCATGCTGCGCGCCATGGCCGATGGCGACGGCCGCGCGCTCATCAACCTGGCCGAGGCCCTGTTCGCGGCCGGCGCCACCGCGCCGCTCGACGTGCCTCAGCTGATGGAGACCGTGCAACGCCGCGCGCCGCTCTACGACAAATCACAGGAGGGCCACTACAACCTGATCTCGGCGCTGCACAAGTCGTTGCGCGGCTCGGACACGGACGCCGCGCTCTACTGGCTCGCGCGCATGCTGGCCGGCGGCGAGGACCCCCGCTACATCGCGCGGCGCCTGGTGCGCTTCGCGGTGGAGGACGTGGGGCTCGCCGACCCGGACGCGCTGCCGCAGGCGCTCGCCGGCTGGGAGGCCTACGAGCGGCTGGGATCGCCCGAAGGCGAGCTCGCCATCGCCCAGACCGTGATCTATCTCGGCACCGCAGCCAAGTCGAACGCGGGCTACCGCGCGCACGGGCGGGCCATGAAGGCCGCGAAGGAGACCGGCTCGCTGATGCCGCCCAAGCACATCCTCAACGCGCCGACCCGGCTGATGAAGGACCTCGGCTACAGCGAGGGCTACGTCTACGACCACGACACCGAGGAAGCGTTCTCGGGCCAGAACTACTTCCCGGAGGAGATGCCGCGGCAGCGCTTCTACGCGCCGCGCGAACGCGGCTTCGAGCGGGAGGTGCTGAAGCGCCTCGCCTATTGGCAGAAGCTGCGCGAGGAGGCTGCGGGCGACGCCGGGACGGAGGACGACGCGTGAAGGTCGCGCTCGCCATCGCGCTCGGCGGAGCGGTGGGCTCGGTCGGGCGCTACTACGTCATGGGCGCGGCCGAGCGCTGGCTCACAGCGCTGATCGGCGGGGGCTTCCCCTACGGCACGCTGACGGTAAACGTCGTGGGCTCCTTCATCCTCGGCGCGCTGGTGCACGGGCTTGCGGTCGCTTTCGATGCCGGCGAGGTGGTGCAGCGCTTCCTCTTCGTGGGCCTGCTCGGCGGGTTCACCACCTTCTCGGCGTTCTCGGCGGACAGCATCGGCCTGCTGGAGCGCGGCGAGGTCGGCCGGGCGCTGCTCTACATCGTGCTCTCGGTCGTGCTCTCGGTCGGCGGGTTCTACTGCGGGCTCAGGCTGGTGCGGGCCATCGTCTGATGGCAGGCGTGGCGACCCTGGAGATCGCGCCCGAGGACGGCGACCAGCGGCTCGACCGCTGGTTCCGGCGGCACTACCCCGCGCTCGGCCACGGCCGCCTGGAGAAGCTGCTGCGCACCGGCCAGATCCGCGTGAACGGCAAGCGCGCCCGCGCCGGCACCCGCCTTGCGCCCGGCGACCGGGTCCGCGTGCCGCCTCTGCCCGATCAGGACGAGGGCCGAGCGTCGCGCCGCGCCCCGCCCCCGCTGGCAGACTCCGACGCCACCATGATGCGAGCGGCGGTCATCCACCGCGACGACGACCTGATCGCGCTCAACAAGCCGCCAGGCCTGCCAGTGCAGGGCGGGAGCCGGGTCGCCCGTCACCTCGACGGTTTACTCGGCGCGCTTCGCTTCGACGCGGCGGAGACACCCCGCCTGGTCCACCGGCTCGACCGCGACACCAGCGGCGTCCTCCTGCTCGCCCGCCACGCGGCGGCAGCGCGGGAACTCACGGCACTGTTCCGCTCGCGCGAGTTGCGCAAGCTCTACTGGGCGCTCGTCGCCGGTGTGCCGAAGCCCGCGCAGGGGCGGATCGACGCGCCGCTCGCCAAGCGTCAGATGGGCGATGGCGAGCGGGTGGTCGCAACCGCCGAGGGCGGTCAGCGCGCGATCACGGACTATGCGTTGATCGAGCCGGCCGGCCGGCGCCTCTCCTGGCTCGCGCTCATGCCGCGCACGGGCCGCACTCATCAGCTTCGGGCGCACACCGCCTCGGTCTTCGGCCACCCCGTCGTCGGCGACGGCAAATACGGCGGCGAGGCGGCGTTCCCGGCCGGCTTCGAGCCGCGCCTGCACCTCCACGCTCGCGCGCTGGAGCTGCCGCGGCCTGGCAACAAAGCGCCGCTGGTCCTCACCGCGCCGCTGCCGCCGCATATGGCCGCCGCGTGGCGCTTTCTCGGCTTCGATCCGGCGTCCGCCGGCGACCCGTTCGCGCCCTTCAAGGACGCCCCGTGAACACGGCCAAGCCTAGCCCGCCTTTCTCGCCACGGTCACGGCCTGCGTCGCGCCCAGGCGTTCGATCCGCCAGGAGCGGGCCGAAAAGCGTATCAGGGAATACGGTTGAGGTCCGCGACGCCGCGGACGGGCGCCTGGGCGCGACCCAAAGGGCGGCGCTGTCCATGACCGTGGTGAGAAATGCGGGCTAAGCGCTTTTACAAGACTGCGGAGGCGGTGGAAGCCAACGGCGCACACGGGATTGCGCTCGACGGCAAACCGGTGCGCACACCGGCAGGCAGGCCGCTGGCGGTGCCTGGTGCGGCGCTCGCGGGCGCCATCGCCGAGGAATGGGCCGCACAAGGAGAGACCGTCGACCGCGAAGCCATGCCGCTTACCCGCCTCGTCTGCACCGCGCTGGACCTGGTGCCGGAGCGGCGTGCGGAGATCGTGGCCGAGGTCGCGGCCTACGGCGAAACCGACCTCGTCTGCTATCGGACTGACGAGCCGCCGGCGCTCGCTCGCCGACAGGCCGCCGCCTGGGAGCCACTGGTGGCCTGGGCCAATGAGCGATACGGAGCCCGCCTTGCGGTTACGACGTCGATTACCCCCATCGCCCAGGCGCCGGAGGCGCTCGAAGCCCTGCGGGACGCGGTCGCGGGCGAAGACGACTTCGCTCTTGCCGGGCTGAGCACGGCGACGCGGACCTTCGGCTCGCTGGTGATCGCGCTCGCCATGCGCTTGGGCCGGCTCGATGCAGGGGCCGCCGCCGATGCCTCGCTGGTGGACGAACGCTACCAGCTCGAGCGCTGGGGCGAAGACGCGGAGCTCGCCGCCCGCTGCGCCCGCGTCGCCCGCGACGCCACAGACGCCGAACGCCTGTTTCGCCTGATCGCTACGTGACCGCGCGCCTCAGATGGCGGTGATGCTTGCATCCAGCGGGCCCTGCGGATAGGGTGACGCGCCGCTGGGCCGGGGCCGGTCCGGCTCACATGAGGAGTGTGACCTATGGCACGCGTGACGGTCGAGGACTGCGTTGGCCTGGTGCCGAACCGGTTCGAGCTGGTGCTGCTCGCCGCGCAGCGCGCCCGCGACATTCGCTCGGGCGCGGAGCTCACGGTCGAGAAGGACAACGACAAGAACGCCGTCATCGCACTCCGCGAGATCGCCGATGAAACCATCGATCTCGAGACGCTCCGCCATGAGCTGGAGCACGGTCGAGAGGTGGACACCGAGATCGACGAGCCGGACGAAGATGCCATGGCTGTGCTGGCGGCCGAGGCCGCCTGGGCCGGCGTGACCGGACAGTCCCCGCCCGTCGAGGAAGAGGCCGCGGCGCCCGACGGCGAGGGCGAGCCGGCAGAAGAGCCGGCGGTCGAGGCAGAAGCGGTAGCGGTAGCGGAGGAGTAGCGCCGGCCGGCGGCGCGTCGGGCGCGGCAGGGCCGCCGCCCGCACTGGGGGTTTCCGCCGGCGCCGGCCGGGCGCGCCAGCGGACGTGATCCGGCAATACGAACTCGTCGAGCGCGTCAAGAGCTACGAGCCCTCAGCGGACGAAGCTCTGCTGAACCGCGCCTACGTCTTTTCGATGAAGGCGCACGGGACACAGACCCGCGCCAGCGGCGACCCCTATTTCGCCCATCCGATCGAGGTCGCCGGCATCCTGACCCAGCTCAAGCTGGACAGCACTTCGATCGCGACCGCCTTGCTCCACGACACCGTGGAGGACACGGTCGCCACCATCGAGGAAATCAACGACCTCTTCGGCGAGGAGACCGCCCGGCTCGTCGACGGCGTGACCAAGCTGAGCCGGCTGGATTTGCAGTCGGACCAGGCGCATCAGGCCGAGAACCTGCGCAAATTCCTGCTCGCGCTCTCGGAAGACATCCGCGTCCTCCTGGTCAAGCTCGCCGACCGCCTCCACAACATGCGCACGCTGCACTACGTGCCGAGCGACAAGAAGCGGCAGCGGATCGCCAGGGAGACCATGGAGATCTACGCGCCGCTCGCGGAACGGATCGGGCTCCAGGCCTTCAAGGCGGAGCTGGAAGACCTCGCCTTCAAGGAGCTCAACTCCGACGGCTTCCACACCATGGAGACACGGCTCAAGGCGCTCCGCGACCAGGCCGGCGGCATGGTGGAACGGGTCACCGAATCCCTCACCGAGACGCTCCGAAGCAAGCGACTGCGGGCGACCGTCACGGGCCGTGAGAAGCGGCCTTACTCCATCTGGCAAAAGATGCAGCGCAAGAAGCTCGCCTTTGAGCAGCTTACCGACATCGTGGGCTTCCGCGTCGTCACCGAAGACGAGGAGGACTGCTACCGGGCGCTCGGCATCGTGCACCGTGCCTATCCGATGGTGCCGGGCCGCTTCAAGGACTACATCTCGACGCCCAAGCCCAACGGGTACCGCTCGCTCCACACCGCGGTGCTCGGACCCGAACAGCGGCGCATCGAGATCCAGATCCGCACCCGCGACATGCACGAGGAGGCCGAGTACGGCGTCGCTGCCCATTGGCTGTTCAAGCAAGCAGGGGACGTTCACGACGACCGTCAACAGCGCTGGCTGCGCCCGCTGCTGGAAATCCTCGACAAGGCCTCGGGGCCGGAGGAGCTGCTCGAGCACGCCAAGCTCGAGATGTTTCGGGACGAGGTGTTCTGCTTCTCGCCCCGGGGCGCGCTGATCACGCTCCCGCGTGGGGCGACGCCGGTCGATTTCGCTTATGCGGTGCACACCGATGTGGGCGACACCACGGTCGGCGCCAAGGTCAACGGGCGCATGGTGCCACTCTGGACCCAGTTGGAGAACGGCGATCAGGTGGAAATTCTGCGCTCCAGCGTGCCGCAACCGCAGCCCAACTGGGAAAGCTTTGTCGTGACCGGCAAGGCGCGAACCTGCATCCGCCGCTTCACCCGGCTCAAGGAGCGGGAGCAGTTCATCACCCTCGGCCGGGCCGTCGCCGAGAAGCTCTGCCGAGAGGCCGGTGCGGATTATTCCGAAAAGCTGCTGGAGGACGCTCTCTCACAGCTCAAGCAGCGCTCCGTTGCCGACCTGTTGGCGGCTCTCGGGCGCGGTGACCTTACCAGCGGCGAGGTGGAGGATGCGCTCTTCCCCGCCCGCAGGCTCCAGGGCATCGCCCGCCGTGCGCTCTCCGTCGCGCGGGGCCGGCGCGGAACCAAGGCCGGCGATAGCGGCATTCCCGTGCGCGGGCTGATTCCGGGGATGGCCGTTCACCTCGCCGAATGCTGCAACCCGCTGCCCGGCGAGCGCATCGTCGGCATCGTCACCACCGGCAAGGGCGTCACGATCCACACCATCGACTGCGACACGCTGGAGAGCTTCAGCGACACGCCCGAGCGCTGGCTCGATCTCGCCTGGGAGGCGGATGCGGACGAGAAGGGCGTCCACGTCGGCCGCCTCAACCTGGTGGTCGCCAACGAGACCGGCAGCCTCAGCAAGCTGACCACGGCGATCGCCAAGAACAACGGCAACATCAGCAACCTCAAGATCACCAACCGCTCGCTCGATTTCTTCGAGATGCTGGTCGATATCGAGGTCAAGGACGCGAGGCACCTCGGCAATATCGTGGCCGCACTGCGGGCGGTGACGTCGGTGAGCAGCGTCGAGCGCGAGCGAGCGCACCACTAAGCGGGGCGCGGCCTAACCGGGCGCAAATTGTATAATTCGGGCTCTGGCCCTATGATCCAGGCCCCTGGCCGGTCGCCGGCACGGGGCAAATAAGGAGGGAGATGGGGTGTCTCAGGCACACCAAACGAAGCTCGCCGGGCAGAGCAATGAGGCGCCCAGCGCCGTGCTCACCGATCGAGAGACCGGGAGCACGGTCGAGCTGCCAGTCCTCGAGGGGACGATGGGCCCGCCGGTGATCGATATCCGCTCGCTCTACGCGGGGACGGGTAAGTTCTCCTACGATCCCGGCTATACCGCGACCGGCTCGTGCAAGTCGAGAATCACCTATATCGACGGCGAGCAGGGCGTGCTGCTGCACCGCGGCTACCCCATCGACGAGCTCGCAGAGTACAGCGATTTCCTGGAAGTCTCGTATCTGTTGCTCCGCGGCGAGCTGCCGAACGCGGCGGAGAAGGACCACTTCGTCAACACCATCACCAAGCACACGATGGTGCATGAGCAGATCAACTATCTCTATCGGGGGTTCCGGCGCGATTCCCATCCGATGGCGGTGATGATCGGCGTGGTGGGCGCGCTTGCCGCCTTCTACCACGACACCACGGACATCGACGATCCCAAGCAGCGCATGATCGCCTCGCACCGGCTGATCGCGAAGATGCCGACCTTCGCGGCGATGGCGTACAAGTACAGCATCGGCCAGCCGTTCGTGTATCCGCGCAACGACCTCACTTACGCGGAAAACTTCCTGCACATGATGTTCGCGGTGCCGTGCGAGGACTATCAGATCAACCCGATCCACGCGCGCGCCATGGACCGCATCCTGATCCTCCACGCGGACCACGAGCAGAACGCCTCGACATCGACGGTGCGCCTCGCCGGCTCCTCTGGCGCCAATCCCTACGCCTGCATCGCGGCCGGCATCGCGACGCTCTGGGGCCCTGCCCACGGCGGCGCCAACGAGGCGGTGCTGCAGATGCTGGAGGAGATCGGCACGGTCGAGAACATCTCGGAATTCATCAGGCGGGCGAAGGACAAGGACGACCCGTTCCGGCTCATGGGCTTCGGCCACCGGGTCTACAAGAACTACGATCCGCGGGCGACGGTCATGCGGGAGACCTGCCACGAGGTGCTCGACGATCTCGGCATCAGCGACGAGCTGCTCAGGATCGCCATGGAGCTGGAGCGGATCGCGCTGGAGGACGAGTACTTCGTCGACCGCAAGCTCTACCCCAACGTCGACTTCTACTCGGGCCTGATCCTGCAGGCGCTCGGCATCCCGACCCACCTCTTCACGGTGATCTTCGCGCTGGCGCGCACCGTCGGCTGGGTCGCCCAGTGGAACGAGATGATCGCGGATCCGGAGCAGAAAATCGGCCGTCCGCGCCAGCTCTACACCGGCCCGGCGCAGCGCAGCTTCGTGCCCCTAAGGGATCGGCCGTAGCCGCACGCCCGATAGACTGGCGTCCCCAGGAGGCCTTACCTTACCCAGATAATTCAATACCGTAGTTTGACCAACCCACGCTAACATTCTACCCGCACCAGTCGATGGGGGCAGGTCACGGCCGCTATCGACGCGCTGAAGGAGGTTGCCCGTGGGTGGCGTTCTCGTTCTCGGCCTCCTGGTCGGCATGCGTCATGCGCTGGAAGCGGACCATGTCGCCGCCGTCGCCGCGCTGACGACGCGCAGCCGGGACCTGCGCGGCGCGCTTCGCCTCGGTGCGGCCTGGGGGCTGGGGCACACGCTGACGCTCTTCGCCGCGGGCACCGTGGTGCTCTCGCTCGACGGCGTCATGCCCGAGCGCATCGCGCACCTCTTCGAGTTTGCCGTCGGCATCATGCTGGTGCTGCTGGGGGCAGACCTGCTGCGGCGCCTGATCGCGGCGCGCGTTCACTTCCACATGCACCGCCACGGCGACGGCACGACGCACTTTCATGCTCACAGTCACGCCGGCGAGGCCGATCACGCCGCATCGCGCCATGACCATGTGCACGCGCGCGGCCTGCCCGTGCGTGCACTCGCGGTCGGACTGATGCACGGGCTCGCGGGGTCGGCGGCGCTGATCCTGCTGACGGCGGGGCAGATCGACTCGCTTCTCTGGGCGCTCGCCTACCTTGCGCTCTTCGGTATCGGCTCGTTGATCGGCATGGCCGCACTTTCGGTGGTCATCGCGATTCCGCTGCAGCGGCTGGCGCGCAGCCTTTCCTGGGCGCACAACGCGCTGGGCGCCACTGTCGGGCTTGGCACCATCGGTCTCGGCGCCTGGATCGCTTACCGGATCGGCATCGTCGAAGGGTTGACGCTTGGCTAGCCCCAACTCGACAGTGATTTCAGAGAGCAATTATGGAAAATATAAACGAATGGCGTCCCCAGAGGGACTAACTTTACCCCGATAAACCAAGGGTTTAGTTTGTCCAACCCCTCAATCGGGGGCATTGATTCCCTTGAGGAAATTCGCGCGTTGTCCAACTCCAATGCCGGGGTGGCTGTCACATAAGCGTGCGCGCGATAACCTGGGCTTTCGGTCAGCGCGTCGGCTCGCCGATGGCAAAGCTCGTGCTACTCGCGCTCGCCGATCGCCACAACGACGAGATCGGCGCCGAGGCGTTCCCCATGATTAGGACAATCGCGGCTGAAACCGAGATGAACGAGCGATCGGTGCGCCGGCACCTGGAAGCGCTCGAGGCGGCCGGGCTGATCGCCTGCCTAGCTCGAGGCCGGGGCAAGGCCTGTCGCTTGTGTTCGCGCGCAAGGCGCTTTACCGCAACCCGCCCAAAGCCGCCGACAAGCTGGTCGATAACCACCTTCGTACCCGACGAAGTGCCCTCTTCACAGGCATTAGTTTTGATCTCAAGGGCATAGTCATCGACCAGGCTGACCTCGTCGAATGCACTCCAGTCAATAACCAGTTCATGCAAGCTATGCAACTGCTGCCTGGACACAGTCAAAAGCGATGCAGTCCGACCCATCCGTAGCGCTGCGAGCCGGCCCAGCCCCTTGCTACCAGCAGGAATCCGCCCGAGTGGGGTTCGTTGCGATGCCGCCTTGGACGAACGCCCCAAGACAAGCCATCCGTTAGCAATTTCATCAGCCGTCATGCCATCGCCGTTGTCTTCAACGGTGATCGAGCCGCCCGGTCGATCCGAATTTCGAAGCTCGACGCGACAGTCAGTTGCATCCGCGTCGTAAGCGTTTTTGACAAGCTCCAGAATTCCCTTGTCTAGCGTTGGATTCAGTTCTTCTCCCAGTCGCCTGACAATCTCTGTGGAGAACCTGAGTTGCGCGGTCGTCATGGCTTCCGCCACCAAGGCATCTCTGCCAGCGCACGCGTGGTCAGATGTCGACAACGCAGCCGCGAGTTGATCCAGGCATCGGTACGCGGCGAGCGCAGTCGTCGCATCAGCTGGCGGCAGGTCTCCACCGTTCCGTCCTCGGGAAGGAGCGCGATGAGATGGTTCTCGACGGCGACAGGATGGCTGCCGAGAATCAGGGTCGCGATAGCACGATTGCCGCTATCTGGCCTTGAGGTTCGCCTGACAGTGACGAATGGGGGAGTGAACAGACGGCCGGCAAAACGGCGGGTCTCGACGATGTCATTGCACTCGCTCCAGCATGGAATTGAGCGGGCGTGAATGTACGGCACACGCGGTCCGGTTTCTGCGTGTCGATGCGGCACAACGGGCCCAACGTGAACCGCAAATCGCTTGCCAACGCCGTACGTAGGCTTCTTCCTCGACCGAGCTTCATCACATGCTCTATCGTCACGCACGTGCTTGCTGAAGTCGAACAGGTAGACGTCTACATCCGTCCACTGGTCAAACACCCCGATCGAGGTTTCGCGAGTCACGCGTCCGGATGCGCGAATCATTTCGCGCCAAGCCGTATAGCGGCTTCCCGATCGGAGGACATCCGGCAGGATGGCGACTATTCGTGCTTCATCCGAGAGGTCATGGATTGCACGCTCAACGAACAACGCGGCATGGTTCACGCGCCCGCTCGCCCAGCCGCACTCGTCCGGAGCAACTGCGTATCCAAAGGGTGGATTCATGACGACGACGTCGGTGTTTGGAAGCCGTCGCGAAGGACCTAGGGAGTCCCCGACCGTGATGTTCGGAAACGCCCCCGCGAGCACGCTAGGGTCAAAAGGCGGACGGACTCTGGTGCGTTTGGCGGCCAGGAGCGTCAATCGAGCCTTGGTCAATCGGACAAAGTCTGAAGACAAATCCCGCCCACCCAAGCGCAATCCCCATGCTTCCAGCGTTTCCGCGAAAGTCTCCTCCAATGGAAATTTGAGGGCAATCGCAATAAGCAGATCACCTGCACCGCATGCCGGATCATAGTAACTCTGTTTCGCGGCTGCCTTGTCGTATGCGGTCTTCGCGAGCCTCCTCGCCAACTTAGCCCCGGTAAAGAAAGCCCCCTGTCGCCTTAGCTCCGCTTGCGTCACTCGTTCACGGAGAACCCTACCGGGCTCTCCGTCCAGGCACAGGGTGAGCTTCCTCTGCCACTGAGTGGGAGTGATCGGCTCGCGAGGCCAGGCCAGGTCGTGGATGGACTCTACGTAGTCCACAAAGAGCGCCGGCCGGCCGGGATCTGTCGGTTCTCGCAGGATGTGCGGCACGGGCTGCAACCGGAAAGAGGGGCGCCACTATAGCTAACAAACTGTGACCGCGGCTACGTTTAGTGTCAATCTGGTTGGGGAGCTGCCGGCCGGCAAGAATTCCCTCTAGCTGTCGGTCACCAGCGCGTCAGCACCATTCATCCCCGTCACGCCGTGCCTCCTTAGCTGCTTGCCCGCACACCATTTGTCCTCGAACAGGCAGCCAATCCAGTCCATCGCCTCGCGCGTCGTCGCCACCGTGTCGTGCGTCAGATTCGGCGGGCGGCTCGTCAACGCCATGGGCATGCGCGCGGAGGAGAGCCCGGCGCGCGCGCGGAAAACGCCGTGGAAGCGCAACGACCGCATGAGTGTCGCGGGACGCGTGGTCTTCGACTGGCTCCCGGTTTTCGATCTCTCGACCGAGGACGTTTTCCGTGTCATCCGCGAAGCCGACCAGTCGCCCCACTGGGCCTACGCCGCCGGCATGTCGAGGCTGAGTTGCAGCTTCTGCATCCTGGCATCCCGCGCCGATCTGCGCCGTGCAGCCGAGCTCCGTCCGGACCTCTATCGCACCTACGAGACGCTTGAGCGCCGCATCGGCCACACCTTTTCGCCGACACTCCGGCCGCTTCCGGAAGTGACCGGCGTCCCCGTGACAAGCCTTCCCCCCTGAGCAATCGGGCACACCTTGGCCGCATCGACAAAGGGCCAAGGGGGCTTGCCGCCGGCGGTCCTGCACTTGACCTTCCAACGTGCGTCCGTGGCGTTCTGCGGTCAATAGTAACGCTGTTCGCTTGGTCGAACCTTGGGGCTGTGGCCGATGACCGGCATCATATCCTCACAGAGTCCAATACCTCATTCATGATGTGAGGTATCATCTCTTATTGAGGATTGTCCTTTCGGTGATTGACGTGACAAGGAGCAACACGACCCACCGTTCCGAGGCCGCAGTTGCGGCCGTGCTCCCTCCTTCGGTCCGGATCCGGAGCGGCCGCGAGGACGGTCATGTGATCGACCTCGAGCTCAACGGAAAGCCTGTCTCGGTCGAATGGCTGGGTGAGGGCGGGTTGCGCCAGGCGCGCGAGTTGCTCGCCGGCCGCAAGGAGCGCCCTGACGTCGCGGCGGCCCGCCGCATGTCGCCCGGCGCCCGCAAGGCACTGTCGGCTGCCGGGATCGGCTGGGTGGACGAGACCGGCGCAGCAGAGATCACGCTGGAGTCCTTGATCGTTTCCAGAAGCGGGCACCCCATCAAAGTGCCGCAGAAACCGCCTCGCTGGACACCTGCCGTCCTCGCTGTCGCCGAGGCATTGCTCTGCGGCGGGCGCGCCACCGTCGGCGCCATGCAGGAGACCACGGGGCTTTCCGCCGGAAGCGCCACGAACGCCCTGCGAACTCTCACGGATCTCGGGCTCATAGGCGCCGAAGCACGTCGTGGGCGCAACTCTGCACGCCGAATTCTCGATCACGACCGGCTGCTGGACGCATACGCGGCTGCAGCCGCCTCGATGATGCCAGAGACCGCTCTCACGGTCGGGGTGACATGGCGCGACCCGGCTACGGCCCTGGCGGAAACCGGTCAGCGATGGAACGACACAGGTATTTCGTGGGCGGCGACGAGCACAGTGGCAGCATCGGTGTTCGCTCCCTATCTCACCACGGTCTCGACCGCTGAGGCCTATGTCGACAGGAAGACGATCGCCGGCCTTGAGGAGGTGGCCGCGAAGGCGGAACTGCGACCGATCGAAGGCGGGCGTCTCACGCTCCGACCATTCCCCACGGTTACAGCCAGACGGCTTGCCGTGGTGAAGAACGGACTGAGCCTCGCTCCCTGGCCCCGTGTGTACGCCGACCTGCGCGTCGTCGGCGTGCGAGGCGAGGAAGCCGCCGAGCATCTCCGGGACGTGAACCGTGACCGATGATCCGCATCCCCACCCCCGGGCCGAGATACCAAGAGTAAGAACTGCCGGTGCACGAATTGAGCGTTTGAGCGCACCGTCGGAATCCAGCATGACATAGTCACGCAACGGAGATCTGGATGACCATCAAGACGACACTCAGTTTCACTGATCGCCACCACCGTTTCCTTTTGGAGAAGGTGGGCGAAGGCGTTTTCACCACTCAGAGTGCCGCTGTGGCAAGCGCCATCGAGCAGATGATGCAGGACGATCGGGAGAGGGAAACAGCGCTTTCCGCCCGCGCCGAGGAAATTCGCGCGCGGATGCGGACAGAGCGTTCGGAGTACGTTGACGACGAACAGGTGTTTTCGGAAGCTCGTGCCGCCGTTGAGGCGTCTCGCCGCGGGTGACTGACCTACCGTGTCCGCTTTCATCCGCTCGTGGCGCGAGACCTGGAGGAGATCGCCCGGTGGATCTGTGCATCTACCAAAAGGTCCTGCAACCGCGTTCGCCTGACTCGAAGAAGAAATAGACGCCACGGACGGGCCATTGCATCCTGCCGTCGCAATCCGACAGCCTTCGCTTTCCGCCGACGGCAGCCTCGAGACGCCCGAGCGCCCGGTAGAAGCGGGCGAGGTCGGCGGCTCTCGAACTGGCGTCGGTCGATCCCATCGTCAGCGTCTCGCTGTCAATCGGCAGTGATCTCGATTCGCCTCTTCCAGACCTCGATCGCTCGATCAACCCGATCGGAGGCAGGATCGAGGTCGTCGAGGTGGGTGCTCAGTCGACCGCACAGAGATTCGACGATATTGCGAGCCGACTCCGCACTGATGCCCATCGTCACGCCCGCGCGGACAAAGTCGTCGGACGACAGCCGATTTCGCTTGCCCGCGAGCGAGAGTGCCAAGTGATCGTCCTCCAGCCCCGGGAAGACCCGCGTCGTCACGGCATCGTAGGTCGGCGCGAACCGTACGGACGTGAAGTTTTCCGCACCATCGGGCGCAACCCTCAGAACAGCCATATTCTTAAGGTGGAAATCGCCATCGCCTGTAAGCCAGGCGAACACGGCCCGGCCAAGCAACGCTGCGACATCCGCTTCGGCGTCGCTCGAGACGCCCCGCAGCGCCCGTGCGACCTGCTCGATGGAGCCCTCGTACTTTTCCGAAGGCCCGACGCCACGAACGGACGCCATGTCTTCCATCGCCATCCTGCGACGGTCGTTGCGGTCTCGCCGGATGTCGAAGCGTTCGACCAGCAGCGCGTCCGGCAGGTCATCCGGCATCGAGA
Organism: Alphaproteobacteria bacterium; assembly: GCA_022826345.1. The sequence continues at coordinate 25,932 of JAJDVB010000114.1, forward strand.
CGATCGCGTGGGCGGCCGTCTCGATCCCGCAGGCCCGCGCGCCCGCCAGACATGCCGCTTCAACCAGAGGAAGGTCCTCGAAACCGGCGCCCGGAGATGGCTTGAGGATGTGCGTGAAGGCCTGATCCCCGGCCGGCCGCAACACGCCGTCATGCGAGAGGTTCATCGGCGCCTTGATCTGCACGCCCGACAGGCGCGGCGTCGCCGTCGATGCGTACAAGGCGGCCACGCGCTCTTCCAGCGTCTCGTCGAATGTAGGCGCGGGCCCGGCGTAGCCCCCGGCGAAAACGCCCCCGTGGGTATATGCATCGAGCCGTCCCTCCAGCACATCGGCGGGAAGAGCCCGGAGATCGTCCGGGTTCTCCGACACGACGATGTTCGACATGTAGCGCTTGCCAGCGGATATCCGCTCCCGCTCCGACTTCGGCTTCAAGACCCGCTCGAGCCACCCTTCCGGCAGCAGGCTTTCTATGAAGGGCGGAAGCCGGCCCGGCGCACCGGTCCGAACCGGCGTTGCGCCTTCGGTGGCGGTCGGCTCCCAGCGCCAGGCCGTTCCGTCATGAAACAGGGCTCCGATCTTCTCGCCGTGCCATCCGACATGAAGCGCCATCCCCCGCTGCGGCGTCTCTCGCAGCGGTGTGGCGATGAACGCTTCGGCTCGGCCCGCCTCCTTCCGCCACCCGTTGGCTTCGGCCAATCGCCAACACTCGATGATCGCCTCCTTTTCGCTGCCGGCGGCCTCGACGAGACGGGCGGCGATATCGGTCTGCATCTCGATCGTCATGGCGGCGCCGGCCTCGCTGCGCCGCCGGAAGGATTCCAGGTAGCGAAAGCGCAGCGTGGAGCGCCTGACCCTCAGGTCGCCCATCGGGTCGGCGGTTCGAGCGGTCTCCGTTTCGGGAGCATCCGGGGCGCGGTTCTGTACGATTTCCAGATTGCGCAGCCGTGTGCGCACGTTGTATCTGCCGCTCAGGAACAGACGCCGGTCCGGCGTGGGCGCGAGCAGCTCGGCGCTGGCTCCGCAAAGATAGGCGTTCGGGTAGAGATAGGCGGCGATGCGCAGCGCGTGATCGAAGAGGACAGTGTCGGCGTCGTCCTCCGCTGCGACATAGACGCCCCGCATGATCTGGACGAGCCTGCCGGTCTCCGCGCCATATCGAGCGCGGTGCTTGTCGATGGTCTCGCCGACGAGATGCAGCATCTCCAACTGTCACCTACTGTAGAATAGTGAAAGTAGCACATCAGCCGCATACTGTCACGTTTTTCCACTTTATCTGACTTTCGATTGGCGAAAGTCACAATCGAGCGGCGGACCTGCAGCATCCCTGGCGGCGCATGCGGGCGCGCGACAGGCTCGACGACGTGCGCATCCACGACCTCCGACATCTCTTCTGCAATTTCCAAAAGATATCCAGCATTTCCGCAGAAATAGGCGCCGACCATGTTCATGTAACATATTGAGATAACTTACTTTACACCGTCGCACCCCACTCAGCCTGACCGCCAAGCCAATCCAACCCACCCCTCAAAATCGCGGAAGCAATCCACAATCGGACTTCACCCTATCCCTCACAACGCCTGTCCAAATCTGGCGTCATTGTCCCTGCTCCCCGATATCGACCCGATATCCAATCCGCCTGACCGGGAAATCGTCTGACCCGCGCTTGATTAGCAACCGTTCCGACCTCATGTCCGGTCGCGCATTCCCACCAAGGCGCCGTCTCCGCCCCGCAGCCCGTCCTGCCAAGCCGGGCCGCTCGTTCGATCCCCCCGTCTCAGGGACAACGCAGAGTCCGTCCGCCGGCCCCGCATGCCGCACCACCGTTGCGCGCACTCCGCGACACGGCACCCTCAGCCTCGCTATTGACCTAGATGCCCCTCCGAATGCTCCGACCGTAACGAAATTGGCGGAAGACGTTGATGAACGAACATGGAGTCGGACGGACCTTTCTGCGCAGGAGGTCCGGACGAACTGACCCCGTGATCTGTACGTTCAGACAACTGCCGCCGGAGCCACGACTGCGCGCACTCTCACTCGCTCAAGAATCTGCTGGTACAGCTCGACATGATCGCCGCTTGTCCAGAATCGAACCGCAATGCTGTAGTCCTGAGAGGCACCTTCCCCATGAGCAAAGCGCGACTGACACCCCACCAACAGATGAAGGAGGGGCTCCGCTCCGTCGTCCGCAACGGGAAGTCTCGGTGCACGTGTCCATCGCTTGCGACGAACCTGAAGCGTCGACCACTGAAGCCGTGTCTTGGGTGGTCTACAATCGAGCCTCTTCGACTGGGGGAGTTTGGGGGCATCACCCGGCCCGTCGTATCGCGTGCGATATCGGATAACCTCGTCACGTGTGAGGCCCTTCAGAACTTCGATCCACATCGTCCGTCCTAGGTAATCGCGTCGGCTTGTCCGGACTGGTGGATCGTACGCAAGCGCAACTGAGACTCCACGTTCGCCGCTGCCCGAAATGAATGCAGGCGGGACCTGCACTTCGTAGATGTCAACGGCGGCGGGATTATGCGCCAGAGCGGCGGAGTAAAAGTGCACCACGGGCCTCGGCGGTAGCTTGTCCCCGTAGTCCACGGGAGGGACCCGCGCGCGGGGCGACGCGCCCTCAGCGCGGCTGGCGGCGGCCCGCGCGTGGGAGGGGCCTGTGGGCCCACGGGGTCAAGCGGGGTTATTCGGACGGGCGCTGGCGTTGTGATCGGCTCTGCTTGAGCCTGTAGCTCTCGCCGTTCATCTCCAGGATGTGGACATGGTGGGTGATGCGGTCGAGGAGCGCGCCGGTGAGGCGTTCGCTGGCGAAGACCGAGGTCCATTCCTGGAAGGGCAGGTTGGAGGTGACGATGGTGGCGCCGTTCTCGTAGCGTCGGCTGAGGACGTCGAAGAGCAGTTCGCTTCCGCTCTGCGAGAGCGGCACGTATCCGAGTTCGTCGACGATGAGCAGGCTGACCTTGGCGAGCTGGTCCTGGAGCCGGAGCAGCCTCTTCTCGTCGCGCGCCTCGATCATCTCGTGGACCAGCTGGGAGGCGGTGGTGAAGCGCACGGCGAGGCCCTTCTGGCAGGCTGCGAGGCCGAGGGCCAGGGCGATGTGCGTCTTTCCGACGCCGCTCGGGCCCAACAGGATCGCGTTCTCGCGGCGCTCGATGTAGTCGCCGCGCGCGAGGTCGAGCACCAGCATCTTGTTGAGGCTGGGGATCGCCTTGAAGTCGAAGCTCTCGAGCTGTTTGACGACGGGGAAGCGGGCCTGCCTGATGCGGCGCTCGACCAGGCGTCTCTCGCGGTCGATCATCTCCATCTCCACCAGCCGGGCGAGGAACTGCACATGATCCAGGCCCTCGGTCGCGCACTGGCGCGCCAGCTTCTCGTATTCCCGCAGGAAGGTGGGCAGCTTGAGCTTCTTCAGGTGGTGCTCGAGCAGGATGCGGGGCGCTTCAGCCATGGCCGCCTCCCGCGGCGAGCAGGGCGGCGTAGTCGACGGCCCGGGTTGCGGCGACGAAGGGCTGGGGCAGATGCGGGTAGCGTGTCAGGTCGAGATGGGCCGGGCGCCTCTCGATACGCGCCAGCAGCAGGTGCTTGACCGCATCGAAGCCGATCAGGCGGCGCTTCACGGCATCCTGCACCGCGGCCGTCACTTGGCGCTCCGGGAAGTCCTCCAGCAGGCGCAGCACCTGGATGTATTCGCGCTTGCCGCGCGGCCCGAAGCGGGCCTCGAGAAGGCGGCGCAGCGCATCGAAGGCCGGATCGAGCTTCCAGCCGCGCAGCGGCGCCGCCTGGTCCAGCGCGCCCGGCTTCTTCTCCAGCAGCGAGAGATAGTGCAGCGGGTCGTAGACCACGTCGCCGCGGACATAGGAGCGCCGGTGGCGGGCGACGATCTCGGTGCCGAGCGCGATCTCGACCCGGTCGACATAGCCCTTGATCGTCACCCTCTTGTGGGCGTGGACCACCGGCGCCGAGTAGTCAACGAGGCGGTAGCGCACCAGCGCCGTCGACGAGACCTGGCCCGGCACATGCTCGCAGGCCTCGAAGGGTGCGGCCGGCAGAGCGCGCAGGGCGTCGAGGTCAGCCAACAGGGCTACCGCCCGCTCGCCCTCCTGCAGCGCGTCGAGACGCTCCAGGCAACGCGCCAGCAGCCGCTCGTTCAGAACGGCCAGATCGGGCACCCAAGTGGAGAACTTCGCGGAGCGCCATGTCCGCGGCATCGCACACATCGAGTGCCCGAACTCATCGGTGCGCCCGCTCCGTAGGACGGCTGCGGAGAATAGGGCAAGTATCTCCGCAATGAATGCGGAGATACTTGCCGATGCGGAGATTGGACGTTATATTCACCGCACAAAGTGCGGAGTATGTGCCATGTTCATCTGGCAACGCCCCGAATGGCCGCAATTTCGGCAGGATGACGCTCGGCTCGGTCAGCTCCTCGCGGACACGCGCCACGCCCAGGGGAAGCTGCTCGGCCGCATGGAAGCCCTGGGTTTCGAGATGCGCAGCGAGGCCACCTTGCGCATGCTCACCGAGGATGTCGTGAAAACCAGTGAGATCGAGGGCGAGATCCTCGCCCCCGACCAGGTGCGCTCGTCCCTCGCAAGCCGCCTCGGTCTGGATGCCGGCGGCCTGCCGGTACCGGATCGCAATGTCGACGGTGTCGTCGAGATGACGCTCGATGCCACCCGGAACTACGCCACGCCCCTGACCGAAGAACGGCTGTTCTCGTGGCACGCCGCCCTGTTCCCGACGGGCTATAGCGGCATGCGCCGGATCCACGTTGGTGAATGGCGCGACGACGCAGACGGACCGATGCAGGTCGTCTCGGGTCCGATCGGCCGCCAGCGCGTCCACTACAGCGCTCCACCGGCGGAGCGCCTCGGCGACGAGATGCTCGCCTTCTTCGAATGGTTCGAGGCCGCGCGGTCCATGGAACCCGTGCTTGCAGCCGGCCTGGCCCATCTCTGGTTCGTCTCCATCCATCCGTTCGAAGACGGCAACGGGCGCATCGCGCGAGCGATCGCCGACATGGCTCTGGCCCGCTCGGAAGACAGCCCGGAACGCTTCTACAGCATGTCCGCTCAGATACGCGTGGAGCGCAACGCCTACTACGACATCCTGGAGGCAACGCAGAAAGGCGGCCTGGATATCACCGACTGGCAGATCTGGTTTCTCGAGTGCCTCGGGCGCGCGATCGAAAGCGCCCGGCATACTCTTTCCGCCGTCTTGACCAAAGCCAGCTTCTGGGAAGCCCATGCCTCTGACGTGTTCAACGAGCGCCAGGTCAAGATCCTGAATCGGCTGCTGGACGGTTTCGAGGGGAAGCTCACGTCGTCCAAATGGGCGCGGATGAACCGCTGTTCCCAGGACACGGCCAACCGCGACATCCGCGACTTGGTCGACCGCGGCATCCTCGTTCGCGGCCCGGCCGGCGGCCGCAGCACCAGCTACGAATTGCCAACCGCTCGGGGCTGACATCGAATGGAAGGAAGACGCCGCGACCGGGACGCTACACAGGGGGAACACCCGTGTTCGCAAGGCATTGGCGGCGGAGGGCCGGGAGGGCGCGATCGGACTGCGGCCAGCGGAGGCCCGTCGGCTGAGCCGCACGTTCGAGTGCCGCAATTATGGACGCCACTTCGCCGCCGACGAGATGGCGCGATTGCTCACGTTGATGGCCGACCCACCGCCGTTGAACCGTGAGCATCCGGCGTAGGCCGCAGGCTACGCGGTGAGGGCCTGCTGCCGTTCGGCCTTCCAGTGCCAGGGGAGGAACTCGTGCAGGCGGGTCTGCGGCAGTTCGGCGATGCGGGCGAGGACGTCGGCAAGCCAGGCCTGGGGGTCGACGCCGTTGAGCCTGGCGGTGCCGATCAGCGTGTACATCGCCGCCGCCCGCTCGCCGCCGCGATCGGAGCCCGCGAACAGCCAGGATTTGCGTCCGAGTGCAATGCCGCGAAGCGCGCGCTCGGCCGCGTTGTTGGTGAGACAGACGCGGCCGTCGTCGAGGAAGCGGGTGAAGCCGTCCCAACGCTTCAACATGTAATCCATCGCCTTGGCCACGGCGGCGTGGCGCGAGAGCCCGGCGCGCTCCGTGCGCATCCAGTCCTCGAGATCGGCGACAAGCGGCGCGCTCCGCTCCCGGCGCACGGCGAGGCGACGCTCGGCACTCTCGCCGTTGATCGCACGCTCGATGTCGAACAGCGCGTCGATGCGCTTCACAGCCTCCAGCGCCAGCGGCGAGATCGGCGGCGCGCTCTTGCCGCGCCTCTTGGCCGCCGCGATATCGGCGAGCTCGTAGAACTTCCTCCGCCCATGCGCCCAGCACAGCGCTTCCGTGACAGGCCCCGGCGAGCGGCCGGGCTCGTAGAGCCGCCGGTAGCCGGCATAGGCGTCGGCCTGCAGGATCCCGGCGAAGGTACGGAGGTGCTCGACCGGGTGATCGCCCGAGCGATCCCGGGAATAGCGGAACAGCGTCGCCGGCGGGCCCGGACCGGCGAAAGGCGCATCGTCGCGCACATAGACCCAGGCCCGCCCGGTGGCGCACTTGCCCTTGGCCAACACCGGCACAGGCGTGTCGTCGCCGTGCAGGCGTTCCGCCGCCAGCACGTGGGCCTCGATTAGCGCGTGCAGCGGCTTCAGCGCCGCGGCACACGCACCCACCTGGTCGGCCAGCGTCGAGGTGCTGAGATCGATCCCTTCCCGGGCGTAGCGATCCCTCTGCCGGTTCAGAGGCTGGTGCTGCCCGTACTTCTCGAACAGGATCGTCGCCAGCAGGTTGGGACCCGCCCAGCCCCGCGGCGTCGGGTGGAACGGCGCCGGCGGCTGGCTGATCTTCTCGCACCGCCGGCAGGTGAACTTCTCGCGCACCGTCTGGATGACCTTCCACTGGCGCGGGATCACCTCCAGCGCCTCGGTGATGTCCTGGCCGATCTTCGACAGCTTCTCCGAGCCGCAGCACGCGCAGGATGTCGGCCCCGGCACCACCACCCGCTCGCGCGGAAGATGCGCGGGCAGCGGCTTGCGCCCCGTCCGGCGGCGGGTGAACCCCTTGAACTGCGTGGTCTCCGCCGCCGCCTTCTCTGCCGCCAGCTCGTCCTCTGTCGCGCTCACCTCGGGCTCGTCGAGCTGGAGTTCGAGCTGGTCGAGAAGACGCTGCTTGCGCTCCGAGCGCGAGCCGAAGAACTCGCGCCGCAGCTTCTCGATGGCCAGCTTCAGGAAGGCAATCTCGGCCTCGGCGGCAGACACCTTCGCCTGCGCATTCGCGGCTTCCGCCTCGGCGGTCGGCGCCCGCGCTTCGGCCTCGCAGGCCTTCGTCTCGGCCTCCGACGCCTCGCTTACAACCATGATAGAGTCATAACTGGAGTTGGTCCCATCGACCGGAGCAGGCCCCCGTGAGAGCGTCGACGACTATCGCAGGTCTCTTGTTACTCTTGGCCGTATCGATCCTGGTATTGCCAGCGGACTCCCACGCGACCCCCGAGGACGAGGAGGAGAAGCCTGCGGTGGAGTCGGAACCCGTGGCGTCGGAAGACGCCGGTTATTCTGCTGGCGATGTTTTCCGGGACTGCCCTGATTGCCCCGAGATGGTGGTGGTACCGGCGGGCTCGTTCACGATGGTCTCGCCATCGTCGGAGGAGGGCCGGTCCGATAGCGAAGGCCCGCAACACCGAGTGACGATCCGAGAGTCGTTTGCGGTCGGCAAGTACGAAGTGAGTTTTGCAGAGTGGGACGCGTGCGTAGCTGGAGGCGGTTGTAATGACTATCGGCCTGATGACAGTGGTTGGGGCCGCGGAGAGCGACCCGTGATCAACGTTAGCTGGTCAGACGCGAAGGCCTATGTGGGGTGGCTGTCGCGCAAGACCGGAGAGCAATATCGCCTCTTGTCGGAGGCGGAGTGGGAATACGTGGCGCGGGCGGGGACGACCGGTCCGTTCCATTTTGGGCCGACGATCTCGACCGATCAGGCGAACTACGATGAAAACCGGATGAAGACGGTACCTGTCGGCTCGTTTTCTGCGAATGGATTCGGGCTGCACGACGTGCACGGAAACGTGGGGGAGTGGGTAGAGGACTGCTGGCACGACAGTTATTCTGGTGCTCCGGTTGACGGCAGCGCCTGGGTCTCGGGCGACGATTGCGGCCGGCGCGTTCTCCGCGGCGGCTCCTGGAGCAACATTCCGTGGCTCCTCCGCTCTGCAGTCCGCGTCAGGTACTCCCCCGAGGTCCGCATCAACAAGTTCGGGTTCCGGGTTGCCCGGACGCTCATCCCATGAATCCTTACCTCTTTACCTCCGCGGTCCAGGGGCGGAGCCCCTGGTCGGGATTTTTGTTGTTCTTGAAGTGTGATCGAAAGCGCTCAAGCGCCAGCGCCATGTTCGCCGATACGCCCGCCTTGCCGTTCAGCAGGCGCGACAGCGTTCCGCGATCGCACCCAAGACGCGCCGCCGTCTCGGTCACGTTCCAGCCCACATCGTCCATGCTCTCGCGGAAGAGTTCGCCCAGGTGCGGCGGGTTCCGCGTTGAACCACCATGCCATGCTGGAGGAGTACTGCCGGCGCATCGGCTGTTGGCTTGGCCGAATCTTCACGCAGCCGGCCTAGAGACGTCCGAAGCGGTCTGGAGGTTGGCTCCGCGTGATTCCCAATAGATTCCCACACAAGAATTGTAGCCATCCGGCGTAGGCCGCCTGTCCTGTTGGCACGGTCTTTGGCAGGCTGAGCGTCCGTGTAGTGGGTGCTTCGTAAGTGTCCACTTCGATTCAGGTGGACACTTAGCTGATGTCAGTTGCCGA
>JAJDVB010000202.1 GCA_022826345.1 Alphaproteobacteria bacterium
AGCCGGGCGGCGATCTCGTCGCCGCTGCCCTCGATCATTTCTGCTCCCGCGCCGCGGTCCGGCAGGGCGAGGGTGGCGGGCTCGATTCCGGTGGCGGCGGGCGCGGCTTCGACCGGCAATTCGGGGACTTCGACCTTCAGCAGATCGCGCAGCCTGCTGCCGGCGACGTAGCGCGGCGGCTGCGACGCCGTCTGCAGGCCGATGACCGCCGGCAGCGGGAGCGCAAGCCGCGCCGCCCTGCCGCCCGAATACTCCTGGCGGGCGATTGTCTCTCCACCCTCGATCCGCAGGTCCGAGACCGCGCTGGCCTGCGGCCAGCCCAGCTCCGCGGCGAGATAGGGCGCCAGCTCACCATGGAAGTCGTCGATGGCCAGCACGCCGGCGAGCACCAGGTCGGCGCCGGTCTCGCGCACGGCCGCGGCGTAGAGCGGGGCCGCCGCGCGGGAGGAAGCGGGGGCCTCGTCCGCCGGAATCCGGCGCACCTGGTCCGCGCCCCGCGCCAGGGCCGTGCGCAGCATGCGCTCGACTCCCTCGCCGTCGATGGCGAGCGCGGTGACCTCGGCGCCTGTCGCTTCCTTGAGGAGAACCGCCTGTTCCAGCGCCTGGTCGTCGAACTCGTTGAGGACCAGGCCGATCCACTCGCGGTCGATGTCGCGGCCGTCCTCGGTGAGCTCCAATTCTTCGGTGAGGTCGGGGATGAGGCGCAGAATGACGGCGATCTTCATGGCGACCCGCGTGGCATCCGCTCCACAAACGAACCGGGCGGCCCGGAAAGACCGCCCCTCGCCCCGGACTCTCCCCAATGCCGGACAATCTTGTCAACTATCGTGTTGCGGATATGACCGAGTTCAGAGAGATATGAGACGGGCCCCTTGAAGTGGGGGTGGGGGTCTCCGAGGCTGTTGGTGCGAACCGAAGCAGCCTGAAGGAGGCCCCCATGCAGGTCAGAAGCCTGCCCCGCCATGTTATCCGAAACGCGATGGTCGGGTCGCGCCTGATCGGCGCGGAGCCCCCCGACAGCGCAGCGGCGATCAGGCGCGATGCGCTTATGCGTTGGCAGCAGGCCCGAGCGCGGGGACTGAGTGCCGCCGATGCCGCAGAGGCGGTCGGCGTGCCGCGCGCCACCCTCTATCGCTGGGCGAAGCGCCCGGAGCCCGGCTCGCGCCGGCCCCACCGGCTGCGCCGGCCGAGCTGGCCGCCGGCGCTGGTGGAGGCGGTCGAGGCCATGCGCCGCGACTATCCGATGTGGGGCAAGGCCAAGCTGGTCGTCCTGTTGCGCCGCGAGGGCTGGGTCGTCTCGGAGAGCACCGTAGGCCGCATCCTGGCGATGCTGGTCGCCCGAGGCCAGGTCGTGCCCGTGCCCACCCTGCGCCGCCGCCGCCATGGCGTCCGCCGCAAGCGGCCCCACGCCAGGCGCCTGCCCAAGGGCCTGAGGCCGAGCCGGCCCGGCGAGATCGTCCAGCTCGACACGCTCAGCGTCTCTCTCGGCGCAGAGCGCCGCACGCTCAAGCAGTTCACCGCCTGCGATCCGCTCGCCAAGTGGACCTGCGCCCAAGCCTTCCGACGCGCCAGCGCGCACAACGCCAAGAACTTCCTCGACAAGCTCCAGGCCGACATGCCCTTCCCCATCCAGGCCATCCAGGTCGATGGCGGATCGGAGTTCAAGGCCGACTTCGAGGCCGAATGCGCGCGGCGCGGCATCGCCCTCTACGAGCTGCCGCCCCGCACGCCCGAACTCAACGGCCATGTCGAGCGCAACAACGGCGCCTGGCGCTACGAGTTCTACGCTACCTGGGAGCTGCCCAGCGACAGCCTCAAGGACATCAACCGATGGATCGACGCCTTCGCCGACGAGTTCAACAGCTTCAGGCCACACCACGCCCTTGGCGGACAAACACCAGCCGAATACCTTGCTCAGATCACAGCCAACGAAACCCAGCCGTCTCATAAGCCCTGAACTAGGACAAGCGCGAGCACGACCGGCCCGCCTGTGCTAACATCCGCCGCCGTCGACTCGTCGTAATCCAGGAAGCGGAGCATGGGTACCTGGACCCTTGATGACATCCCGTGGGACCAGTTCGACCGGTCGAAAGTCGACCCGGAGATGGTCAAGATCGCCAAGGCGGCGTGCATGGTCGAGCACCACAGCGCCGACTACGGCAAGTATCTCTGCGGCGTCTTCCACGACGATCCCGGCTTCTGTGCCGATGCGCTCGCATGGGCGGAGGAGGAGGTGCAGCACGGCGCCGTGCTCAGGCGCTACGCCGAACTTGCGGACCCGTCGTTCGACTTCGACGCGACCTTCGCGCGCTTCGTCGCCGGCCACCCCATCGACACCGAGGCGAGCGATTCGATCCGGGGCTCACGCTGCGGCGAGATGGTGGCGCGCTGCATCGTCGAGGTCGGCACGTCGGCCTACTACAGCGCGCTCCGCGATGCCGCCGAGGAGCCTGTGTTCAAGGCGATCTGCAAGCGGATCGCGGGCGACGAGTTCCGCCACTACAAGCTCTTCTACAGCACCATGAAGCGCTACCGGGACATCGAGGGCGTGGGACGCCTCAGCCGAGCCAGGGTGGCGTTCGGCCGCCTCTTCGAGGCGAGCGACGACGAGCTCTCCTACGCCTACCACTGCGGCGCCGGCGAGCCCGATCCCTACATTCGCCGCCGCGCGACCCTCGCCTATGCGGCGCGCACGCTGCC
>JAJDVB010000067.1 GCA_022826345.1 Alphaproteobacteria bacterium
CGGTCGGTGAGGTACTCGTTCTCGTCCATGACCGAGTTCCACACCGCGACGCGGCCCATGCGGTTCTTGTAGGAGCCGCCGTCGCGCACCGCGCCCGGCTTCTCCATGAGCTTGCCGAACGGACTGTAAATGTCGACCGTGGCCGCCTTGCCCTCGAACCAGAAATCCCACTCGGCTTCGGGCAGATACTTCTGGGTGTTGTCCGGCGTCACCACGTAGTAGCCCTGGCGGGCGAAGAACGCGCCTGCCGGCCCGGAGTGATACCAGGTCACGTAGTCGTACACCGCGCCGAGCTTCTTGCCTTCGACGTGCTTCGGAAGCAGGTGCCCCAGCGTCCAGGACCGGTAGCCTTCCTTCAGATCCTGGTAGATGCACGGTACGCCCTGCTCGCGCACGGCGGTCACCGCCGGCGACCACATGGACTGGATGACCACCTCGCCCTCGACCATGAGCTGGACCGATTCGTTGAAGGTCGACCAGAGGACGCGCCAGTGGCCATTTTCCTTAAGCTCGATGAGACGATCGATGGAGTAGTCGATCTCCTCGCGGGTCATGTTGCCCTTGTCGCCGTACTCAAGCTCGCCATTGGCCTGGAATGCCTGCGCGGCGTCCATAAGGCCGATCTGCGGGAAGGCGACGAGCGCCGCCTTGCCGGCGAACTCCGGATTGATCAGCTCGGCCCAGGAATCGATCGGCCGGCCGATCAGGTCGGGCCGGATGCCGAGGGTGTCGGCGTTGTGCAGCACCGGATGGTTGGTGATCCACTGGGTCGAGCCCGCCTCGACGAAGTCGGTCGCATCCGGGCCGGAGGTGTAGGCCACCGTGCTCGGATTCTGGCCATCGCCGAACCAGGCATCCGGCCAGATTTTGCCGGGCGCCTTGTAGAGATCGACCACCGTGTCCCACTCGGGCAGCTTGGTGGTGTCCCAGGCCTGGAAGTTGCCAGACGGCCACATGAACTTCATGAGCATGTAGGGCGGCTCGAAGAGGTCGCCCGAGTTGGGCTGCGTCAGCGCGCGGGATTGAATCGCCGGAATCTCGGCGGCGGTCTGGCGCACCGTGAAGTCCAGGGCCTCGTTGGCCATGTCCTCGAGTGGCTTCATGTTGGACACCGCCATGCCGACGGTGCGAACGGTGATGTCCTTGATGTCCTGCGACCATACGGTCGGGAAACCGCCCGTAAGCTGGGTCGCAGCAGCAACACCGGCCACTGCCGCCGTCCCCTTGAGGAGCGAGCGGCGGCTCACGCCCGTCTTGCCCTTGTCGCTACTGATCTTGCGCATGCTTTCCTCCCTCGCCTGCGTTCCTCGAATGCTCGCCCCCTCGCCGGCCTGGGCGATGTTCCTCGGTCGATGCAGTGCGACGGCTGCCGGCGGCCGCCAGTGAACCAACGCTAGTCGAAACTCTCTCCAATCAGGTTCTGGGCGCCGGTTGCGCGCTCCATCACGCGCACGTCCTCGCTCGCCCATGTGACTGTGACCTGGTCGCCCACCTTGGTCGGGTTGGCGAAGTACTCACGGTCCTCGATCACCGCCACGAGATCCCGCTTCTGCTCCCGGGTCATGGTGAGCTTGACCCAGTTGCCCTGATATTCGATCGCATGGACCGTGCCGCCCAGCGCGTTGCCCCGGTCCAGATCGATGCTCCCGCCCGCCAGATGCACCTTGTCGCGGCGAACGCCGAAGTTGACCTCCTGACCGACCTGGTAGCCGTTGCGCGGCAGGTGGAAGTTATCGCCCTCGGTGCCAGCTACCGTCGCAACCTCGTTCTCGATCCCGGACACCCTGCCGGCGAACACATTCCAGCCGCCCATGAACTCGGCCACATAGGTGGTGCGCGGCTCGTCGTAGATCTCCGGCCCCGTGGCCGCTTGTTCGATACGGCCGGTGTCCATCACCACGACCATGTCGGCGATCGCCAGCGCCTCCGGCTGGGTGTGGGTCACGTGGATGAAGGTGATGCCGAGATCAATCTGGATGAACTTCAACTCCGCGCGCATCTGCAGGCGCAGGAACTCGTCCAGCGCCGACAGCGGCTCGTCGAGCAGCAGCACCTTGGGGTTGGTGATCAGCGAGCGGGCCAGCGCGACACGCTGCTGCTGCCCGCCTGAGAGCTGTGCCGGCATGCGGTCGGCCAGCGGGTCGAGCTGCACGCGCTTCAGCACCTCGTAGGCGCGTTCGCGGCGCTCGCCCTTGGCGACCCTCTTCATCTTCAGACTGAACGCCACGTTGTCCAGCACGGTCAGATGCGGAAAGAGCGCGTAGCTCTGGAACATCATCGACGTGCCGCGCTGGCCGGTGGGCTTGCCGATAACCGACTCCCCGCCGATCAACACGTCGCCCTCGGTCGGCACCTCGTGCCCCGCGATGATGCGCAAGAGAGTCGTCTTGCCGCAGCCGCTTGGTCCGAGCAAGCAACAGTAGGAGCCGTCGGGAATTGTAATGTTGATATCCTCGACGGCAACCGTGGGGCCGAACCGCTTGGTCACGCCCCTGATTTCTACATCACCGTGTTCCGCCATGGCTCCCTGAGTCCCTATTCGCCCGCGCGGGGGTCTCGTCGCTCCCTTGGGGCAAGCGTCGTCAATGCCAAGACAGATTGACATACCGCCCGCGCGGCACGGCCTCAAGTATTTTCTCGTCCATGCCGGCGGGATATGCTCGCCGCCCGCGCACCGAAAGACGGGAGTTAGTCGCAATGGCGAGCCATGCCGAGACCGTGGACCAGGAACAGGAAGCACTAATACTCGACGGAATCGAGCGCTTCCTGGACCGCGACGTTCGACCCCACGTCGCCGCGCTCGAGCATGACGACATTTACCCCGAGGACATCGTCGAGAAGATGAAAGAGATGGGGCTCTTCGGCGCCACCATCTCCGAAGACTATGGCGGCTTGGGCCTGCCGATCACCACCTACGCCAAGATCATCGAGCGACTCTCCCACGCCTGGATGTCGGTGAGCGGCCTCATCAACTCCCACCTCATCATGGCCGCCGCCGTCGAGCGCTTCGGCACCGACGAGCAGCGGGACTCTTATCTCCCCCGCTTCGCCAGCGGGGAGCTGCGGGGTGGGCTCGCGCTCACCGAGCCCGACTGCGGCACCGACCTTCAGGCGATTCGCACCACGGCCAAGCGCGAGGGCAACAACGCTTACGTGATCAACGGTGCCAAGACCTGGATCACCAACAGCATTCACGGCTCCTGCCTCGCGCTGCTGGTCAAGACCGACCCGGGCGCCGAGCCCCGTCACAAGGGCATGAGCCTGTTCCTCGCGGAGAAAGGCGAGGGCTTCCGAGTCAGCCGCAAGCTCCAGAAGCTCGGCTACCGCGGGATCGACACGGCCGAGCTCGCCTTCGAGGATTATCGCGTGGATGCCGACAAGCTCATCGGCGGGGTCGAGGGCAAGGGCCTGCAGCACGCTCTCAGCGGCCTGGAGCTGGGTCGCATCAACGTCGCCGCTCGCGGCGTCGGCGTCGCCCAGTCCTGCCTCGACGAGGCGGTGCGCTACTCCCAGGAGCGCAAGACTTTCGGCAAGCCGATCGCCCAGCACCAGGCGATCCAGATCAAGCTCGCCGACATGGTGACCCGCACGGAAGCCGCGCGGCTACTCACCGAGCGTGCGGCGGTCGCCTACGAGACCGGGCAGCGCTGCGACATGGAGGCCGGCATCGCCAAGCTCTTCGCCACGGAGGCAGCGCTTGAGAACAGCATCGAAGCCATGCGCATCCACGGCGGCTACGGCTACTCCAAGGAGTTTCCGATCGAGCGGATGTACCGCGATGCTCCGCTGCTCTGCATCGGCGAGGGCACCAACGAGATCCAGCGGCTGATCATCGCGCGTCAGCTGATCGAGCGAAATCCGGCGTGAGCGACGACGCTGCCGCGGCGCCGCCGGCGGCCCCGACCCGGCCGCTCGAAGGCCTCACCGTCGTCTCGATCGAGCAGTACGGCGCGGCGCCCTTCGGCACCATGTACCTCGCCGACCTTGGCGCCGAGGTCATCAAGATCGAGAACCACAAGGCCGGCGGCGAGATGGGCCGCCACGTTCTGCCCTACGCCGAGGACGGCGACAGCCTCTTCTTCCAGACCTTCAGCTGCAACAAGCGCTGCCTGGCGCTGGACCTCAAGAAGCCGCGCGGCCGGGAGATCCTGGAGCGGCTGGCAACGCGCGCCGATGCCCTCATCAACAACCTGCGGGGCGACCTGCCGGGCACTCTCGGGCTCGACTACGCGAGCTTCAGCGCGGTCAACCCGCGCCTCGTCTGCGTGCACCTCTCGGCCTACGGCCGCGATAACGAGCGCACCGCCTGGCCCGGCCTCGACTACGTGATGCAGGCGGAGGCCGGCTACCTCTCCATGACCGGGGAGCCCGACAGCGTACCCACCCGCTTCGGGCTCTCGGTCGTCGACTTCATGGGCGGGCTCACCGCGGCGCTCGCGCTGGTCTCGGGCGTCATGCGCGCACGCGTCACCGGGCAGGGCATGGACATCGACACGCCCCTCTACGACGTGGCGATGAACAACCTGAGCTATCCGGCGACCTGGCATCTCAACGAAGGCTTCGAGCCCAAGCGGGTGGCGCGCTCGGGTCATCCCTCGCTGGTGCCGAGCGAGCTTTACCGCACCGCCGACGGCTGGCTCTTCGTTATGGCCAACAAGGCGAACTTCTGGCCCGCGCTCTGCCGGGCCATGGAGCGGCCCGAGTGGATCGACGATCCCCTGATGCGGGATTTCGCCGCGCGCTACGAGAACCGGGACGAGGTCGTGCGGCGGCTGGAGGCGGTGTTCCTGACCCGCACCACGGAGGCCTGGCTGGAGCGGCTCGCCGGCGTCCTCCCCTGCGCGCCGGTCAACGACGTGGCCGGCGCGCTCGCGAGCGATTTCGCCGGGAGCCGGCGCATGGTGCAGGAGGTGCCGCATCCCGAGCGGGGCACCATGCGCATGGTGCGCCAGCCGATCACCGTGGACGGCGCCGTCATGCCGCGCCGCGCGGCGCCTGCGCTCGGCGCCGACACCGCCGCCATCCTCACCGAGCTCGGCTACGGTCCGAACGAGATCGAGGCCCTGGAAGCCGACGGCACGGTCCACCGCGCCCGCGAGGCTTAGCGCCAGCCGCAGTTGCTACGACTGCTCTTCCGGGACCAGACCTTCGAGTTGCTTGATGAGACGTGGAATATCCCGCTCCACCGTCTCCCACACGATGTCCATGTCTATGTCGTCGTAACGGTGGATGACCCGATTTCGCATCCCCCTCATTTCAGACCAGGGAACGTCGGAGTTCTCGTCGCGAAACCGTTGCGAGACCCGTCCCGCCGCCTCTCCGATGATTTCGAAGCGGCGAATAACGGAGTCCTGCAACTGAGGATTTCGCAGAAACTCTCGGCGCGAAGCTCCTGAAACGTACTCCCGAATCATGCGCGCAGACTTGATGATGTCGGCAAGGTGTATGGCGTCACGATGCATGGATGGTTTCAGCAGCCCCCAAGATGGCCTCTCGGCGCAGTTGATTACTGCTCCGCTCGATGCCCCGCCGGCTGACCAGATCGACTTCGCGGCCGAAGAGCGCCTTGAGCTCCTTCTCCATGCGAACCATGTCGAAGAGCGTGTGGCGCACACTGTCCTCGAACGAGACCAGCACGTCGATGTCGCTGTCCGGGCCGAAGTCGTCGCGCAGGACGGAGCCGAATAGTGCCAACTCCGTCACCTGCCAGCGCTCGCAGAAGGCGGCGATCCCGTCGGCGGGTATGGCGATGCGCGCGGTCATACTGGAGGGGCCGAGACAGTAGCCGCTCAGGCGAGACTCAGCAGCGCCGCGACCTCCGCCGGCGTCGCGTTGCCGTCAAGCGCCATTACCGCGTCCAGCGCCCGCTCGGCCCGGTCCGGTGCCAGCGTCATCGCCGCGTTGTCGCGGTACTTGGTAACGATTTCGTCGGCGCTGAGCGGACGGGTGTCAGCACCGCGATTGACCTGCTCACGGTGGCGCAGCGTGCGGCCGTCGGTGGTGCGCACCACCACCTCGCCCGAGTAGTAGGTCGGGAATGCCGAGTCGGGATCGATGCGGTAGCTGACCTTGTCGCAGAGCGCGAGGACCGCCGGGTCGGTGTAGGCCTCGGGCTCCAGCTCGGCCAAGGTGAAGCGCCCGCGCGAGAGCACGCTCGCGATCATGTAGTGGGTGCTGAACTGGGCCTCGTAGGCGCTCGCCGGGCGGCGCTTGGCGGCCTCAGGCTCGCACACCACGCTGACGCAGCCTTCGCCGATGAGCGCGTCCACGCTCTCGACATTGGCGGGCGTGAGCCCGTGCTCGTCGCGGAGCGCCTGCGCCGCATCGCCAAGCGCGTGCACCAGGTGGCAGGCCGGGTAGGGCTTGATGCCGATGCGCAGCATCTCCCAGTCCTCGCCAAGGCCGGCGGTGCACGTCGCCCAGTCGATCTCCGCATCGTGGGCACCGTAGAGCGCGTAGAGGCCGAAGCGCCCCTCGTAGGGCTCGGCCGGGCCCTGGAAACCTTGCTGCGCCAGGGCCGCCGCGCTGATCCCGGCGAGGGCCGCCCAGCCGGGGTGCATCCGCTTGGTCCAGGCGCCGTCGTCCAGGAACTGCAGGCTACCGGAAGCCATGCTAAGCGCGATGCCCTGGGCGTGGGCAAGCTGCGCCTCGGTCATGCCGGCGAGCCGGCCCGCGGCCAGCGCCGCGCCGAAGACGCCCACCATGCCGGTGGGGTGGAAGCCCAGACGATGGAAGCCGCCCTGGGCTGCGGCAGCGATCCGCGCCGCCCCCTCAATGGCCACGAGATAGGCCTCCAGCATCGCGCGTCCCGAGGCGCCATGCCTCTGGCCCGCGGCCAGCACCGTCGGCACCGCGCTCGTCGTCGCATGAATCACACCGCCGACATGGGTGTCGTCGTAGTCGAGGCCGTGGATCAGGAAGCCGTTCATTTGCGCGGCATCGCGCAGCGGCAGCCGCGCCGGCATTCCGATGACGGGATAAGTACCGTCGCCGGCGAGACCCTGGATCGCGGTCAGAGTCTTGTGGCTGAAGTCATAGCGGGACGCCGCAAGGCCGATGCCCACCGCATCGAGGATGTGCAGCTTGGCCCGCTCGACCACGGCCTCGGGCACGTCTTCCAGGGTGAGCTCACGGGCGAAGCGCGCAAGCGTGCGCGCGATCGGCTCGTTCGGCGCGGTTTCGGGCTGCGGGACGGTCGCTTCGGCGAGGGCCATCGGAAATCTCTGTCGTTGTGGGGGATCACCTGTCCCTCAATCTAGCACGACGGCACCGTACTTTGGACGCCGCCGCCGCTATGCGATGGTGGCTCGCCGATGTGCCCTTGCCTGGAGAGGAGACCATGACCGCGCAACTCATCACACCCGCCCTCTTCGACTTCCTGCGCGAGCTCGGGGCCAACAACGAGCGGCCGTGGTTCGAGGAGAACAAGGCACGCTATCGGGCCGAGGTGCGCGATCCCATGCTCGACTTCATCCAGGCCTTCGCGGAGCCGCTGGCGGAGATCAGCCCGCACTTCCGCGCCGACCCGAGAGCCAACGGCGGCTCGCTCTTCCGCATCTACCGGGACACGCGGTTCTCGAAGGACAAGACACCTTACAAGACCAACGTCGGCGCCCACTTCCGCCATGCCGCCGGCAAGGACGCACATGCGCCCGGCTTCTATTTGCACCTGGAGCCCGACATGTGCTTCGCCGGCTGCGGCGTCTGGCACCCGGACAGTCCCACGCTCGGCCGGATCCGCGATGCCATCGTCGAGAAGCCGGAGGAGTGGACGCGTATCACCACGGGCGCCGCCTTCTGCCGGACCTTCCGGCTGGCGGGCGAGGCGCTCAAGCGCCCGCCGCGCGGTTACGATCCCGAGCACCCGTTAATCGAAGACCTCAAGCGCAAGGATTTCGTCGTGATCGCCGACGTGGAGGAGGCCGAGGCGGTCCGCCCCGACTTCCTCGACCGCTTCGCGGCGATCGCCCGCGCCGGCGCCGACTTCACCGGCTTCCTGTGCAAGGCCGTCGGCGTGCCGTTCTAGCCCGGGCGTAGACTCAGAACCGGGCGGCGGTCTCGGAGAAGCGGTCGCGCTTGAGCAGTCGGCCGCGGCCGGGCTGAGCCAGAACCCGGCCTCGGTCGACCACGACCTCGCCGCGCGAGAGCGTCAGGCGCGGCCAGCCCTCGACCTCCCACCCTTCGAAGGGGTCCCAGTCGGCCGCCGAGTGCATCTCGTCGGCGCGGATGACCTTCCTGGCCTTGGGATCGAAGGCGACGATATCCGCGTCGGCGCCGACCTGGATCGTGCCTTTGCGGGGATAGAGCCCGAAGAGCCGCGCGGGATTGGTCGCCGTGACCTCGACCATGCGGTTGAGGCTGAGCCGCTTCTTGAGCGCGCCCTGCGAATAGAGCAGCGGGACCATGGTCTCCAAACCCGCCATGCCCGCGAGAATCTCGTCGACCTTGTCGAACGACTTCTTCTGCTGGAAGGACCAGCCGTCGTGGTCGGTGGCGACGGTCTGCAGGACCCCGCTCTCCAGCCCCTGCCACAGGATCTCCATCTGGTCCGCCTCCCTGAGCGGCGGCCAGCCGGCGTAGAGAATACCGTCTTCCTCCTCCATCCGTGCACGCGAGAAGTGGAGGTAGCAGGGGCGGGTCTCGCCGTAGACGGTGTAGCCCCTGCCGCGCGCGTTCGCGAGGCTCTCCAGGCTCTCCTCGCAGGAGAGATGGACCAGGTACGCCGGCACTTCGGCCACCTGAGCCATGCCGATGCCTCGCATGGCGGCGATGCCTTCGGCAGCCCGCGGCCGAGAATCGGCGAAGTACGCGGCGCCGTACTTGCCATCTGCGTTAAAGCGCCGCGCCAGGTACTCGAGGCAGCAGGCGTCTTCGACGTGGAGATTGACCATGCCGCCGTGGCGGCCGACCTGCGCCATCATCCGCATGAAACCGTCGATGTAGTGCTCGAACGTCCCCATCATGAAGATCTTGAAGCTCGAATGGCCGTCCGCGATGACGTCGGGGATCTGCTGGATGGTGGCGTCGTCGGGCTCGAAGATCGCCAGGTGGAAGCCGTAGTCGATGACGGCCTTGTCGCGGGCCTTGGCGTGCCAGGCCCGGATCGTCTCCAGCGGGGTCTGGCCGGGGCCGGGCAGCGCGTAGTCGATGAGCGCGGTGACACCGCCGCAGGCCGCCGCGACGGTGCCGCTATGAAAATCCTCGACCGATTGCAGGCCTTGGAACTCCACGTCGACGTGGGTGTGCACGTCGACGGCGCCCGGCAGCAAGTAGAGGCCGGAAACGTCGATCTCCCGCTGCGCTGGGCCGAGGTCGAAACCGAGGCGCGCAATCTTGCCGCCCTCGATGCCGATGTCGGCGTCGAAGGTGTCGCCGGCCGTGACGACCGTGCCGCCGCGCAAGATCAAGTCCATCTCACGCCCTCCCTTCCAGCGGCCCCCGTTCAGGGATCGAGGCGGACGACACCGTTCTCGACCAGCGCCCGGTCGTCGAGGCGGACGGTGGGGCGGTAGATCACCATGTCGAGGTGAACGGGGCAGCGCACCGTGCCGCCGTAATAGATGTTGTCGCCGAACGCGATGTGGACGTTGCCGCGCGCCTTCTTCTCCTCCTGGAAGCTGCCGTTGCGTAGGCAGGCGCCGTTGAGGCCGATGCCGAACTCGGCGATGTTGTCGGCGTCGGGCACCGTCTCCAGGATGTGACGGAGATGCGCGGCCTCGGGCCCCTCCCCCGTCACGCTCACGGCCTTGCCAGCCCGAACCTCGACGCGGATCGGGGTTGCCGGCCGGGCGATGCCGGTCCCCGGCCCGTCGATCGCGATCACGCCCTCGGCCTTGCCTTCGAGCGGGCGGGAGGACACCTCGCCGTCCGAGAAGGCCGCGTTCTTTCCCGGCTCGGTCGCATAACCGCACTCTATGACGACCGTGTCCGATCCGATCGGCGCCGCGATATCGGTGCCTGCTTCCGTCGTGATGTGCATCGTTCGGCCAGCCGCCCAGATCGCCGCCAGCGCCCGGCCTTCGGCGTAAAGCGCCCGGTAGTCGGCCAGCGCGCCGCCGCTGGTGAAATTATCGAGGCTGCGCATCACCATCGACATGGTGCGAATCCGCTTCGCCGCCAGCAGCTCCTTGACGCGGGCGGCGTAGGCCGGCGCGCCGCCGGAACCTGTCAGGCTGATGAGCACGTCCGTCTTCTCGAAGGCCGCCTCGATCATCGGGCTGAGCTCGTTCTTGCGTTCCGGTGGGCGCGAGGGCTGATGCAGGATGGCGCATTCGGCGCCGACGCTGTCTGCGACGGCGGCGAGCGCGTGGACCATCTCCATCGCGCTGTGATCGTCGATGACGATCGCCACGTTCTCGCCGGGCCTGATGGCGAGCAGCTCCCGCCCGACGAGGTCGGCGCTCTCACCTACGCTGATGGTCGCCGGCGCCATGACGCTAGTCTCTTGTGGGGCAGTCTCTTGTGGGGCGCCCGGCCCTACTCAGTCTAGGAAGACTTGGCCGGCGGCGGCGAACCCTTGTCGAATTCGGGCAAACCGTCGGGAAAGCGGACCCAGGGATGCCTGCTCTCGTTCCAAACCACGCGGGAGGGCTCGCCGAAGCCGGGCTCGCCGAAGCAGCCCACCGCGACGCCGTAGTGATCGGGGCGAAGCTCGGCGAACCAGTAGACGTTCGTGCCGCACGAGGGGCAGAAGTTGAGCGAAACCGTCAGGCCCGAATCCGCCACCCGCGTGTAGGTCCCCGACTCGCCCTCCGCCGAGACCGTCTCCTTGCGGAAGTAAGCGCCGACGCCGAAGGGGCTGCCGGTGCGGCGCTGGCAGGCGATGCAGCTGCAGGCGACGACGAGGTCCGGATCGCCGGAGGTCGTCACCCGGAGTTCGCCGCATCCGCACGTCGCCTCGTGAGTGTCTTCGCCGGTCATGGGAGCCTCCGCCGCTCGAATCGTTCTGTTCACCTTAGCCGCCCGGTTGGCGCTCGCATACCGCCCGGATAGGGTTTCGACATCATGCGCCCGGCAATACTCAATCCGCTGTTCGCGCCGGCGACGGTGCTGCCGGGGGTCGGTGCCCGCACCGCCTCGGCCTACGAGCGGCTGGCCGGGCCGCTGGTGGTGCATCTGCTCTGGCATCTGCCCTCCGGATTGATCGACCGGCGCCATGCGCCGAAGGTCGCGGAGGCCGAGGCCGGCACCACGGCAACGCTGACCGTGCGCGTTGATCGCCATCAACCCGCGCCGGACCGGCGGCGCCCCTCCAAGGTCTACTGCTCGGACGAGACCGGGACTCTCACGCTGGTCTTCTTCCACGCGAAGGGGGACTGGCTGCGGCAGCGTCTGCCCGAGGGCTCGGTCCGCGTGGTGAGCGGGCGCGTCGAGCATTACGGCAGCGAAATTCAGATGGCGCACCCCGACCACATCGCGCCGCTGGACCAGCGCGAGAGCGTGCAGACGGTCGAGCCCATCTATCCGCTGACCGCCGGGGTCACGCTCAAACCGATGACACGCGCGGTGCGCGCTGCGCTGGCGCGGGCGCCTGCGCTCGACGAATGGATCGAGCCCCGCCTGGTGGAAGCCCGCCGCTGGCAGCCCTGGGGCCAGGCGCTTGCGGCGGCGCACACGCCCGCGAGCGCCGCCGACCTGGAGGCGGACACCCCTGCCCGCTCCCGCCTCGCCTACGACGAGCTGCTGGCGAACCAGCTCGCGCTGGCGCTGGTCCGCCGCTCGGCCAGAGGCGGGCGCGGCCGCTCCATCGAGGGCGATGGCCGACTCCGCCGCGCGGTGGAGGCCTCGCTCCCCTTCTCTCTGACCGAGAGCCAGCAGGCGGCCGCCAGCGAAATCGCAGACGACCTCGCGAAGGAGCGCCGCATGCTCCGCCTGCTGCAAGGCGACGTCGGCAGCGGCAAGACCGTGGTCGCGCTCTCCGCCATGCTGGTCGCGGTGGAGGCTGGCGCGCAGGCCACGCTGATGGTGCCGACCGAGCTGCTGGCGAACCAGCACGCGGAAACGCTGGGAACGCTGTTGGCGGAGAGCGGCGTCTCCCTGGCCCTGCTCACAGGGCGGGAGAAGGGCCGCGCCCGCGAGCGGACTCTGGCGGCGCTGGCCGCCGGCGAAGTCGACATCCTGGTCGGCACCCATGCGCTGTTTCAGAAGGGCGTGGACTTCAAGGACCTCGCGCTGGCCGTGGTCGACGAGCAGCACCGCTTCGGCGTGCACCAGCGCATGCTGCTCGCGCGCAAGGGGCCGGCGGCAGACCTGCTGGTGATGACCGCGACCCCTATTCCGCGCTCGCTCGTTCTCACCGCCTACGGCGACATGGATGTCTCCCGCATCGAGGGGCGCCTTCCCGGCCGCGCCGCCGTCGCGACCCGCGCGATGCCGTTGGAGCGGCTGGAAGAGGTCGTCGCCGCCGTTCGCCGGGCGCTCGCCACCGGCGCCAAGGTCTACTGGGTCTGCCCGCTGGTGGAGGAGTCGGAGGCGGTTGATCTCGCCGCCGCGACCGACCGTCACGCGAAGCTGGCCGAAGTCTTCGGCGCCCGCGTCGCGCTCATCCACGGCCGCATGAAGGGGCCGGAGAAGGACGCCGCCATGGCCGCCTTCGCCGGCGACGGCGCCGATATCCTGGTGGCGACGACGGTAGTCGAGGTGGGCGTGGATGTAGCCGCGGCCACCATCATGATCGTCGAGCACGCGGAGCGCTTCGGGCTCGCCCAGCTTCACCAGCTGCGCGGCCGGGTCGGGCGCGGGGCGAAGCCGGGGACCTGCCTGCTGCTCTATGCCGCGCCGCTCGGCGAGACCGCGCGGGCGCGGATCAACATCCTGCGCGAGACCGACGACGGCTTCCGCATCGCCGAGGAGGACCTGCGTCTCAGGGGCGCAGGCGAGCTGCTGGGTACGCGCCAGAGCGGCATGCCGGCCTTCCACCTCGCCGACCTCGCCGTCCACGAGGAGCTGCTGGCGGTGGCGCGCGATGACGTGCGCCTCGTGCTGGAGCGCGACCCCGAGTTGGAATCCGAGCGCGGCCAAGCACTGCGCACCCTGCTCTATCTCTTCGAGCGCGACATGGCAGTGCGCTACCTGCGCTCAGGCTGACCCCGCACCATGGTCCGGTGCATGGGGCGCGGCGCCTGTGTCAGGATCGCGCGATGCTGCCTACGAGCGAACCGCCCGCACCCCACGCCATTGTCGCCGCTTGTCCCGGGGAATCCCACTCATCCCACTTAGTCCCGCATATCCCACGCAAATCCCACCTAATCCCGCTTATCCCAGGGAATCCCACTTATCCCACTTGCATCCCACTCAATCCCACTTATCCCGGTTAATCCCGGCGAATCCCGCATGAGATTCAGGCATGTCGAGGTGGGATGCGGAACCGGACCGGGGGTGCGGTGAGATATTCGGGTTAGCCGGTCAACGTCGCGAAGGGATTGCGGCCCTCTGGGTCCTCGACCTCGACGATCCAGACGTCCGGGTCGAAGTCGATCTCCCGCGCGAGCCGGGCCTCGGCCTCTTCCTCCGGTATCCAGCCTTCGCCGGTGGCGCGGCGCCAGGCGAGGTCGCCGTCGAGCGATTGGCTCCGGGCGAAGACCGCCGCCGTGCCGTCGAGTCGGCTGACCTTGACCAGGAGCGCGCCCGCATCGGCGTCGCCGCGCCGCCGGAGCGCAGCAAACAGCAGCGCCTGCTGGCAATAGCGGAAGCCCGCCTGCACCAGCACCTCGGTCTTGAGACTGGCCGTGCTCATGGCTGCTCGATCAGCGTGTGGCGCAGGCGGTCGCCGGGCGCGATGCCGAGGCGTTGGGCGCTGCCCCCGATCATTTCCAGCACGAAGCGGACCGGCTGGCCGGAGCGTATCCGCTTCTCCGAGAGCGGCGTGGTGCGCTCGGCGATGGTGACGATGCGCCCGTCGCTCTCGGCGAAGAACATGTCGAGGGAGATCAACGTGTTCTTCATCCACATCGTGGCCGGCCGCGTGGCCCCGTAGTCGAAGAGCATGCCGCGGTCCGGCGCGAGTTCGGTGCGATGCATGAGGCCGATGCTGCGCTCTTCCGGCGTGCGCGCGACCTCGACCTGGATGGCATGGACGCCTGTGCCCGTCTCGATCGTCAGAGGCTCCAGCGGCCCGCTCTCCGCCCGGCCGGCCGGGGCGAAGAGAAGCATGCCAAGCACGAACGCGATAGTCTTTATCGAGCGAAGAGCCATCGGGCAAACCCTCTCAACCATGCGCCCTGTATGGACTTTCTGCTGGGCTGCGAACAGGCCTTTCGCCTATCGTGGCCGCCGCCTGCGCCGTAGCGCCGCTCGTGACAAGGATCGTCGGGGATGACCGGTCAAGACCCGCCAGTGCCCGTCCGTTCGCTCGCTGCTCGCTATTACACCGATCCGGCCATCTTCGAGAAGGAGCGTCGGGGCCTGCTCTCGCGCACGTGGCAGTTCGCAGCGCACGAGAGCGAGGTGCGCGATCCCGGCGACTATTTCACGTTCGAAATCGCGGGCGAGAGCCTGTTCTGCATCCGCGGGCGCGACGGCGTGCTGCGCACCTTCTACAACGTGTGCCAGCACCGGGGGCATCGGCTGGTGGAGGGCACGGGCACGACCCGCGCGATCGTCTGCCCTTACCACGCCTGGTCCTACGAACTGACCGGCGCGTTCCGCAGCGGTCCCAACGTCGCATCGGTTCCGGGCTTCGACGGCTCGTCGATCCGCCTGACGGCGGTGCGGAGCGAGAGCCTCCACGGCTTCGTCTTCGTCAACCTCGATGACGATGCCGCACCGATGGAGGCGTGGTATCCAGGCGTGCGGGAGGAACTCGCGGACTACGTGCCCGGCATCGGGGCGCTGGCACCGCTGGAATGGTTCGAGGTCCCGGAGAGGTGCAACTGGAAGACCTCGGTCGAAAACTACTCCGAATGCTACCACTGCGCGTTGCGCCATCCGACCTTCGCGACCGGCGTGATCCGGCCGGAAACCTACGACATCCGACCGTCAGAAGAGAGCTACGTCCTGCGCCACACGACCGAGTGCCAGGACCTTGAGCAGATGTCCTACCCGATCGACCTGTCGATCCCGCACGCCAGCGAATACCGCTCGTTCTTCCTCTGGCCGATGTTCTCGTTCCAGGTCTATCCCGGCAACGTGCTGAACACCTATCACTGGCGCGCTCACGACGTGGACAGCTGCACCGTCTGGCGCGGCTGGTACACCCCCGGCGGGGCCGAGAGCGCGGTGATCCGGGAGCTTGCCGCGCAGGACCGGCAGACCACGGTCGCAGAGGATCTCCGGCTGGTCGAGAGCGTGGCGCAGGGGCTGAAGAGCCGCGGTTACCGCCCCGGACCCTTGGTGGTCGATTCGGCCGGTGGGCTCAACTCCGAGCACTCCATCCGGACGCTCCAGCAATGGATGCGGGAGGCCGTGGACGATTAGCGCGGTGATCTCATTTATCGCTCACGGCAGCCGGCCTACGGCCGGCGCCTCCGCGAGGGCGCCACAGGAGCGGCGGGCCGCAGTCGCGGCCTGTCGCGCATCCGTCAAAGACGGATGCGCTCTGAAGTCGAGATCTTGTCGCGGTTACTGGACAAAGCGCGTCTCGGTGTCTCCGGTACCGAACTTCTCGCTGTCATCGTCGTCCCACTCGCGGCCGCTCTCCTGGCTGGAGAATTTTTCGAGCATGTAGTCGCCGGCGGTGATCGGCGGGTATTTCGCCGGCTGGTCCGGCCCGCTGCAGGTCGGCAGACACTCGATCAGCGCGTCGTAGTTGGGCTCGATGAAGTGGCAGAATGACATGCGATCCCCGGACGCGTGCGGCGGGTTGAGCACGCGGTGCCGGGTGGACTTCCAGCGGTCGTTGGTCCAGCGCATCAGGAAGTCGCCGATGTTGACCACGAACGAGCCGGGGATGGCCGGCACGTCCACCCAGGCGCCGTCCGGGCCGCGCGCCTGAAGGCCGCCCGGCTTGTCCTCTATCAGACAGATGGTGAGGTTGTCGTAGTCTGAGTGCTCGCCGGCGCGAAGCTGCCCCTCCTTGGGCGCATTCTGCTGCTCGGGATAGTTCAGCACGCGCAGGATACTGAAGCCCCTTTCGAGCAAGGCGTCGAAGTGGTCTTCGGGCAGATCGAAGGCGATGGCCGCGAGCCGGTGCAGGTGCCAGCCCAGCAGGTCCAGGGCCCGGATGTAGTCCTCGATGGTCTGGCGGAGCCCCGACGGCTGCTGCGGATAGATATTGGGCGCGTAGCAGGGCGCGGCCGCCTCGGTGTGGCAGGACGGATGGTCCGGCACGTCAATCGGCCCGAACGAGATCGATTCCTTCAGGTCGGGCGGCGCCTCCACGCCGATCGTCGCCGAGAGGTGCTCCGTGCCCACCGGCTCGTAGCCTCGGACCGCCAGATCGCCCTCGGGCTTTCTGATGGCGAGCTTCTTCTCCATCGGCAGGCCGAAGAACTCGACGGATTCGCGGCGCGCCCGCTCGACAAGCGCCGGGTCAACCCCGTGGCCCGAGACCATGAAGAAACCGATCCGTTCGCAGGCGCGGCTGATCTCGTCCGCGACCCGCCGCTTGTCGGCGGCGTCGCCTGCGAAGTAGGGGCTGAGGTCAATGAGCGGTATTTCCGCGAGGGTTCCGGTCGACATGGGAGCTCCTTTCGCTGCGCTTCGGGCCTTCCGCCGCCGCCGGTCCCGCTGGACGCCGGCGGTGGCAGCGTGGCTCTCGTCCTCGGTCTATTCCGCCGCCGGCGCGCCTTCGGTCGTGCCGTTGAAGGGATGCCGGCGTTTGAAGTCCTCGGCCATCTCGCGCATGGTGATCATGCGTACGCCGGTGTGCGCCAGCATGTGGTCGAAGAGCCGCTCCAGCATCATCAGCACCTGCGGCTTGCCGGCGCAGTCCGGATGGATCACGCAGGTGTAGATCGCATAGTCGTAGTGGCGGTAGATCCAGTCGAACTGGTCGCGCCAGATGTCCTCGACATCCCGCGGATTGACCCAGCCGTGGCTGTTGGGGAATGTCTTCACGAACATCATGGGCGGCGCGTCGTCGAGGTACCAGCTCGCCGGCAGCTCGACCAGATCGACCGCCTCCCCCGGCTGCCAGGGCTTCATCCAGGTCTTGGCTTCCTGGGTATAGTCGATCTTGGTCCAGCTATCGCCACTGCGCAGGTAGTGCGGCGTGTAGTCGTCCTCCATGACGCTGCGGTCGTAGAGGAAACCGCGCTCGAGCAACAGGTCGATGGTGTTGGGGCTGAGCTCCCACCACGGCGCCACGTAGCCGACCGGGCGCACGCCGCAGAGGTCTGTCACCAGCTCGATGCACTTGTCGAGCACGTCGGCCTCCTGCTGGCGCGACATGGCGAGCGGGTTCTCATGCGTGTAGCCGTGCACGCCCAGCTCGTGGCCGTACTTCACAATCAACTCGGATTCTTTCGGAAAGCTCTCGATCGAGTGGCCGGTAATGTCCCACGTGGTCTTGATGCCGTAGCGGTCCATCATTTCCAGGATGCGCGGAACCCCCTGCCGCGCCGCGAAGACGCCGCGCGAGATGTCGCAGGGCGAATCGGCGCCGCCGAACGATCCGATCCAGAGCGAAACCGAATCGAAATGGGGATTGAAGCAAACCTGAATGTCTTTCTTCGTGGCCATGGTTTCGCCTCCCTCTGTCACCGCGTCGCGGCGGATGTCCGGTCCCGGTGCCTCCGGCCCTATGCGTCCGCGCGCTCCCTTCGCGAGTCACGCATCTGCGCGCTCCCGGAGCGCGACGATAGCGCCGAGCAGCACGAGTCCGTAAATGATACTCCGCACCGCCTCGGGCAGCATCGTTCCCGTCAGCAGCGAGCCGAGCGCCGTGAACAGCAAGGCGCCGCCCAGGATACCGACGAAGTGGCCGCGCCCGCCGGTGATCAGCGTGCCACCGAGGACCACCACCGCGATGGATTGCAGCAGGAACGGATCGCCCATGCCGAAGAACGCCTGCCCGCTGAAGCCGGAGAGCAGGACGCCCACCAGCGCAGAGCAAAAGCCGCTCAGCATGTAGGCGCCGACGATGACGGAGCCGGTCCAGACGCCCGAGAGCCTTGCCACGGTGACGCTGTTCCCCACCGTGTAGAGCCTGCGCCCGAAGGCGGTCCGGTTGAGAAAGATCGTGGCCGCGATCGCAAAGGCGATCAGGAACCAGCCGATCGGCGCGGTGCCGAGCAGCCGGCCGGATACGAACCAGCGCAGCACCGGCGGGGAGCCGCCGATGGGCGCACCGTCGCTGAAGATGAGCGAGATGCCTTCGAGCATGCCGGCCATCGCCAGCGTGACGATGATCGGCGACATCCTGAAGAGCACGATCATGAGGCCGTTCAGACAGCCGATGGCGAGTCCGATCGCGAGCGCCAGCGGCACCGCCCAATAGGCCGGCCCGTTCTCGCCGAAGCAGAAGGTGGTGACGACGATCGCCGGGAAAGTGATCGCCCAGGCGACCGAGAGATCGAGCCCGCCCGAAATGATGACCGCCCCCTGGCCCAGGCCCAGGATCGCGAGGAAGGCGGTGAACAGCAGCAGGACGTTGAGGTATTCGAGTGCCGACAGGTTCTCGCCGAAGAGCACCACCGTCGCGATCACGATCACGGCGAACATGACGTAGGTGGGGGAGATGTAGCGGAGCGTGGCCTGGTTGCGGGTGAACCAGCCCGCGGTCGGGCGGGTCAGGTCAGGGCCGCCGCGCGCGGCCGTTCGGCCCAGCAGGTCCTGCAGCAGCCCATCGCCCCCCAGGCCGGCCGACGACACGACCGGCGCTCGCCAACGCGTGCGGAGCGCCTGCCGCCAGCCGCGCACGACATCCACAACGGGCAGGTCCCGGCTCATCGAGAGCCCCAGCACGGCGAAGATCAGGATCGCCCCCTCCGCGAGCGGCACGTACCAGGTGCGCATGCCGAGCAGCAGGAAGATCGTCAGGATGATGGTCAGCGTCAGCGCGCCGAAGACGGTGCCGACGCAGCCGCCGCGACCGCCGCCGATCAGTGTCCCGCCGATGACCACGGCGGCGAATATCTTGAGCAGGAACTTGGCGCCGATCAGTGGGTCTCCTGCGCCGATCTGGGCGGTCATAAACATGCCGGCGGCGCCGTAGCAGACGCCGGCGATGGTATAGGTCCAGAACTTCGTCATCCGCACGTCGGTGCCGCTCGCCAGCGCCGACTTCTCGTCGCTGCCGATGGCGTAGATGCCCGTGCCCAAGCGCGAGTTGCGAAGCAGCAGCCAGAGCGCGATGACGACCGCGAGCACGATGATCGGTGCGGGAAGCACGCCGGCGATGGCCTCGCCGGTGAAGAACATGCTGAACTCCCACGGCGCCTCGCCGCCCGCGTGGGTCATCACCAGCAGGGCCGCGCCCTGCGCGATGAACATCGTGGCGAGCGTCACGACGATTGCCGACAGACCGAGAAAGGCGATCAGGAAGCCGTTGATCGCTCCGATCACCGCGCCTACGGCAAGCGCGAGCGCGAGCGCCGCCCCGATGAACTCGGCGCCGGAAAGCGCGGCAACGTCGGAGGAAAACTCGGATCCGCCGCCGAGGAACTGGATGATCATCACGTTGACCAGCGAGATCACCGCGCCGGCCGAGAGATCGAAGCCGCCGGCCAGGATGACGATGGTCTCGCCCACCGCCGCGAGCGCGAGCGTCGTCGCGCCGGTGGTGATGGAACTCACGTCGAAGTAGCTGATCCCCTCGCCCTTTACGAGCTGCAGGATGATCAGCATCACCAGGAACACGCCGACCGAGATCAGAAGGCCGCGCTGGCGCTGCCAGTTCACGACCGGGAGGCTGGCGCGATCGAATCGCGGCAGCGGCAGCAGCGGCCTGCCGTTCACGGCGCCCCGCCTTCGCCTAGCGCCGCGCGCATGACGGCAGGCTCCGAGAGCGCATCGCCGCTCAGCGTCGCCGCCGCGCGGCCCCCGTAGACGACCTTGACCTCATCGCAGAGGTTGACCAGCTCCGACACATCGGTGGAGTAGAACAGTACCGCGCCCCCCGCGCTCGCGTAGGCGCGGATCATCACGTAGATCTCGGCCTTGGTACCGACATCGACGCCGCGGGTCGGGTCGTACATGAGTAGGATGCGGTTCTCGGTCAGCAGCCACTTGGCGATGGCGAGCTTTTGCTGATTGCCGCCGCTGAAGACCTTGCAGGCGGTGTGCAGCGCGCGGCGGTCCACCTGCACTAGATCCAGCACCTGAGAGACGGCCGCAGCCTCCGCTGCCGTGTCGATGACCCCGAATCGCCTGAACCGCTCGATGACCGGGAGCGAGACGTTCTCCCGCCCGGTCATCTCCAGCGCCAGCGCCTCAGTCTTGCGCTCCTCCGGCACCAGGCTGATGCCGATGTCGGCGCGCAGCGCATCGCGTGGCGACTTCAGGGCAACCGGCTTGCCGTACACCGAGACCGTGCCGGCCGAGGGCCTGATCATTCCGAACAGCGCGAGGAACAGCTCGCGCTGGCCCATCCCTTCGAGCCCCGCGATACCGAGCACGTCGCCGGGCCGCAACTCGAACGACAAGTCCTTGAGTCTGCCGCCCGCCGCCAGCCCCTCGGCCGAAAGGACCGGCTCCGTCGCCTCCCCTTCGGCGCGCGGCGGCTTCTCCGGGAAGGTCGCGGCCAGCGAGCGGCCGATCACCAGCGCGATGACCTCCTCCTCCGAAATGTCGGCGACCGCGAAGCTCCCGACATTGGCGCCGTTGCGCAGCACGGTCAGGTTGTCGCAGAAACGCCGGACCTCCTGCATGCGGTGGGAGATGAAGACCGTGGTGACGCCCTGCTCCCGCAACGCATCGACCTGGCCGTGCAGCCACTCGACATCCTTGCCGGAGAGCGCCGAGGTCGGCTCGTCCAGCAGCAGGATTCTCGGCTCTCGCGAGATGGCGCGGGCAATCTCGATGCGCTGCTGGGTGGAGAGATCGAGCGTCGCGACCTCCACGCGCGGGTCGATATCGTCCAGGCCGAGGTTCTGGAGAATTTCGCGCACCAGCTCTTCGGATCGCCGCCGGCGCACCTGCGCGCCGAAGTACGCAGGCTCGTAGGGCAGCAGCATGTTCTGCGTGACCGTGAGGTCCTTGATCAGGGAGATTTCCTGATAGGCGGTCTGGATGCCGGCGCGGTGCGCGGTGCGCGGATCGCCGAGCCGCGCAGGCTCTCCGAACAAGTGGATATCGCCAGCGTCGGCCCGGATGAGACCACTGAGAATCTTGACGAGTGTGGATTTGCCGGCGCCGTTCTCGCCCAGCAGCGCATGAACGTCGCCCGACCCCACGGCGAGCGACACGTCATCCAGGGCAATCGTGGCGCCGAAGTGCTTTCTTAGTCCGACGACCTCGAATGCGGCAGGCGCCCCGCTCCCGCTCTCTTCCACGGCAGCGCGTCAGACCTGTCGGAGGCGTCCGTGCGGGACCCGCTTGCGCAGGTCCCGCACGGTAGAAGGTGCCTCCCTGTTAGGCCTTTTGTTACTGACCTTCCGGCACCTTGCCTTCGAGCGCTGAGAACAGGTCGAGCTCACTCACCCAGGGATGCCACACGTCGACGAAGTAGTTCGGCGGCACCCCAAGATCGGGATGGTAGGTGTTGCAGTTGCGCTCGAGCAGCTCCTCGCGCGTCCCTTCGGTGCACACCACCACCTGGCCCGGCTCGACCAGCGGCATCGGCACCTGGGTGAAGCGCGGCGGCTCCGCACCGCCGTCGGCATAGGCGACGGCGATCTTGAGCGCGTAAGCACCGAGCCAGTTGGGCGAGCCCATGGAGCTGCTCCTCATGCCCAACGCACCCGGCACCGTGCCGGGCTCGGCGATGGCGATGCGATGGCCGTTGGTGCCGTTACCGGCGCAGGGCACGAGCTGGTCCGCACGGCCCGCCTCGACCTGGATCTGCGAGAACATGTAGCAGCCGACTTGCGTCCACAGCCCGTCGATGTTGTCCCAGCCGTGGGTAGCGACGATCTTGGTCAGCTCCTGCCTGGCGTGCGCGTTGTTCCAGTTGCTGTAGGCATGAACCAGGACCTCGATTTCGGGATAGGCGGCGAAGACCTCCATGGCGCCGTCGGTGCGGGCGTGATCGATGTAGTGGCCGGGGTAGCCGCCCATGACGATGATGCTGCCCTTGCCGCCGAGCTCCTCGGCCAGGTACTCCGCAGGCCCCGCGCCGGCCCAGGTCTGATCCAGGCCGATGTGGTAGGCGCAGGGCTCGGTCACCGATGCGTCGAAGGTCATCACGATGATGCCCCTCTGGCACGCCTGACGGATCGAGCGGTTGAGCGCGGTGCGCGAATTCGGCCACAGGATGATGATGTCGGCATCGCCCTGGACCATCGCGTTGACCTGCTGGATCTGGGTCTGGATATCGGCCCGCGCCGATTGCATGTTGAGCTCCACCCGGTCCTTGAAGGCCTTGGTCTTGGCCATGGAGCGGATCAGGTTCTGCGCCGCATCCATCCAGGTGTTGCCCTCGAATCCCACGCTGACGAAGACCTTGTACGTGTCCTTCTGGGCCGAAGCCGGCGATGGGCCGAAGATGCCGGCCACCGCCAGTGCCAGAGCAGCGAGCGCCAGCACCGCGAGTCTCGCCCGTTTGATCATGTTTGCCTCCCTTGGGTTTTGAGCCTTGACGGCTCCTTGGTCGTTTCTTGAGACGCCGCTCGGCGCCTTATGGCTGATCGGACGCCCGCTGACCCGATGCGCCGATGGCGGTCATCATCAGGAACTTGTCGAGCAGGTTCTTACTTGTGGTGACCGGCGGGTACTTGGCCGGATTGTCTTCGCTCTGACAGGTCGGGAAGCATTCGATGATGCTGTCGTAGTTCGTATAGAAGAAGAAGATCATCGACTGCCGGCGGCTGTCGTTCGCCTTGTCCCGCGGTGGATTGACGACCCGGTGCAGAGTGGAAACCCACATGTCGTTGGTCCACATCTGCATCTGGTCGCCGAGATTGATGCTGAACGCATTAGGTACCACCGGTACGTCCACCCACTCGCCATCACGGTTCATGGCCTGGAGACCGCCGGGTCTATCCTCGATCGCACAGATCGTGCAGGCACCGAAATCGGAGTGCGCGCTGGCACGGAACTGGTTTTCCAACGGCGGGGCCGGCTGGTCCGGGTAGTTGAGCACCCGGAACTGGCTGACGTGCCTGTCCATCCGCTTCTCGAAGTAATCTTCGTCGAGATCGAGCGCGAGAGCGAAGATACGCATCAGCGTGAACGCGAGCTGCTCCATAGCGTCCCAGTAAGCGATCCACGTCTCCTTGAGCTCGGCGGGACGCGCCGGCCAGCGGTTCTCGACGAAGTGCTGGCCGGCCTCGGCGCAGTGATAGTAGGGCTCGTCCGGCACGAAGGGCGGGCCGACCGTCAGCGATTCCTTGAGATCGCCCGGTCCCCGCTCGCCGCGGCTTTCGGCCAGGCATTCCTTGAGGGCTGGGCTGTAACCCCTGATGACGTCGTCCGCCCAGCGTTCAATTGTCATCTTCTCTTCCAGCGGAAGATCGAAGAAGCGCCGACTGACATCATGTGTGGCCTTGGTCACTGACGGGTCCACCCCGTGACCAGTGATGACGAAGAAGCCGATGTCCTCACACGCCTGTTTGACCTCGGCTGCCACCCGCGCTTTCCCGTCGCGGTCTCGGCCGAGGAATGGCGCGATGTCGATAACGGGAACCTGCTGAAGGGTCATGGTTCTACCTTCGCGTCCCGACAATTGCGGAAGCTTGCCCGTTCGCGTGTTAACCCGTCAAGGCGCAATCAAGCCTCGGTGGGCGGCGATCAATCGGTGTCGTTCTCGATTTGGGGAAGCGAGCGCACATAGGCGAGGATCGCGCTGAGGTCCTGGCGATCCATCGTGTCGTAGCGCTCGTAGGGCATGGGTGGGCCGAGCTCGTCGCCGTCGGGCCTGAGCCCCTTGGTGATGGCCGTGCGCATCTTGCGGCTGTTCCAGCGGCCGAGACCAGTACCCCAGTCTGGCGTGATGTTGCGGGCCACGGTCTCGCCCCAGGGGCCTTCCATCTCGTGCCCGCCGGCGCCCAGCATGTTCTCGTAGTCGCGCCAGCCGTCCTCGATCGGTGTATGGCAGTACGTGCAATTGGCGATCGGTCCCGCCAGATATTCGCCGTAGGCTCCGAGATCGTAGTACGCAACCTCGGGCACCTCGCCGAGCGGCGGGCCGTAGTCGGCAGGTAGATCGATCTCGTACTCGGAGGCAGGGACTTCGTTCCTGATAGCCGGGATCGAACGCAGATAGGCGACGATGGCCTGCGCGTCCTTGTCCGAAAGGCCGCGGTACAGCCTGATCGGCATGGCAGGGCCGATGATCGAGCCGTCCGGCCGCTTGCCCTCGCGGATTGCAATGATGATCTCCTCGTCGCTCCAGCTGCCGATACCGGTCTCGGGGTCGGGCGTGATGTTGGACGCGTAGGCCGTGTAGTCGTCCTCCTCGAACACAAGGCCGCCCGCGAAGTGCATATCGGCGATCTGGCCATCTTCATTCCACGGCGTGTGACAGACCGGACAGGCGGCCATGCTCTCCATCAGGTATGTGCCCCGCTCGAGAGGGGTCTCGGCGGCGCTCGTCCCGGCGAGCAGCACTGTCGCCAGAATGACCGAAAGGGTCGCTGGTATCGTCTTCATGGCGGCCTCCGACCGGTGGAGCCGCCTCCCCGCTTCTCGGGGAAGCGGCTCGTCCCAACGCCGCAACGGTAGCACGAGAGCACCGCCTGCGCCTTGCCCGCATCCGCATGGGATCGCGCGTGCCGCACGGCAGGTCCGCCTTCTTTCCACCTTCTCTTGCTTCAGTCGCCGCGCTATTCTTCGCTGGCAACGAATTCGACCGGCCCGATCGTGCGGCGAGGAACAAGCGATCAACTCGCACGACGGGACCACGCAGGAGGCAATCGATGACCAAGCCAGTGCTCAACCTGACCGGCGATCCCAGGGATCGCGGCCGTGCCCACGGCGAGATCATGTCGACGGAGATCAGCCAGAACCTCGAGCGCTATCTGAAGCGCTTCCAGATTCTGGGCTTCGAGAAAGACGCACTGATGGCCGAATCGGCCAGGTGGGCGGAGGCGCTGAGGCCCAAGGACCCGATCTTCTGGGACGAGATCGACGGCGTGGTCGAGGGCTCCGGCCGCAGTCTGGAGGAGATCACCCTCCTCAACGTGCGCTACGAGATGCTCGTGAACATGATGAAGAGCGATGCGCAGGCTCAGTTCCAGCCCACCGCGATGGACGCCTGCACCTCATTCGCCGTGCTGCCCGAGCGCTCGAAGAACGGCGACACGATGATCGGCCAGAACTGGGACTGGGTGAAGGACATCAACACCGTGGTCTCGCGGGTCCAACGCGACGACGGGCCTGACTTTATCCACATCGGCGAGGTCGGCACCATCGGCGGCCTCCAGGGAGTCAACGAGAACGGCATCGGCGTGGTCATCAACGCGCTGCTGACCCCGGAGGACGGCAAGTACGAATACGAGAAGCCCTACCGCATGCGGGTGCGCGACATCCTCAACGCACGCAACATGCAGGAGGCGATCCTCGGCGTCTGCGGCACCAACCGCTCGGTATCGATGAACTTCCTCATCGCCCATGAGGACGGCATCGCCATCGACATCGAGACCAGCCCGGACAAGGAGGCGTTCATCTACCCCGAGGACGGTCTGCTCACCCACTCCAACCACTTCTGCGAGCTAGACGTGGAGTCGGAGGTGGTGAAGCTGTGGCCCAACACGATGTACCGCCATGTGCGCCTGGAGCGGTTGCTGCGCCAGTCGCAGGAGCTGGATTCGGAGACCATCAAGTCGGCGATGGCGGACCACTTCGCCTATCCGCACTCGATCTGCGCGCACTATGACGAGGACGAGGCGGAGACGCTGCGGCTGCAGAGCAACCACTCCATCATGATTTCGCTGAAGCACCGGGCGCTCCACATCACCGACACGCATCCCTGCGAGTCCGATTACGAGGTATACCCCCTCGCCGCTTGACCAAGCGTCGGCGCTTCAGCATCGGCAGTAACCGCCGGTGCCGGAGCAGCCGCACCGACCGGGCTTGCAGCCCGGGGCTTTCGAACCGCCTGACCTCGCCGGACGCTCGCTTCCGCCGGCGGCCCCAAGAGACGGAGATGTCCCGTGATGGACGATGCCAGCAGCAGACCCGATAACGGCGGCAGCGAGAGCGCCGCGCCGATCAGCAAGCCGAACTCCCTCGGCGCGCGCAACGTGGCCCATGTCGCCCACGGCTACGGCAACCTCGACGCGCTGGAGAGGACGCCGCCGCTGGTCGTCACGCGCGGCAGCGGTGTCTCCATCATCGACGAGGAGGGCCGCGACTACATCGAAGGCGTCGCCGGCATGTGGTGCGCCAACTTCGGGTTCAGCGAGAGCGAGCTGGTCGATGCCGCGATCGAGCAGTTCCGCGCCCTCCCCTACTACCACTCGCTGATCGACAAGACGACCGAGCCCATGGGCCGCCTCGCCGAGCGGCTCAAGGCGTCCACCCATGTGCCGATGGCCCGTGTCTTCTTCGCCAACTCGGGCTCGGAGGCGAACGACACGCTGGTCAAGCTCGCCTGGTACTACCACAACGCCATCGGCAAGCCGGAGAAGAAGAAGATCATCTCCCGCTTCATGGGCTTCCATGGCGTGACCTGCGGTGCGGCCAGCGTCACCGGTATCCCGCAGATGCACACGGACTTCGACCTGCCGGTCAACGACCTCTTCCTCAAAACCGATTGCCCGCACTTCTACCGTTACGGCGAGCCGGGCGAGAGCGAGGAGGACTATGCCTCGAGGCTTGCCAGCAATCTCGAAGAGCTGATCGTGAAGGAGGGTCCGGAGACCGTCGCGGCCTTCTTCGCCGAGCCCGTGATGGGCGGCGGCGGCTGCATCGTGCCGCCCCGGACCTATTTCGAGAAGGTGCAGGCGGTCCTCGACAAGTACGAGATCCTGTTCTTCGCCGACGAGGTCATCACCGGCTCAGGACGGACCGGCAGCTGGCTGGGGTCGGAGACCTTCAACATCAGGCCGGACGGCCTCTCCCTCGCCAAGGGGCTGGCCAGCGCCTACCAGCCGATCTCGGCGGTAATGATTAACCAGAAGCTCTACGACGCCATGCTGGCCGAGAGCCGCAAATTGGGCTTCTTCGCCCACGCCTTCACCACTACCGGCCACCCGGTGGCAGTCGCCGTGGCGCTCCGCTGCCAGGAGCTGATGGAGGAGCGCGACGTGCTCGGCAACGTGCGCCGCGTGGGCAGCCTGCTGCAGGAGCGCATCCGGGGCTTCGCCGATCACCCGCTGGTGGGAACCACGCGCGGCGTCGGCATGATGGGCGCCATCGAGCTGGTGGCGGACAAGGAGACCCGCCGCTCCTTCGACCCCTCGTTCGGCGTGAAGACCTACGCGGTGGATCGCGCCCGCGAGCACGGCCTCATCATCAGGAGCGCGCTCGCCGGCGACAGCCTCGCCTTCGCCCCGCCGCTCGTGATGACCGAGGCTGAGGTCGAGGAGATGATGCGCCGCTTCACCTTGGCGCTGGACGACACCACCCGCTGGATCGAGGAGAACGGCCTGAAGACGAAGCAGGCGGCTTAACCGCCTGCTCGTCTGCGCGCCCGAAGCGATAACTCTATAGTCTGACCTCACCAAGACGCTACAGCCCTTTGGAGCGGCACGCCTTAAGGAGCCTTAAGTTAGTTAGGGAAGTCCAGCACGAGATCACGTTCCCACTGAAGGCCAGCGACATCGCAGACGATCTTCAGACGCTGCTCGCACTGTTGCCGAGAAAGGTTGATGTCTACCCACCAGCCGTCCCTTAGCGATCGCGCATACTTCTCAGCTAGTTCGGGCCTCTTGAGATACAGCTTCTCCGGGTCACGAGCGACAATTCTGCGCGATTTCGTAGACACCGCCGAGAGTCGCTCAAGAAACCCGGACTCGCGCTTGGCAATATTGACTAGACAACTCATGTATGCTGCCTGAAGACTTCCTTCCTCCACTCTCTCTCCTAGCAGTTCGTACGCATACGTCCCAGTGCGGCGCCTAGACGGATCCGTTGACGATTGGCTGTTCGTCAGGTTGAACACTTCTCTCAGAATCTCGTTATGCGACTGGCCAAAGTCAGTACGCCGAGCTTCGATGGCGCGGTGCACGTCGATGTCGATGTCGATGGCGTTCATCTGGGTCATGGCTTGCCATCCTTCCTTGTAAGCTTCATTATACTTATAAGGAAGTGAACCCGAGAATCAAGCCCGAAATTTGCATGGTGAGCAGAATATCGTGACCGGCCGCCGTGCGTAGCCTCCCCTTGCGCCACAACTCCGGGCATTCCCAGACGCAATCTGGCAGCGAGGATCACAAGGGGTCTTCGGGCGGGAGCCTCTCGAACTCTTCCTCGATTGCTTCGAGGACGCAGCGGGTCTCGTCCGAAATATCGGACAGCGCCCCGTAACCCGCCATCCAGGGAGGCTCCTCCTTGCGGGAGTTTCTACACCCTGTGGAGTGCAGGAGCTTTTCTTTGAGTGCGTCGGCGATATTTCTCCTCGATGTGACGCCGCCGGCAGCGGCCCGTGCGTGCGCTGTTGCTCAGCCCGGCGGGGTGAAGCCGTACTCCGACTTGAGGTCGGCCGTGAGCTTGTCGAGACCGCGGGAGAAGCGGTCGATCACGTCGTCCACCTGGTCCGGCGTGATCGAGAGCGGCGGCGCGAACGAGGTCGAGTTGTGGCCAAAGAAACCGCGCGTGATCAGCTTCTCCTCCAGGCAGAGATCGAAAAGCCGGTGTGAGCAATCCCATTCCAGGTTGAGCTCTTCCTTGGTCTCCTTGTTCGCAACCAGCTCGATCGCCAGCATCAGGCCGTCGCCGCGAATCTCGCCCATGAGCGGATGAGGGCCGACGCGCTCCTCAAGCTGCTGCTTGAAATAGGCGCCGGTGGAGGCTGCGTTCCCCACCATGTCTTCCTGCTCCATCAGCGCGAGGTTGGCGTTGGCTGCGGCGCAGGCGAGCGGATGGGCGCTGGCGGTGTGCCCGTGGGCGAAGATCGGGATGTCCTTCGAGCCCTCGTGCAGCACCTCCCACACGCGATCAGAGATCACCGAGGCGGAGAGCGGCACATAGGCGCTGGTAATGCCCTTGGAGAGCGTCATCAGATCGGGATCGAGGCCGTACTTCTCGGTCGCGAACCATGAGCCCAGCCGACCGAAGCCCGTAATAACCTCGTCGGCGATGAAGAGCACGTCGTGGCGCTTTAGCACCGCCTGGATCTCCTCGAAATAGCCCTCGGGCGGTGAGACGCAGGCGGCCGCCCCCATCACGGGCTCGGCGATGAAGGCACAGACGGTCTCCGGCCCCTCCTGGATGATCAGCTCCTCTAGGGCAGCGGCCATGCGCTTGGAGAAGTCCCGCTCGCTCTCGCCGGGCTCGCCCTCCCAGAAGTAATGGCCCTTCTCGGTGTGCAGGAAGCCCGGCAGCGGCAGCCCGAAGGCCTCGTGCATGAGCGGCAG
This sequence comes from Alphaproteobacteria bacterium, assembly GCA_022826345.1. The sequence continues at coordinate 29,496 of JAJDVB010000067.1, forward strand.
GCCGGAGAGGTTGGTCGCGATCCCGGTCACGCCGTGATAGCCCATGCTCCGCGCGATCATCTTGCGCTTCTCGGGCTTGCCGCGACAGCGCTGGTACATCCAGGCAAGCTTGACGTTGGCGTCGTTCGCCTCCGAGCCCGAGCTCGCGTAGAGAATGCGGCTCATGTTGTCGGGCAGAATGTCCATGAGCCGATCGCTCAGCCTAATCTGCTGTTCGTTGGCGTGGCCCGCCATGGTGTGGAAGTAGGGGAAGCTCCGGGCCTGGTCGGCGATCGCCTCGCCGATTTCGGTCCGCCCGTAGCCCGCGTTGACGCAGAAGAGCGAGGCCATCGCGTCGATATAGGTGTCGCCCTTGTTGTCGGTGACGTAGATACCGTCTCCGTTTGTGATGATGTGCGGGCCGGATTTCTCGTGCTCGTGGATGGGGGTGAAGGCGTGGAGCGTCGTCTCCACATCCATTTGCTCGAGGCTCAGATTGGTTGCGGCTTGCCCTTCCATCGGTCCCTCCCTTCCGCGCTCGGCGTCCATCCGCCGCGCGGGTCGGTGCCGATGCTAACCGACACGCCACACCGAGTCATGGCAGCATCGACAATCGGTCGCACCGCTGGTTGCGATTCCCAGCGCCGGCGGCATAGCCTTGTCCCGTGGCGACACACGCGAGGCTGCGACGGGAGACGACGCGGCCCCTCATGCGCCATTTCCTGAACACGAATGCTGCGTCGAGCCTATGGAGACGAAACCCGTAACGGTCTTCGGGGGATCAGGATTTCTGGGTCGCCAGATCGTCAAGCACCTGGCCGAGGCGGGCTACGGCGTGCGCGTGGCCGCACGCCATCCGGATCGTGCAACCTTCCTCTCCGGGGTTGGCCCGGACGGCCGGATCGAGCTCGTGCGGGCCGATGTCTGGAACGAGGCGACGGTCGTGCGTGCCGTGGAGGGCTCGACCGCGGTCGTCAATACCGTCGGTCACTACGTCGAGAAAAGCGGCGCGACATTCGACAGGGTCCATGGCCAGGGGGCCCTGCATGTGGCGCGACAGGCGAAAAAGGCGGGGGCTGAGCGGTTGGTCCACATCTCGGGAGTAGGCGCCGATCCTGTGTCGCCTTCACCCTACGTTCGCGCCCGGGGGATCGGAGAAACGCTCGTCAGGGACGCGTTCGACGACGTCACGATCCTGCGCCCGAGCGTGATATTCGGGCCGGGCGATTCCTTCCTCAACACGTTCGCGCGCATGACGCAGCGATCTCCGATCATGCCCCTGTTCGGAACGGGGAGTACCAGACTGCAGCCCGTGTTCGTCGGCAACGTCGCCGAAGCCTGCATACGGGTGCTGGCCGATCCCTCCACGCGAGGCAAGGTGTACGAGCTCGGGGGGCCAAGGACCTATGCGTACAGAGAGCTGGTGCGATTGGTGCGCGACCGGACGGCCGGGCGAGCGCTCATGGTCCCGTGCCCCTTTATTGTGTGGGACGTTCTGGCGGCCGTGATGGCAACGCACCCCAATCCGCCGCTCACTCGCGATCAGGTAACTCTGATGAAACGGGACAATGTCGTCGACAGGCAGGCGTGCACCCTGGACGACTTGGGCATTCGCCCGGTCTCGGTGGAGGAGGCCATGCCCACCTGCATCGACACGGTACCTTCCTGACCCCTGGGTGACCGCCACCGTCCTCCTCAGATCGGCGAAGCGACCGGTTCAAGAACCTCGAAGTCACGGCGCACCACCCAATCGGGGCGCCGCGAGCGGCCGTGTTTGTTGTCGATGGCGTTGTAGGTGACCGAGGCGAGCGTGCGCGGCCAGGGCGACATGTTCGGCCCCGAGCCGTGTACGATGTTGGTGTGGGCGAAGATCACCGAGCCCGGCCCGCCCTTTGGCGCTTCGATCCCCCGTTCGCCCACGAGCCTGGCGACGACCGCATCATCCGCCGCCCGCAGCGGGTAGCTGGTGGTCGCATCGTCCACGGCGGTCTCGTAGGCCGGTGCCTTGTGGCTGGCAGGAACGAGCATCAGGGGCCCGTTGAACTCGCGCACCTCGTCGACGAAGACCAGCGCGTTGACCAGACGGGGCTCGGGCATCGCGTCATCGTGGAAATAAGTCGGGAAATCCTGGTGCCATTGCCAGACCGCACCGTGAAACGGGCGCTTCATGTTGATCACGCACTGGAACAGGTAGACGTCGCGTTCCAGAAGCTGCCGCACCGGGCCGAGTAGCGCCGGATGCCGCACGAAGCGCCCAAACAGATCGCTGAACACCTGCGGGTTCATCACCGAGCGGACCGTGCGGCCATCATTCTCCAGGATGACCTCGTCGCGGGTGAGCCGGCACAGCCCGTCGAGCTCGTCCCGCACCCGCGCGATATCCGCCTCCGAAACGAGATTTGGCAGAAACACGAAGCCGTCGTCGCGGTAGCGGGCGCACTGCTCCTCGCTCAGTCGAGGGAGATCGGGATGGCTCGTCATCGGGCCTCGCTTGGGAGCGTTGCCGGCCCGGCCGCCCCGCCTGCTGCGTCGCGGTAGTGCGCGGGCAGCCGGCCGGAGAGCGTCATCACCGTATCGAGCGGCGTCATCCCGAACCACGCGGCGAGCTCGTCCAGCCCGATCGCCGCATCGCCTTCGCCGCCGAGCAGCCGCACGGCATCGCCGACCGTGGCGGCTTCGATGTCTGTGAGATCCAGGACCATATGCTCGAGCGACACCGCCAGGATCGGCGCCCAATGGCCGCGTATGAGCGCCTGCGGCCTGCTGCCCGGCACGGGTCGAACCAGGCCCTGGGCGACACCGATGGGCGCGACGCCGGTGCGCCGGCCGTGTCGTATGCCGTAGCTGTCGCCAATCGCGATGTCGCTGCCCTGCGGGTGGTCGGAGACCTGTATCAGCCGGCTCCCGATCTCGGCCAGGACAGGCCGGTACGCCGAGAGGTCCGCGAGCGAGTCATCGGCGAAGGGCGAGAGGCCGTAAAGCAGGTGGCCGACGCAAACCGCGTTGGCCTTATCGGACAGCCCGGCGGCGACGCAGGCGCTTGCGCGTGCCTGAGTGACCGGCGGCACGAGACCGCGCGCTGCGAGGCGCGCGAGCAGCGCATCGAAGGCGGCGAGCTTCTGCTCGGCCCAATCGCGCCCCTGCGCGTCGCCGAAGGGCAGATGCGTGTAGAGCCCTCGGACCTCCAGGCCCGGCATGGCGGCCAGTTCATCGAGAAAGACTTCGGCCGCCTCGAGCGGCACCCCCAGCCGCCCCAATCCGGCATTGACCTTGACGTAGACCGGAACCGCGTCACCAACCGGCGCCGCGCGCGCTGTGGCTTCGGCGCTTGCCCGATCGACCACCGTCGGCACCAGCCCGGCAGCGATGAGATCAGCCATCCCCGTCGGCAGCGCGCCCGCGAACATGACGATCGGTGTGCAGAGCCCCTCGGCGCGCAACTGGCAGGCCTCGTCGAAAGAGCCGGTCATGAACGCCGCCAGCCCCTCGCCGTCGAGCGCCCGCGCCACGGGCACCGCGCCATGACCGTAGGCGTTGCCCTTGAGCGCGGCGATGCAAGCCTGATCGGGTCCGATGCGGCAACGAATCTCCGCGAGGTTCGCGCGCAGCCGATCCAGATCGTAAACCGCCCAACAGGGATGCGCGTCGTCCGCCATGCGACCGCTGTGCCTTAACTATCCATCAGCGCCCCATGCTAGCGAGACTCGTGATCCGGGAGAAATCGCCCGAATCCATCCACAGGCGTGGCCGAAGGCGCTATCTTGACCGGTCCCAGCCTAAAGACTGGACCGGAAAACGTCATGACGGCGCTCGAAGACCTGCCTTATACGATCACCGAACACGACATCGTCGCCGAAGCTGACGGCATGCGCGTGCAGATCATGACCATCGGTGCGGGCGAGGAGGTCCCGTGGCACTACCACACCATCGTGACCGACGTATTCGTCGGCCTCGAGGGAACGGTGGTGATCGAGACCCGGGCGCCGCGCGCCCGCCACGAGCTCGAGACCGGCAACCACTGCGTCGTACCACCCATGACCGCGCACCGGGTCTCCGGCAAGAACGGCCGAGGCTGCCGCGTCACCCTGGTTCAGGGCGTGGGTGAGCACGACTTCAATCCGGTCGGCAAGGCTACGGCGCAGGAGTAGGTGAGTCGGGATTATCCGAGGCGGCGCACGGGACCCAAGTCGTTATGATTCGCACCCACGGTCGCTACCCCTACTCCAACATCACCAAGCGCCCGGTCTACGACTGGCCGAACGGCGCCCGCCTCGCCGTCTACGTCGCGGTCAACATCGAGCAGTTCAGCTTCGGCGAGGGCAAGGGCGCGGCCATCGCCCCGCCGGACCAGGCCAACAGCCACAGCGTCTTCTCCTGGCGCGACTACGGCAACCGGGTCGGCATCTGGCGCCTGCTCGAGCTGTTCGATGCTTTCGACATCCCCATCGAAGCCCAGATGAACCTCGCCGTCTACGAGCACTGCCCCGACATTCCGAAGGCACTCAGGCAGCGCGGCGACGAGATCCTGGGCCACGGCCTCACCAACTCGGACATGCAGGAGCACCTCGACGAGGCGGCCGAGGCCGCGCTGATCGCCGAGGTCACTGAGACCATCGAGCGCCACGAAGGAAGCCGCCCGTGGGGCTGGATGAGTCCCTGGCTCTCCAACAGCGCGGTCACTCCCGACCTGCTGCAGGAAGCGGGCTATCGCTACTTCATGGACTGGACCTGCGACGACCAGCCGATCTGGATGACGACGCGCGCGGGCCGCATCCTGGCGATGCCCTACCCGGTCGAGTGCAACGACACCCGCAGCATCGTCTGGTACGGCCACACTGCCGCCGAGTTCGTCGACATGCTGATCGACGGCTTCGACGAGATGCTGGCGCAGAGCGAAGGGCAGCCCCTGGTGTTCCCGATCTCCATCCACCCCTTCGTGATGGGGCGGCCCTACCGCATACGCCATCTGCGCCGTTTTTTCGAACACATCGCGCCCCTGCGCGACCGCATCTGGCTGACGCGCCCGCGCGACATCTGCGCCCACATCGAGAGCCTGCCCCAGGGCACCGTGCCCGGCGATTCGTGAGCCGCAGGGCGCCCCGCTACACCCCATTCGCCGTCTGAAAGGAGATACCATCGATGCCCGTCATTCGCGTCGAAGTCCCCACCGGTACGCCCGCCACCACGCAGAAAACCATCCGCATCGAAGTCAAGGCGGCGGTGCTCAAGACCCTCGCGCCTAATACTACAGTTGCGTTTTAGTTCGGCTTATGTCTTTCTGGGCCGAACGGCTGCGGAGGGGTGGATCGATGAGCGTGGCGGATTGGTCGGGCTCGCTTCTGGACTGGGAGCGGGAGCTGGGGTTGTGGAAGTTGCGTCTGGGCCCTGTGTTCGGGCGCCGTGAGGTGCGCGAGACGGGGAGCGCGTTTTTGGACGGTCTGCTGTCGGGGATCGCGCGCAAGACGGGCTGGATGATGGCGGAACAGGCAGGCCTGTCCCGGCCGTGGCGGATGCAGGCGCTTTTGGGCCGCAGCCGCTGGGATGCCGAGGCGCTGCGGGACGAGGTCCGTGCCTATGCGCTCGAAGCGCTGGGCTGCGCGGACGGCGTGCTGGTGGTCGATGAGACGGGCTTCGTGAAGAAGGGCCGGCATTCGGTCGGCGTTGCGCGGCAGTATTCAGGCACGGCGGGTCGTGTCGAGAACAGCCAGGTCGGTGTCTTTCTCGCCTACGCGGGCCCTCTTGGGCAGGCGCTGATCGACCGCCGTCTTTATCTGCCGCGCGCGTGGGCCGAGGACGGTGCGCGCCGGGCCAAGACGCAGGTGCCCGACGAGGTCGGCTTTGCGACCAAGCCGGCACTGGCCCGCGCGATGATTGCTGCGGCGCTCGATGCGGACCTGCCCTGCGCCTTCGTTCTCGCCGATGCGGTCTATGGCTCGGACAGCCGGCTGCGACGCATGCTGGAAGAGCGAGGGCAGAGCTATGTGCTGGCGGTGCGCAGCAACCACACGCTGCGCGTTGTCACCCCGGCCGGACTGATCGAGACCGATCCTGCGACCGCGGCCGATGATCTGGACGACGGGGCCTGGGCGGCCCATGCCGCTGGCGAAGGCAGCAAGGGCCCAAGGCTCTACGACTGGGCTCGCATCGCCCTGGGCCGGCCCTGCGACAAAGGGCGGGAACGATGGTTGCTCATCCGCCGCTCCCGCAACGATCCCAACAAGCGGGCCTACTCTCTCGTCTTCTGCCCCCAAGACACCACGCTCGCCGAACTCGCCGGTGTCGCAGGCCTGCGATGGACCATCGAGGCGTGCTTCCAGAGGGCCAAGGACGACCTCGGCCTCGACCACTGCGAGGCCCGCTCCTGGCACGGGTGGCATCGCCACATCAGTCTCGTCATGGCCGCAGCCGCCTTCCTCGCCAAACTCGCTGCCGACCTGCGAAGCGCCGCATCCGGCAAAGAGAACGAAACGAGTCCCAACCCGCCAATCGCCGCCTGATGCTCCTCGCCGCCCTCGTGCCCTCGGTCCCCGAAATCCAAACCCTTCTCGCCCGCCTGATAGTCAAACCGTCGCACAGAGCTTCCGACATCATCCAGTGGTCTCTATGGCGACGACAACACCAAGCCTCAGCAGCTGTTTCTCACTACAAGAAACGACTGTAAACGCAACTGTAGTACTAAGCAGACCAAATACGACTACGTCGCCGTGCGGGAGGTGGTCGCTGAGATCGGCGACGGCGTGCCCTTGGTCGAGGTCGACCTGCGGCCGGGTCGCGAGCCTGAGCGCAAGAAGGCGCTGGTCGATGCCATCGCCGAAACCCTGAACGAGACGATGGGCGTCGACGCCGCCGACATCTACGTCGTGTTCCGCGAAAACCCGGCAGAGAACCACTATTGCGGCGGGGAACCGCTTCCCGCCTGGGTGCCGGCCGACGTGTAGTCTCAAGAGTGTCGTTCGGCGCCCGACTTGAGTGCTGAGCGACGGTCAGTGGGTGAAGCGTGACTCGGTGTCTGCGGTGCCGAACTTCTCGCTGTCCTCGTCGCTCCATTCTTCGCCGGACGACTGGCTCTCAAATTTCTCGATCATGTAGTCACCAGCGAGGATCGGCGGGTATTTCGCCGGTTGATCGGGCCCGTAGCAGGTCGGCAGGCACTCGATCACCGCATCGTGGTTGGGCATGATGAAGTGGCAGGCGGAGAGGCGCTCGCCGGCGGCGAGCGGTGGGTTGACCACACGATGCCGCGTGGACTTCCAGCGATCGTTGGTCCAGCGCATCAGGAAATCGCCGATATTGACCACGAACGACCCGGCAACGAACGGCACATCCACCCAGGCACCGCTTGGGCTCCGCGCCTGCAGTCCGCCCGGCTTGTCCTCGATAAGACAGATCGTGAGATTGTCGTAGTCTGAATGCTCGCCGGCGCGGAGCTGACCTTCCTCGGGTTCCTCCCGCTGATCCGGATAGTTGAGCACGCGGAGGATGCTGAACCCCCTGTCGATCTTGTCCTCGAAATGGTCTTCGGGCAGGTCGAACGCGATCGCGGCGAGCCGGTGCAGGTGCAGACTCAGGTCGTCCAAAGCCCTGATGTACGCCTCGTACGTGGGGCGGAGCGTGGCCGGGTTCTCAGGCCACATGTTGGGCCTGAAAAGCGGCAGCGCTTCCTCGGTGCGGCAGGAGGGATGATCCGGCACCGCGAGCGGCCCGATCGAGAGGGATTCCTTGAGGTCGGGCGGCGTTTCCACGCCGATCGTCGCCGAAAGCTGCTCCGTGCCGACCGGCTCGTAGCCCCGGCTTCCCTTCTCCTCCTTCCGCTGCTTGATTTCGAGCTTCTCCTCGAGCGGCAGACCGAAGAACGCCTTCGACTCGCGTTGCACGCCCTCGATGATCGCCGGGTCCACCTGGTGGCCGGAAACCAGGAAGAAGCCGATATGCTCGCAGGCACGGCTCATCTCGTCCGCGACCCGCTTCTTGTCGGTGTGGCTGCCCCCGAAATAGGGGCCGATGTCGATGAGGGGAATTTCCGAGAGGGGGTTGGCCGGCATGGGGATCCTCGCGCCGTACTTCGCGCCTTCCACCGCACCTACCGTCGCGTCCCGGCTGCCGAGGTGCGACCCGCGGGCGGCGCGGCGACCATGGCAATAGGGCAGCCTAGCCCGGAATTCCCACCAATGTCATGGTCCGCGCGTGGCCGTTCTGCCCAGTCAGCGCGCGGCTCCGCTACACGCCGATATCGATCTCGAAGTCGCCGTAGCGGTTGACCGTCAGGCGCTGGTCCTTCCAGACCACCAGGGTCGAGCCCTCGGTTTCGATGATGGCTGTGCCGGCGATGCGGTTGCCGGGTTCGAGCCTCTCGCCGTCGAAGGTCTCGACCAGCTCGAAGCGCCCTTCGTCGGGCAGGTACGCCTGGCGGGAGCCCTTCGCCGCCGCCGAGGGATCGGGCCCTGCCGCCGGCAGCTCTTCCGGCGTCACCGCATCGACCCGCCCGACCGCCTCCACCCGGCATGACACGAACTCCGCCGGATAGCCCTCCATGCGGTAGTGGTAGAGCACGTCGTGGGCGTCCTCAAAGGCAGCCACGATGGCCTTGAGATGGTCCGCCGTCAGGGTCTCGGCAGACGGCACGGGCGTCTCGATCTCGTAGACCTGGCCGGAGTAGCGGGCGTCGATGAAGCGCCTGAGCGTCATGTTCTCCGGCGCAATGCCCTCCTCTCCCAGCGTGCGGGTGAGGGCGTGCTCCATCTTGTCGTAGAGGGCGGAGAGCCTGGCGAGATCCGCCGCCTCGGCAGCGGTGTTGAAGGAGCGCACCAGGTTGTGAGTCACATCCGCCCGCATCAGGCCCGACGCGCAAAGCACGCCCGGCCAGCGCGGCACGATCACGCGGGATATCCCGAGCCTGCTTGCGAGCGTGCCGGCCTGCAGCGGTCCGGCACCGCCGCCCACCCGCAGCGTGTAGGGGCGCGGGTCGATCCCGCGCTCGACCGAGAGGAGCCGCATGGCGCCCGCGAGCCGGCTGTTCATGATCTCGACGATGCGCGCAGCGGCGCCGGTGAGATCGAGCCCGAGAGGCTCGGCGATCCTCTTCTGGATGGCCCCGTCGGCGAGCGCCGGCTGAAGCACCGTGCGCCCTCCCAGGAAATAGTCCGGGTTGATGTAGCCAAGGTGCACGAACGCATCGGTGAGCGTCGGCTCGGTTCCGCCCCGGCCGTAGCAGGCGGGACCAGGATTGGCGCCCGCGCTCTGCGGGCCGACACGGAGCGCGCCGCCCGCATCGAGCCATGCAATCGAACCGCCGCCTGCGCCGATAGTGTGGACATCGACCGAGGGGATGGAGATCGGCTCGGTGTCGAGGCGCTTCGCCCTGGTGATCGGGATCGAGCGGTCCGGCAGCACGCACACGTCGAAGCTGGTGCCGCCGGTGTCGATGGTCATGACGTCAGCGCTGTCGGTCAGCTCGCCGTAATAGACGCCGGCGAGCGCGCCGCCCGCCGGACCGCTCGCCACCAGCGGGAGCGGGTTTCGCAGGATGGCGTCGATCGTTGCGTGGCCACCGTTGCACTGCATCACCAGCGGCTCGCCCTTGAGTCCGAGCCCGCTCATGCGGACTCGAAAACTCTCCAGATGCGCGCGGACCTCCACCATGATCCCCGCACTGAGCACGGTGCAGAAGGTGCGCTCCCACTCGCGGATCACGGGCAGGACGTCGACGCTGGCGAGCACCGGGATGCCGTCCCCAAGCTCCTCGCGCGCGATTTCCTGGGCCCGCCGCTCGTGCGCCGGGTTGATGAACGACCAGAGGAAGGCGATGGCGACCGCCTCGACCCCTTCGTCCTTCAACGTTCTGGCCGCATCGCGAACGTCTTGCTCCTCCAGCGGAACGATCACCTCGCCGGCCTGATCGATTCGCTCGCGGACGGGCCGCCGCAGGTGGCGGTCCAGCAGTGACCACGGCGGCGGCGTGCGGAGATTCCAGCGGTCTGGCTTGTTGCCCTCCCGGAACCACAGAATGTCGCGGTGCCCGTGGGTGCAGAGCAGGCCGGTTTTCGGCAGGCGGCGCTGGACGAAGATGTTGGTGGCGGTGGTCGAGCCGTACACGAAGCGGTCGCAGGCGCCGAGCAACGCGGCGATATCGGTGCCGAACTTGGCGGCCAGTATCTCCAGGCCGTGGATCACGCCATCGGTCGGGTCCCCGGTGGTCGGCACCTTGGCAGACTGGACGGCGCGCCCGTCGGACGCGACGCAGTCCGTGTGGGTTCCGCCGATGTCAATGGCGGCGACATAGGCCATGGACGGCTCCTGGTTGGTCGTCCGCAGGGTGCGGGTTGGGGCTAACGGCCGTAGAGGTCGGGCGAGGAATCCTCAGCGGGGTCGCGGTCGAGGTCGGTGAAGGTATCGCGGTTGGTCATCAGGCTCTGGCGTAGCGTCGAAGTGCCGGGCTCCATCGGCGAGTTGAGTGGCGCGGGGCCGCGTTCCGCCCTGAGCGCATGGCGAAGCGCGACGGTTGGCGCCATGTCGACCTCGAAAGTCCCCTCATCGAGCACCACGCCGTAGTCCTGTCGAGCGGCCTCGACGCTCACGATCTCGTCACGCACGTCCTCGGCCACTGCGGCGGGATCGCGGTCATAGGGGTCGCCGTAGCCGCCGCCCCCGCTCGCGATCACTACGTATTCCCAGCCCTTGGGCAGTTGGAACTTGCCGAGGCCGGAATAGAAGTGCCGCTCGTCGGGCTTCGCCGGATCGAAGGCGTAGACCGTCCCGCCGATGCCGCCGGAGCCGCCCACGGTGCCATGGCTGAGGTTGTTGTGCCCCCAGCAAGCCGTATAGACATCCATCGCGCTGGAGCCGTGCCCGATGACGTGGGTGGTCACGCCGGGCCCGCCGCGCCACTGGCCGGCGCCCTGCGAATCGGTCTTGATCTCCTGCTGCTTGACCAACACCGGATAAAGCCATTCCTCCATCTCGGTGCTCATGAAGGTCATGGCGCCGGCGACTCCCATCTCCATCATGCAGGGGCTGCCGTCGACGCCGCTGGCCGCGCCGCCGCCGCCGCACTCGTTGAAGTTCGCGTAGGCCCAGAGCTTGCCCCCGCCGTTGCGCTCGTCGACGCCGATATAGGTGCTCCACTGGATCAGCGTGCTGCCGGCCGCGCTCATCTCGGGCGTAGCCCCTGCGGCCGCGCGCATCAGCGCCCGGTAGACCACCTCGGCCGCACCCGTGGTCGAGTGTTGGGTCGAGAACGGCGCGGTCGCGCTGCAGATCGTGCCTTCGGGGCAGATGATCTCCACATGACGATGGAAGCCCTCGTTCTTCGGGATGCTGGGGTCGACGCAGAAGGCAAGGGTGCCGACGACGGCGGCTTCGGTCGCGCCATGGAGCGAGGCGTTGAGCGTGCCGATCATCTGCGGCGGACACTCGGAGAGGTCGACGATCCACATGTCGTCTTCGACGGTCAGCTTGGTGCGCACCGGCACGTTCTTGGTGCCGTAACCGTTGCTGTCCATCCAGTCTTCGCCGTAGTAGGTGCCGGGCCGCATCTTGCGGATATCGGCGCCGACACGGCGCGAGGTGTAATCGAGCAGCGCGGCGGTGTAGCGCCGCACGGTCTCCGGCCCATAGCGCTCGATCAGGGATGCAAGCTGCTCCTTGCCGCGCCAGGTGCAGGCCACGTGCGCCATCAAATCGCCGTGACTGTTGGTGCGCGCGCGCAGGTTGCCAAGGTAGAGCTCCAGCACGTCCCTGCGCAGCTTGCCGCGCTCGAACAGCTTGATCGGCGGGATCTTGAGCCCCTCGCTGTAGAGGTCCTTGGAGTACGGGTAGGTGGGCACGTAGGCTGGCGTGCCCATGTCCGCCAGATGGCCGCGCGCCATCGACCAGAACATCAGCTCGCCCTCGTGGAATACCGGGCTCGCCAGCAGCGGCTCGCCCATATGGGTGTTGCCGAGATAGGCGAGGTTGCACATCAGGACGTCGCCGTCCTCGATCTCGTCTTCGAAGAACTCGGCGGTGCTCTTCATGATCCGCTGCATGGTCATGGCCTGGACCGGCAGCGCGGTATCAGGCACCGCGACCAAGTCGCAGGCGTCGTCTGCGATGCCGACGGAGAAGTCGCGGCAGAGATTGATGATCGAGGTCCAGGCCGAGCGCTCGAGGGTGATCATCATCTCGCGCCCGATGTTCTCGTACATGCCCATGATGACGCTGAAGGTTCCGGGGTCGATCTCGCCGGGAGCTTCCCAGGTCTCGACCTCGGCAAGGTTGGCCATCGTCTCCTCCCTCTCGCAAGGCGCGGTCGCGCGGGCCGCGGCGCCAGACTAACCCGGATGTCTCGCCACGGTCACGGCCTGCGTCGGGTCTCGTTGGGCACCCAGCCTTGTCAATTGGTGGCCCAAGTCCGTAGCATTGCCGCACGCGCAAGCAGTTAAAAAAGGGAGGCCTAACCGATGCGGAAAATCCTCATAGCCGCGGCGTCGGTGCTCGCGATGTCATTCGCTGGCGCAGCCGCGCAGGCCGAAGACACCCTCAAGATCGGGCTCCAGTCAGCGATGACGGGATGGGGCGCCGCATGGGGGGTACCCTTGCGGGCGACGTCGGAGATGTACGTCGACGAGATCAACGAACAGGGCGGGCTGGAGGTCGGCGGCAAGAAGTACATGATCGAGCTGTTCGTCGACGACCACAAGGCGGACACCAAGCTCGCCAAGGCCGGCCTGGAGCGCTTCATCCATCAGGAAGGCATCAAGATCCTGATGATCCACTTCGACAACGGGCCGGACGCTTGGCTCGGCCTGCCGGACGACGTGCGGGAAGGACTCATTCACGTCTCGCCGGTCTGGAGGCCGGACGTGTTCTCGCCACCACACAACGGCTTCGGCACGCTCAATCTGCCGCCGAATTTCGCGCCGGTCCTCTTCGGGAGGGTTCTCGAGGACAACCCGGACCTCAAGACGGTGGTCGAGCTGTCGCCGCGCGGACAGTTCCCGGAGATGGCCGTGCAGAACGACAAGGCTGCTGTGCAGGCCCTCGGCCTCGAGTGGCTCGGCGTCGAGTACTTCGATCCCGACCTGGCGGACCCGCTGCCGGTGGTGACCAAGGTGCTGGCGCTGAACCCCGACATGCTCAACCTGGGCTGCGTTGGCCAGACCGGGCCGCAGCTACTGAAGCTCGCCCGCCAGCTCGGCTACAAGGGCGTAATGAGCTGCAGTTGTGAGGACGATATCAACCTCTACCTCAACCACGCCGGCCCCGAGGCCGCCGAGGGCTTCTACATAATCGGCTCCCACGGCTTCCCCGAGGGTCCGGAGCTCGTGGCGTTCCGCGAGAAGTACACCGAGCGGGAAGGCGAATGGACCGCCGTTGCGCTCGCCTTCTACCAGGGGATCAGGGTGCTTCTCGCCGGCATTCAGAAGGCCGGATCGATCGATGACATTCCGGCGATCGTGGAGGGCGTCCGCCAGTCCACGGTGGTCCAGGAGCTGCTGCCCGGCAAGCCGACCATCACCTGGGGCGGCGCCGAGACGTGGGGCCAGCCGCACCAGATGCAGGTGCCCGTCGTGCTCAACACGATCAAGGACGGGAAGGCGACCACCGTCGCCGTGGTGCCGCCGACGGTGCCGTGAGCCGCAGTCGCGTGAGGGCGGGCCGGTACGGGGGCGGATAGGGCGTTCGCCTCCGGCCGGCTCGCGCCCGCAGTTCCCGAGACGGGTGCCGTCGGTCATGCTGCTCGAGGTCAAGGACCTGTGGGTTCATCATGGACGGGCGCCCGCGCTCAAGGGAGTGACCCTCGCCGTCTCCGAGGGGAGCCTGGTCGCGCTGGTCGGGCCCAACGGGGCCGGCAAGTCCACCCTCGTGCGCACGATCTCGGGCCTCAAGCGAGCCAGCGCCGGCGAAATCCTGTTCGACGGCAAACGCATCGACCGCGTGCCCGCCCATAAGATCGTCGGCTTGGGGATCGCGCACGTGCCGGAGGGGCGCCGCGTCTTCCCGGACATGACCGTGTTCGAAAATTTGCGGATGGGCGCTTATCGCAGGCTGCGCAGCGGCAAACTGATGCTCCGGGACTCCGCATTCGACGACGACCTCGCCCTGACCTACGAGCACTTTCCGCGGCTCAAGGAACGCTCCCGCCAACGCGCGGGCAGCCTCAGCGGCGGCGAGCAGCAGATGCTCGCCATCGGGCGGGCGCTCATGGCCCGCCCCCGCCTTCTCCTGCTGGATGAGCCTTCGATCGGCCTCGCCCCCAGGATGGTTCAGGAGATCGCCCAGGTCATCGCGGCGATCACGCGGCGCTGGCGCGTCGGTATCCTTCTCATCGAGCAAAACGCGCGCATGGCCTTCCGCATCGCTCAGCACGCTTACGTCCTCGAAACCGGGCAGGTGGTGATCACCGGCGCGACCGACGCGCTGGCCCAGAACGAGGAAGTCAAGCGCGTGTACCTGGGTTAGCGTTCCGTACGCGCCGGCGCGCAAGCCATGGCACTCCTCGAGCTCACGGGAATCGGCAAGAACTTCGGCGGCCTTGCGGCGCTTGGCGGCGTCGACCTCACCGTCGAGCCGGGCGAGATTCTTGGCCTGATCGGGCCCAACGGCGCCGGCAAGACTACGCTCTTCAACGTCATCAGCGGGGTCCTGCCGGCGAGCGCCGGGCGCATTGTCTACGACGGCACCGACATCACGCGCTGGTCGCTGCACCGCATTGCGAGACACGGCCTGGTGCGCACCTTCCAGCAGACCGAACTCTTCATGGAAATGACGGTGCTCGAGAATGTCCTGGTGAGCGCGCGCGCCCACAGCGGCCTCAGCTTCCGGCGCATGAGTGGCCGCGAGGCGGCGGAGCGGATGTCCGTGCACGAGATCATCGAGCTCGTGGACCTGAGCGATCTCACCGATGAACGTGCCGAGAACCTGCCGCACGGCCACCGCCGGGCACTCGGCATCGCACTCGCGCTGGCAGCCGCTCCGTCGCTGCTTCTGCTCGACGAGCCGCTGACCGGAATGGACGCCGGCGAGACGGAGGCGATGGTCTCCACCATCGAGCGGATTCGTGCCCGGGACACGACCGTCATGCTGGTCGAGCACAACATGCGCGCCGTCATGCGCTGCTGCGACCGCATCGCGGTCCTCGACTTCGGCAAGCTGATCGCCGAGGGGCCGCCGCAGCGAATTCAGAACGATCCGCGCGTCATCGACGCCTATCTCGGCGCCGACGAGGACATTCATGGAATTGAGCAGGCGCCGGCCTGAGCGACGGGGCTGGCCCACCGCAGCCGGCACCGAGCTCGCGCAACCGAAAGGCGTCCGCCCGTGACGGCCATGCTTTACGGCCAGGTCGCGGTCAACGCGCTCATGCTGGGCGCCACCTACGCACTGATCGCCGTCGGGCTCAGCCTGGTCTTCAGCATCATGCGGGTGATCCAGTTCGCCCACGGCCACCTCTACATGCTGGGCGCCTTCTGCGTTTTCTACTTGGCGACCGAGCTGGGCGTGAACTACTTCGCCGCGCTCTTCATCGCCGCCATCGCCGTGGGCGTGCTCGGCATGGTGCTCGACCGCATTTTCCTGCGCCCGCTGCGCGGGCAGGACCTGCCGAGCATGATTGTCACGCTCGGGATTCTCCTCCTCATCGAAGGCAGCGCGCTGCTCGCGTTCGGCGAGCGCGACAAGCGCTTTCGCAGCCCGGTGGACGGCGCCGTCTGGTTTTTCGACACCATCGTCATCCCCAGCGAGCGGCTGATGATTCTGGGCGTCGCAGCGCCCCTCATCGCACTCCTTTTCCTGTTCGTCTGGCGCAGCAAGGAGGGGCAAGCGATGCGCGCCGTCGCGCAGGATCGGGAGGCGGCGATGCTGCAAGGCATCAACGTCGACTGGATCAGCGCGCTCGGCATGTTTATCGGCAGCGCACTCGCGGCGGCGGCGGCGGGCCTCTTGCTGCCGATCCAGGTGCTGACGCCCGCCGTGGGTGGCCCCGTCGTCATCAAGGCCTTCATGGTGGTGATCTTGGGCGGCCTCGGTAGCATCCCAGGGGCCGTGGTGGGCTCTCTCGCCTTCGGCGCGTTGGAGAGCTTCGGCACAACCTTCTTCGGCGGATATTCGTCGCTCGCCGCATTCAGCGCGGTGATGCTGATCCTGATCTTCCGGCCGCGCGGGTTGCTGGGCCGTGCCTAAGCTGCTCGCGATCGCTGCGCTGGTCGTGCTGACCGGGTTGATCCCGGTCATCACGCAGCACCCCTATTACCTGCATGTCTTCATTACCATTGGGGTGTTCACGATCGTCTCGCTGGGAGTTCGGCTGGTCCTGATTATCGGCCAGTGGACCTTTGGTCAGGCGGCGTTCATGACCATCGGCTCATACGCATCGGCCATGCTCGCCGGCCATCTGGGCTGGTCGTTCTGGGCGGCGATGCCGGTAGCCGGGCTGATCGCGGCGGTGGCTGCGGCGCTCTTCGGCTTTCCGGCACTGCGCCTGACGGGCGCCTACTTCGCGATGGTGACGCTGGTGCTCAACATCGTGATCCGCCAGATCATCCTGGTGACCCCCGACTTCACCGGCGGCAGCATGGGCATGGGGGTCATGGTCGACATTCAGCCGCCCGACCCGATACCGCTGCCCTTCGGCGGCGGCGCGATCACGTTCACGGACAAGACGTCCTATTACTACCTGGTTTGGCTGCTCGGGCTCGCCGCCGTTGGAATCGCGTACTGGATCGACCGCTCGCCCATGGGCGCGGTTCTGCGCGCGGTCCGCCAAAGCGATATCCTGGCGCGGAGCGTCGGCGTCGACAGCGCAATCTACAAGCTCATCGCCTTCGTCATCGCCTGCTTCTTCGCTGGCATCGCGGGCAGCTTCTACGCGCACTATCTGATCCTGGCCCATCCCGATGCGTTCTCGCTCTGGGATTCCATCTACGCGGTCGCTTACGTCGTGATCGGCGGCACGAGCACCGCGCTCGGCCCCATTTTGGGAACCGTCCTGCTGATCGGCGGCTTCGAGCTGCTGCGCGAGGCGTCCGCCTACCAGACCGTGGGCTATGCGCTGATCCTGCTCCTGGTCACGCGCTTCCTTCCCGGCGGGCTGATCAGCCTCGGGCCGATGTCAGCCGACTTCTTCGCCGGCCAACGGCGTGGGACGCCGGATCATGAGCACGACACAAGCCCGCTGTCTGGGCTCCGTTCATACCTGCGCCGCTGACGTTGCGACGTCGGCGGCAAGTGATGCGGGGCTAGCCGGGTGCGTCCTCCACGGCCTTTCCCATCAGCCGAACCCGCGCGCCGGCCAGCAGGTCGCGGAGCTTCGCGCGGATCGCCCAGAGGCACACGAGCGACGGGATCACCATTAGCGTCGTGATGACGAAGAACGTGCCCCAATCCCCCTCCAGCCAGTCCACCAGTTCGCCGGATGACGCCGCGAGCAGAGTCCGGCCCGCGGTGCCGAGCGAGGCAAGCAGCGCGTACTGGGTCGCGGTATAGGTCCGGTCCACCAGCATCGAGATGAAGGCGACGAAGGTGACCGTCGCGAACGCGCTCGTGAGGTCGTCCATCACCACCGCCGCGGCGAACAGCACCTCCGACTTCCCGGACCACGCCAGCAACGCGAACATGAGATTGGTGAGCGCCATGGCGATCCCGGATGCGAACATGGCCCGGATGAGGCCGATGCGAACCGCGACGAGGCCGCCCAGCAGCGTGAACCCCACGGTGACGATCCAGCCAAGGCCCTTCGAGTAGAGCGCGATGTCGGACTTGGTAAAGCTGATCTCCGTGTAGAAGACCAGCGACATGCGCCCCAGGAAGGCCTCGCCGATCTTGAACAGGAAGACGAAACCCAGCACTGCGAAGGCGATCGCGACTCCGTTCTTCTCGAAGAAGCGCATGAGCGGGCCGACGACAGTCCCGCCGAGCCAGGCGGTAGCACGCCCGAACGGGCCGGACATGCGCAGGCGCGCGGCGATCCGCTCCTCGTCCTCGGCCTGGGCGGCCATGCGCGCCGCCGCTGCAGCCTCGCGCACGAACAGGAGGCCGATGTTGCAGAGCACGACCACGATACCGAGCACGAGAAATGTCGCCTGCCAGTAGTTCTCGACGCCGGCGGTCTGAAAGGCCTCGGCGGTTTCTAGCGCGACGATGCCCCCGAGCTTGAATCCGCTCCACCAGCCAACCACCGCCACGGCCGCGCCCGCGGCCATCGCCTCGCCTTCCGCCTTGCCGATTTGCTCGATTCTGAGTGCGTCGATGGCGATGTCCTGGGTCGCGGAGGCAACAGCAATCGCGAGGCCGATGGCGATGACGGAACCCAGGTTTTCCGAGGGGTCCAACGCACTCCACAGCACGAGGCACAGCAGGACTGCAGCTTGGAGGACGAGGATCCACGCTCGCCTCTGCCCGAGCCGCCGCGAGAGCCACGGCAGCCGGACGCGGTCGATGAGCGGGGCCCAGAGGAAGTTGAACGCGTAGACGCCGAAGATCAGGCCGGCCCAGCCGATGGTGCTGCGGCTGAGCCCGTCTTCCGTGAGCCAGAGGGTCAGGCTGCTGCCGATGAGCACCCAGGGGAAACCGCTGATAATCCCGAGGAGGAGGATGCGGGCCATCCGCCGCTCGAAATAGACGGCGAGCGATTCCGCGAGTCCTTGCACGGCGTTCTCTGGGCGACTCGGTGCGTGAACAAAGTCGACCATAGCTGCACGCTCCGCGCCCGGCCAATGACATCCCCTCATCTCGCCGCGAGCAGTTGGGCTCGGGCTTCCGCGCCATGGCGCGCGCGGCGATCACGGGGTATGTCGGCGCCAACCGAGAGCAAACCCGCGCATGGAGGCGACCCATGAAGCTCGAAGGGATCAGGGTGCTGGACCTCTCCCGGTTCCTGCCCGGCCCGCATCTCGCGATGATGATGGCCGATCACGGCGCCGACGTGATCAAGGTGGAGGACCCGAAGAGCGGCGATCCCGCGCGCGTCATCGGGCCGGTCCAGGCCGGCCACGCGGTTTATTTCCGCAACGCGAACCGGGGCAAGCGGAGCCTTGCGGTCGATCTCAAGAGCGAGGCCGGGCGCGAAGCCTTCATGCGCCTCGCGGAGACCGCCGACGTGGTGCTCGAAACCTTCCGCCCCGGCGTGGTCGATCGCCTGGGGATCGGCTACGAGGCCGTGCAGGCGCGGGCGCCGCAGGTGGTCTACGCCTCCATCTCCGCCTTCGGCCAATCGGGGCCCTACCGCGACCGCCCGGCCCACGACCTCAGCGTCAACGCGCTGGCCGGCGTCGCCAGCCTCAGCGTCGATGGCGACGGCAAGCCCGCCATGGCCTGCCTGCCGCCGTCGGACATGGGAGGCTCGCTCATGGCGCTCGCCGGCATCCTCATGGCCCTGCTGCGCCGCCAGACCACCGGGCGGGGCGACTACCTGGACCTCTCCATGTTCGACACGGTGGTGTCGTGGACGTCGCATGTCGCTGGCCGCGTGTTCGCCGACGGCCGTGCGCCGGAGCCCTCAGCCGAGCGCACCCAGGGCGGCGCAGCCTTCTACCGCCCCTACCGCACCAAGGACGGCCGCTACATCACGCTCGGCGGGGGCGAGATGAAGTTCGTCGTCAACTTCCTGGAAGGGATGGGCCGGCCGGACCTGATCCCCCTCGGCCGCGAGCCCGCAGGCCCCGCGCAGGCGCCGCTCCACGCCTTTCTCGAAGAGACCTTCGCCGAGCGCACCCAGGCCGAGTGGGTCGACTGGTTCGCCGGCCGCGACATTTGCTTCGCCCCGGTCCTCGACCTCAAGGAAGCCTTCGACGACCCCCACCTCGCCGCGCGCGACATGATGGTGCGGGGCGATGACGGTGCCTCCCATCTCGGCATCCCGATCAAGTTCCGGGAGGAGCCGGGGCGCATTGACACGGACGTGCCCGCCCTCGGCCAGCACAGCACCGCGATCCTGCGCGAGATCGGCTACGACGAGGCCGCCTGCGCAGCGCTCTCCCGCGACGGCGTGATCCGGCAGGCGGAGTAACGTCAGGCGGCGGCCACCTCGGCTCCCGCGCCCAGCAGGCGGATGATCTCCGCCGTGGGCTTCACGTGACAGAAGTTGCCGTCGAGATACTCAACCGCGTTGGCGTGCCCGCTGGGCGACATGGCGGCGCAGGCGTCTTCGGGCATCAGGCAGCGGAAGTCGAGATCGCCCGCGAGCCGGATTGTGCCTTCGACGCAGCTGTTGGTGAAGATGCCGCTCACCACGATGGTGGTGATCCCCTTCACGCGCAGCAGATGCTCGCAGTTGGTGGACGGGAAGACCGCCGAGCCGGACTTGGTCAGCATGATGTCCCCTTCCTGCGGCTCGAGCGGCGCAAGTGTTTGCGCGTCCTTCGAGTCGACGGTCGTGACCACGCCGAAGTGGCGGTGACGCCAGGTCTGGTCCGAGCCATCCCCCACCAGCGAGGCGCAGCGCGTGTAGATCACCGGCGCGCCCACCTCACGAAACGCCGCGATGAGCTGCACCAGATTCGGCACCACCACGCGGTCGATCCGGTCGAGGTAGTAGGAAAGGTCGTCCTCCAGCCCCGCCTCGATGATCCGCTTGCAGAGCCCGTAGTCACGGTGGGCCTGCTGATAGGTCATGTCGATCACGATGAGCGCGGTCTTGTCCGCCTCGACCGGGAACTCGGGGATGCGCGCGAAGCTCCACCAGGCGCTCCACCCCTCCTTGGCGTTGCCCCTATCGCTGTCGCCCATCGCGCACCTCCTTCTCCTCGCCCGAATGACGGTCCAGTCCCGGATACGCTGGGATATTCCGGGATGAGGCCGACTGGCTCAAGGCGTTAGGCGCGCTACGGCCGGTGGGCGGCGAGAGCCTGCCAGTCGAACACGATGCCTTGCCCCGACCGGTCCGGCGCGCGGGCGTAGCCGTCCTTCACCGTCAGCGGATCCTCCATGAATTTCTCGAGGCCGAAAGCATGCCACTCCAGATAGGTCGCGTTCGGGGCCGCCGCCAGCAGGTGGATGTGCAGATCATGTACGCCGTGGCTCGTCACCGGCAGGCCGTGCGCCTCGGCGAGATGCGCGATCTTCATGAAGGGCGTGATGCCGCCGCAGGTGGTGAGGTCGGGCTCCGGGAAATCGACGCCGCCGGCGCCGATCAGCGCCGCAAACTCCGCGAGCGTATGGTGGTTCTCGCCCACCGCGAGCGGCACCTTGCCGAGCGAGCGCAGATGAGCGTAGCCGGCGGTATTGTCGGGCGCGATGGGCTCTTCCAGCCAGACGAGGTCGAAGGGCTCGAGCAGCGTCATGGCGCGCACTGCCTGATCCACCCGCCAAGCCTCGTTGGCGTCCGCCATCAACTCGATCTCGTCGGGCAGATGGTTGCGCATCGCCTCGACGCGGGCGATGTCCTCGGCGTTGGTCGGGCGGCCGAGCCGCATCTTGACCGACCGAAACCCCTGCTCGACGCTCGCCATGCCGCCTTCCAGCAGCCTCTCCACCGGGAAGTTCAGGTCGATGTTGCCGGCATAGGCCCTGACCGTGGGATTGGCGCCGCCGAGCAGCCGCCAGAGCGGCGTGCCGAGCCGGTTGCCCTTCAGGTCCCAGAGCGCGACATCCACCGCCGCCAGCGCGAATCCCACGGGCCCACCCCGGCCGGCATAGTGGTGGCGCTTGTAGATGTCCCGCCAGATCGTCTCGATCAGGTCTGGGTCGCGGCCCTCGATGCTCGACCGGAAGGTTCCGTCGCACAGCGCCGCGATGGGGCCGCCCTGCCCCTGGTGCGCCACGGTGTAGCCCACGCCGCTGACCCCGTCGCTGTCCGTGATCCGCGCCGTGACCATGTCGAAGGCGGTCATCACGCCCGCCGCCGCGGCCCCCATCGCAACCGGCAGCGGCAGGCGGAACAGATCGATCTCCAGCTTGTCGATTTTCGGCACGCGGCCCCCTTTGTGCGTCCGGCGATCCTGTCGCCGGGACAATTCACCATGCGTCATGGGGAGGCAACCGGAGGCGAGTCACCCGTCCGACACGTTGCCGAATGACAGTCGCTCTCGGAATGCGGCTGGAGACAGTATGGGCACGGAAAATACTTTCGCGAGCGCCAGGATATCGGCGTCGCCGGTCACCAGCGCATCGGCCCGTCCGGCAAGTGCCAGCTCCAGAAACATCCGGTCGAACGGGTCACGGCACTCGGGAACCGTCGGCGGCGGCTTCGGCACGGCGACGGTCTCGCAGAAGGGAAGACAGTCGTCGAGAAGGTCCTGCCGCTCTCCGTCGCTCAGCACGAATTTCGGATAGGCGAGGACACGGATCAGCTCGGCCGTGGTCTGCCGCCCGGCGAGCGGCCGGATGCGGCCGGAGCGCCAGGCGCCGCGCAGCCACGACAGTGCGCTTGCGTGAAACAGCAGGGCCGAGACCAGGACGTTCGTGTCAAGGACCGGACGGACCGGCGTCATTCGCGCGACCGGGCCCAGGCCACCGCGTCCCTGACATCGGTTTCCGAGAGTCCGAGTTCGGCCAGCTTCGCACGCACGCCATCGGCGCGGTTGACGCGAACCGGCGTGAGCACGATCCGGCCATTCTCCGTGGTCACATCGAAATACTCGGTGGCTTCCACGGCGGCGGTGACCGCCTTGGGCAGGGTCAACTGGTTTTTGGAGGTTAGCTTGGCGAGCACATTCATCCCCAGCGCGGATAGCCCAAAGTAAGGAAACAATATTTCCTTGTTTGCGCACTTGCAAGAGCCGAACTGGCGGTGCCGGCCAGACCACTATCCCCCCATCCGTCCCGGTTCGTGTCATAGTGGTGCGGCGCCGGCGCCTTTGAAGCCGCGCGTACCATTGCCCGACCGGGCCGCCGACTGGCTCTCTGCCCCCTCAACCCTGCCGCCCAACGCGAGTCGCCATCGATGATCCTGCCGCGCCGGCTGACCGAGCTTCTGGGCGACCGCCTCTATTTGCGCCTTTGGCTCATCGGCCTCCTCAGCATGGGCTCCCGCTGGCTGGAGCTGCTGGTGGTCGGCGTCTTCGCCGTCGAGACGACGGGGTCGCCGGTGTTGGTGGCACTTCTCGTCATCCTGCGCATGCTGCCACTCGCCGTGTTCGGCCCCATCGTCGGCACCTTCGCCGATCGCCTGGCCCCGCGAATTCTGCTCTACAGCTCGCTCGGGCTCGCGGCGCTGGTCTCGCTCGCCGTCCTCGCCCTCGCGCTTTCGGGCGTCGCCGCCTATTGGCACATCGCGCTGGCGACATTCCTCTCCGGCGTCGTCTGGACCACGGACATGCCGGTCAGGCGGCGGATGATCGGCGATGCTGCCGGGGCGGAGCGGATCGCCGCCGGCATGAGCCTCGACAGCGCCACCAGCAACGCCATGCGGCTCATCGGTCCGTTGTTCGGCGGGCTGCTCTATCAGTGGCTGGGCCTAGGCGGCGCCTTCGGCCTGGCGGCAGCGCTCTATGCGCTCTGCCTGATCCTGACGCCGGGCGTACCCAAGGCCTTCGTTGCTTCCGGCGTCGGGCAGCGCTCCGCGAGGCTGCTGGGCGATTTTCGTGAGGGCTTCCGCTTTCTGGCGCAGGAGCCCGAAGTCCGCCGCATCCTCTATGTCACGGTGATCTTCAACATCTGGGGCTTCCCCTTCGTGTCGATGATCCCGGTCATCGGCACGGAGAACCTCGGCCTGAACGCCGCTGCCATCGGCGGCTTTGCCGCGCTGGAGGGTGGCGGCGCCTTTGCCGGTGCACTCTTGATCGCCGCCCTCGGTGTGCGGCCGGGGGCGTACCGGCGGCTCTATTTCTTCGGCACGGCGAGTTACTCCGCGCTCGCCTTCGTCGCGAGCTGGATGACGGACGTCGCGCCGATGGCGATCGTGATCTTCTTCGTGGGCCTCGGCGCAGCCGGCTTCTCCACCATGCAGACCGTCTTAATCTACGGAATGGCCCCGCCGGAGATGCGCGGCCGCCTGCTCGGCATCCTCTCGCTCACGATCGGCGCAGGCGTGATCGGCTTCACCAATATCGGCCTCATGGGCGAACTGTTCGGCGGCGCCAATGCCGTGCGCATCGTCGCGGCTGAGGGCCTGGTCGCCGCCCTTCTCCTGGGCCTGACCTGGCCCCGACTCTGGCGTGATAACGTAGTCCCCTGACCATTGCAGAGACCGACTTGAACAGCGTATCTTTGTGGCGTGTGCCGCCGAGCGCGGGTAACCCAAGGCGGAGGGCGAGGCCGCGATGGACATTGTTGAACGGACCGAGGGAGCAGCTGTCGTCGTCTCCCTTAGCGGTCGCCTGGACGGAGTGACTGCGCCGGACCTGGAGGCCGCGATTACCGCGATAGTGGAGCGTGGAGACGTTCGCGTGGCACTGGATTGCGCGGAAATGGGTTACGTGAGTAGCGCGGGGCTGCGGGCATTGCTGGTCAGCGCAAGAAAATGCCAGCAAGGCGGCGGGAAACTGACCGTGGCCGCCCTGCAACCCGATTGTCGATCGGTCATGGAAATGAGCGGATTTTTGGCGATCATCGAGTGTCACGACACAAGTGAGGCTGCGATTGCGGCGCTTGCATGAGGTGTCGCCCTCGCAGTCTCTGGCCCTGAACTGACCCCGGAATCCGGTGCCATGCTGACATTCTACGAAGAAATCATGGTGCTGCTTCTCCACGACGAGAACGGCACCTTCCTGCCAGTGAGCGAACATACGCTCAACCGCGCGCTCACGGGCGCGGTCCTGATGGACCTGGCGTTCGCGAACCGGATCGATACCGACCCCGAACAACTGATGGTCATCGATTCCAACCCGACGGGCGATCCCCTGCTGGACCGCACGCTGGCCCGGATCGCAGGTGAAAAAAGTTCGGCGGACAGCAGGGCGTGGATCGAGACCCTCTCCGCCGAGGAAGCATCCGCCAGTCACGACGCGACGATTCGGGCGACCGCGCTCGAAAAGCTGGTGGAGCGCGGCGTGTTGCAGCGTCAGGAGGAAAAATTCCTCTGGGTCTTTCGCTCCCGCCGCTACCCGACCATCGACGGCAAGGTGGAGCAGGAGGCGAAGAAACGCATCTCGGACGTGCTGTTCTCGGACGAGATTCCCGACCCGCGCGATGTCGCCCTCATCTGCCTCGTCGATAGCTGCAACATCCTGCGGACGATCTACTCGAAGCGAGAGATCGACCGGGTCGAGCCGCGCATCGAGCAGATCCGCAAGATGGACCTGATCGGGCGCGAGATGGCCGGGGCGATTGCCGACATCGAGCGAGCCATCGCGATCGCGGCGGCGCACACGTTCTGATTTCGAGGCCGGTTCGAGCCGGCCCCAACTTGCATCAGCCCTCTGACGAAGCGACGCGGCGCACAAGCTCGCCGCCCCAGCGCTTGCCCAAATCGACCTTGAGGCCGAACTGGTCCAGCGCTCTGGCGACGGTGTAGTCGACGATCTCGTCGATCGATCCTGGCTCGTTGTAGAAGGCCGGAACGGGCGGCAGGATCGTCGCGCCGAGCCGCGCCAGCTTGAGCATGTTCTCCAGGTGGATGGCGCTGAGCGGCGTCTCGCGCACCATGAGCACGAGCGGCCGGCGCTCCTTGATCATGACGTCGGCCGCGCGATGGATCAGGTTCTCGCTGAGCCCACAAGCGATCGCTGCGAGGCTCCGCGCCGAACAGGGCGCGACCACCATGCCGTCGATGTCTGCCGAGCCCGACGACATCAGCGCCGCCATGTCGCCCGCGCCGTAGTGATGGTCTGCGAGCGCGCGTAGGTCGCCGAGGCTCCGACCGGTCTCGTGCTCCAGCGTCCGCTGCCCCCACTTGCTGACGACGAGGTGCGTTTCGACCGGCGTCTCGTGCAGCACCTCCAGCAGGCGCACGCCGTAGACGGCGCCGCTCGCGCCGGTCACGCCGACGATCAAGCCATTGACCAAATTACCGCTCCGCGCTGGCGAGCCAGAGCGCGAGGAAGCGCCCGAGCCAGTCGTGCATCGCCCGATGATAGCGCGCGTGATTGGCGCGCTGCACCGCCACCGTCTGCGCGCCGTTGCGCTCCAGGTCTTCAGGCGGAGGATCGCGGTCGAGCCACCGACTGAGCACCGTGTCGTTGACCTCGGGATGAAACTGCACGCCCCAGGTCGTCGCGCCGTAGCGAAACGCCTGGTTCTCGAATACGTCGCGCCTCGCGAGCCTGCGCGCACCGGCGGGGATCGTGAACGCCTCGCCGTGGCGATGCGCCACGTTGAGCGCCGCGTCGAGGGCCAACTCTTCGGCCGCACCGTCCACCGGCTCGATCGGGTAGTAGCCGAACTCGTAGAGCCCGTCCGGATCGGGCCCCACCGTCGCGCCCAAGGTACGGGCCACCATCTGACTGCCGAGGCAGATTCCGAGCAGCGGCACACCGGCTGCCATCACGCGCGGGATCCAATCGAGTTCTGCGCGCACGTAGTCGGTGTGATCGTCGTTCGCGCTCTGCGGACCCCCGAAGCTGACAACGCCGCCAAGCGATTCAACATCCTGCGGAAACGGCTCACCCTTGTTGGCCCGCATGACCCGCGTTGGCCGACCCAGGTCGGCGAGCAGGTCCGGGATCGCACCCACGTCGGCGGCCGTGACGTGGGTCACGAGCAGCACAGGCGCGGTTTCTGGGTCTGAGGTCATCGGTTCAGAGCGAGACGAGGACGCCGTTCTCAAGCGCGAGCCGCCGGTCCATGCGCTCGGCCAGCGCCATGTTGTGGGTCGCGACGAGCGCGGCAAGCCCGGTCGTGCGTACGATATCGAGAAGCGCCGCGAACACCGAGTCCGCCGTGTCGTGATCGAGGTTGCCAGTGGGCTCGTCCGCGAGCAGCACCGCAGGCGCGTTGGCAATGGCGCGGGCGATGGCGACGCGCTGCTGCTCGCCGCCCGACAGGCGTGACGGCCGGTGCCCCTCGCGCGCGTCGAGACCGAGGCGACCCAGCAGCTCCCGCGCGCGCTCCCGCGCCGCACGCTTGGAGCGTCCCGCGATCATCTGCGGCAGCACCACGTTCTCCAGCGCCGAGAACTCGGCCAGCAGGTGGTGGAACTGGTAGACGAACCCCAATCGCTCGCGCCTGAGCCTGGTCCGGCGCCGGTCCGGCAAGCCCTCGCAGCGCTCGCCCGCGATGGCGACCTCGCCGGCACGCGGACGTTCCAAGAGCCCGGCGATTTGCAGCAGCGTCGACTTGCCGGCGCCCGACGGCCCAACCAGCGCCACCATCTCCCCCGGCGAGACGGAGAGAGAGGCGCCCTTCAATACCTCGATGGCATTGCCCGCCTGATAGAAGGTCTGCACCACCTCGCGCAGCTCAAGGGACGGCGCGCTGCTCTCTTGCGGGCTACTCATAGCGGAGCGCCTCCACGGGATCGAGCCGCGCCGCCCGCCAAGCAGGATAGATCGTCGCCAGGAACGAAAGCCCGATCGCCATCGCCGCCACGATCACCACCTCGGTCGGATCGGTCCGCGACGGGAGCTGGGAGAGGAAGCGGATCTCGGCCGGGAACAGCGACGTATCGGTCAAGCCCTCTAGCCAGACCCGAATGGTGTCGATATTGGCGGCGAAGGCGATGCCGCCCCCGACACCCAGCACGGTCCCCACCACCCCGATCGCCGCGCCGTTCATGAAGAAGATGCGCAGGATTTGCCCGCGCGTCGCCCCCATGGTTCGCAAGATCGCGATGTCGCGGCCCTTGTCCTTCACCACCATGATCAACCCGGCGATGATGTTGAAGGCGGCCACCAGCACGATCAGGGTCAGGATCACGAACATGACGTTGCGCTCGACCTGAAGCGCATTGACAAACTGTGCGTTGGCCCGGCGCCAGTCGACGATCCATCCCTGACCGCCCACCACCCCCTTCACGTCGGCCTCGACCTCCCGTATGCGCTCGGGATCGGCGACCGTCATTTCGATGGCGGTGACCGCGCCCTTCTTCCTGAAATAGATCTGGGCAAGGTCGAGCGGCATGAAGACGAACGTATTGTCATACTCGAACATGCCGATTTCGAAGATCGCCGCCACTGGGTAGGCGCGCGAGCGCGGCACCGACCCCATCAGCGTGGTCCGGCCTTCAGGCGAAAGCAGCGTGATCGAATCGCCGACGCCAACACCGATCCTGCGGGCCATGCGGTTGCCGATCACGACGCCTTCGCCGGCGGCGAAACCGTCCAGCGTGCCCGCGACCACGTTCCCCGTCAGCAGCGGCCGCGCCTTCAGATGGGCCTCGCGCACACCGCGCACCTGGCCGAAGGTAGCCCTGCCGTTCGCCGCCGCGATCACCTGCCCGGTGACGATGGGCGAGACGGTGACGATGCCATCCACCGCCTCGATGCGTCCCGCGAGCGTGTCGAAGTCGGTAAAGCCGTCCTCGAAGGCGTAGGTGGTCATGTGGCCGTTGAGCCCGAGAATCCGGGTCAACAGCTCCTCGCGAAAGCCGTTCATCACCGACATGACGATGATGAGCGTGGCGACGCCGAGGAAGATTCCGATCAGCGAGAACGCCGCGATGACCGAGACGAGGCCTTCCTGCCGGCGGGCGCGCAGGTAGCGAAACGCGACGAGGCGTTCGAAGGCCGAGAACATGCGTGTGGGTTAGCCCCCGATCAAGCGTGCCGACACCGAGTCGAACGAGAGCGCCTCGGCCTCGCCGCCAGCCCGCGCCTTCAGCTCTGCCGTGCCCGCCTTGACGCCGCGCGGGCCGACCGCGACCTGCCAAGGCAGCCCGATCAGCTCCATCTCGGCGAACTTGACGCCCGCGCGCTCGTCCCGGTCGTCGTAGAGGACCTCGACGCCCGCCTCGACGAGCCGGGAATAGAGCGCTTCGCAAGCCTCGTCGCACGCCGCATCGCCAGCACGCAGGTTGATGAGGCCCACCTTGAAGGGGGCCGCGATCTCGGGCCAGATGATGCCGGCCTCGTCGTGGCTCGCCTCGATGATCGCGCCTGCGAGGCGCGAGACGCCAATGCCGTAGGAGCCCATCTCGACCGCGACCTCGGCGCCGTCCGGGTCGGTCACTGTGGCGCCCATGGCCTTTGAGTACTTGGTGCCGAAATAGAAGATGTGGCCGACCTCGATGCCGCGCCCCTGGTAGAGCGCATCATCGGGTACCGGGCAGGCGGCAGGGTCATGCTTGTCATCGGTGGCGGCGTAGAGCCGGGTCCACTCGTCCACGATCGGTTGCAGGTCCGCCTCGTAGTCGATCCCCAACGCGAGCGGGTCGGTGTCGAGCCAGGCGCGGTCGCAATAGACGGCGCTCTCGCCAGTATCCGCCAGCACGATGAACTCGTGGCTGTAATCGCCGCCGATGGCCCCGCTCTCCGCCTGCATCGGGATCGACGTGAGCCCGAGCCGGGCGAAGGTGCGCAGGTAAGCCACGAACATCTTGTTGTAGGAGCGCACGGCGCCGGCATGGTCGATGTCGAAGGAATAGTTGTCCTTCATGTAGAACTCGCGGCCGCGCATGATACCGAAACGCGGGCGAAGCTCGTCCCGAAACTTCCACTGAATCTGATAGAGGTTCTGCGGCAGGTCGCGGTAGCTGCGCACCGAGTTCCGGAAGATGTCGGTCACGACCTCTTCGTGCGTGGGGCCGAACAGCATCGGGCGCTCGTGCCGGTCGGTGATGCGCAGCATCTCCTTCCCGTAGTCTTGGTAGCGGCCGCTCTCCTCCCAAAGCTCGGCCGGCTGGATTGCCGGCATCAGGATCTCCTGGCAGCCGGCGGCGTCCATTTCCTCGCGCACCACCTGTTCGATCTTGCGCAGCACCCGGTGGCCGAGCGGCAGCCAGCTGTAAATGCCGGCGCTCGACTGCCGGATCATACCGGCGCGCAGCATCAGCCGGTGCGAGACGATCTGCGCCTCGGCCGGGTTCTCTCTCAGGGTCGGCAGGAAGTAACGTGAGCGCCGCATGATCGTCGCCTCGCCCCCAACGAACGCGCCGCGTTTATGCCCAAGGCTGCGTCAAAGCGCAATGCGGGCGCGCCCGGAGGGTCACATAGGTGGTGTGCGCTGGGCCCACGGACGGACGGCCTCGAGCGCGGCCCCGATCCTCAGCACGCCGTTGTCGTCGTGGCGCCGGCCGACGATCTGCAGGCTGGTCGGCAGCCCCGACCTGGTGACCCCGGACGGCACCGCGAGCGCCGGGCATTGGTGTAGAAAGTTGAACGGGTAGGTCATGTAGAGCCCGCAGAAGCGCCCCTGCTCGTCCAAGCGGTAGTGGTCCGGGTCGAGCGTGTCGTTGGGCGGGGGCGGCTGCGCGCAGGTAGGCGTGAGCAGCGCGTCATACGTGGCGAAGATGGGCCGCAGGTCCTCCCACATCTGCGTGCGGAAGATTTCGATGTTCTTGAAATCGACCGCGCTCATGGCGAGGCCCCTGTCCATGTAGGAGACCAGCACCGGGTCCATCTGGTCCCGCCAATCATCGAGGTGCTGGCCGAAGCAGACTGCCTGCAGCACGCCCCAATGGTCGACCCAGCGATCGATGACGTCGCGGGTCCAGGCGATCTCCACTTCTTCGACCGTGGCGCCGGCGTCCTCGAGCGCACGAGCAGCCTCCCGGGTCTGTGAGCGCACGTCGTCGTCGATGGCGTAGAAGCCGAAGTCGTAATTCACCGCGAGCTTGAGGCCCCGGATATCAGACGGCGGGGGAACCTGAATCTCGGGACCCGCGGGCAACGACAAGAAGTCGCGGTCATCGGGGCCCTGTGTGACGCTGAGGAACAGCGCGGCGTCCGCAACCGCTCGCGAGAGTGGGCCGAAGTGAAGCAGGTCGTCGAACGCGGTCGGCAGCATCTGAAGCGGGATGCGTCCGAACGTCGGTTTCAGGCCGACGGTGCCGCAATAGGCCGCCGGGATGCGGACCGAGCCTCCCGCGTCGGTGCCCTCGGCGAGAGGCACGCAGCCGGTCGCGACCGCGGCGCCAGAGCCACCGGACGAGCCGCCCGGCGAGCGTGTCGTATCCCAGGGATTGTTGGTATCGCCCCAGAGTGCGCTCTTGCAAAAGCCGGCGTAGGCGAACTCGGGTGTCGTGGTCTTGCCCACCAGGATGCTTCCCGCGGCGCGCAGGCGTTCGACGATGGGCACGTCGAAATCCGGCACCCAGTTCTCGTAGATCTTCGAGCCGAGCGTGGTCCGCTTTCCCTTGGTGGGCGTCAGGTCCTTGATAGCAATCGGCACGCCGTGCAGCGGCCCGAGCGGCTCTCCCGCCATGACCGCGTTCTCGGCCTCCCTCGCCCGAGCCA
This sequence comes from Alphaproteobacteria bacterium, assembly GCA_022826345.1. The sequence continues at coordinate 60,656 of JAJDVB010000067.1, forward strand.
GCGCCTCTTCCGGATAGGTAAAGCAGAAGGCATTGAGTGCGCCGTTCACCTCCTCGATGCGGGCGAGACTGTTCTGCACCACGTCCACGGGCGAGACCTTCTTCTCCCTGATCAATCCGGCAAGCGTCGTCGCGGGTGTGTAGGCAAGGTCCAAGTCCGTCATCCCATCCTCCGTCCTGAGATGCCTGCCCGAACTCTACCTTGTCATCGGGTTTCGGCGAGCCGCGCTTCGAGCTCGCGCCCGATGGTGTCCCCGTCGTAGATCGCGTGCTGGAGCAGGCGGGGCGCCCGGCAGTCTCCGATGCGGAAGGTGGGCAGCCGCTCCCGCAACGCCCAGTAGAGCGCGTCGTTCGATCGGCGCCCGATGGCGAGCACGATCGTATCGACATCGCGTAGTGTCCGTTCTTCGCTGGTGTGGACATCGACGAGGATCACACCATCCGGCCCGATCGAGCGGATATCCGCGTGCAAAGTGATGCGAAGCCCGCGCGGCCGGACGCGCTGGTAGAAGAGCGCGGCGTTGCTCGGCTCAAGGTCCGCCCCGGCCGCCCCGAGCGGAGTCACGAACTCGACCTGCCGACCCGCCTCCAACAGGTACTCGGCGGTGCCGCACGCCTCCCAGTGCGCGTTCCGGTCGAGCAGCATCACATTTTGCCCCGCGTCGATGCGTCCCGACATCACGTCGTCAGTCGAGACCACCCTGGCATCGCCGGCAATACCGGGGACGAGCCCACCCATCGAGGCCCAGAGGCCTTCCGTTGCAAGGGGCGGATTCGGTCCATCGCGGGAGTCGCGCCCCGGCAGGTAAGGGCGCGAGCCGGTGGCAACGATTACCGCTTCGGGACCAAGCGCCTCGATCATACCTGCGCCCGCCTCCTCCCCCAGCCGCACGTCGACCCCGAGACGTTCCGCCTCCGAGGCGAGATGCTGCACCGATTCCTCGATTTCGGCGTGGAGGGGCTGGCGCGCGGCGAGCCGAATGAGGCCTCCCGGCTCGTTCTCGCGCTCGAACAGGGTGACGCGATGGCCGCGCCGCGCAAGGGTCACCGCGGCGCTCAGCCCGGCCGGACCGCCTCCGATCACCGCCACGTGACGGGGCGTCGTCGCCGGCATCAAAGCGCCGCGCCGCAGCTCGCGCCCTGCCGCGGGGTTCGACACGCAGCGGATCGGGTCTCGCTGCATGACCTGCAGGATGCAGGCGTCGTTGCAGGCGATGCACGGTCGCACTTCGCGGAGGCGGCCTTCGCGGACCTTGTTGGGGAGCTCCGGGTCCGCGATGAGCTGGCGCGCCATGCCGATGAGGTCCGCATCGCCCTCCCGGAGAATTCGCTCCGCGTCCGCCGGCTTCTTGATCCGGCCGAAGGCGACCACCGGGATCGGGGTCGCGCGCTTGAGGGCAGCATTCAGGTCGTTGAAGGCGAGCTGCGGCACCGCCGCCGGCGGGACCTCCATCCAGAAGCTGCTGAACGATCCCGCGTCGGAGCTGAAGAGATCGACGTGCCCGCTTGCCGCGAGCGCCCGGCCGACCTCCAGACCGTAGTCGAGGCCGTAGCCGAACGGGGTGTACTCGTGCAGGCAGAGGCGGACCGAGATGGGCCAGTCGGGGCCGACCGCGTCCCGCATCGCCGCGAGCACTTCGAGCGGAAGGCGCATGCGGTTCTCGAAAGAACCGCCGTAGGCGTCCTCCCTGCGGTTGAAGAACGGCGAGACGAAGCTTCGCAGGAGTCCGTCGTGGCCGACCTTGATCTCGACCCCGTCGTAGCCCGCTTCGCGCATGTTGACCGCCGACGCAGCGAATCCCTCGACGACCGCCTCGATCTCCGCCGGCCCCATCTCGACCGTGTTGTATCGCGAGTATGGCTCGGGCATCTGGGTGGGCGCCCAGAGCTCCCGTGGCGGATGGCTGAGGCTGGTGTGTCCGGCATGGCTTAGCTGGGCAAAGACATGCGCGCCGTGGGGATGGACCGCGTCGACGATCCGCCGGTAGGCCGGAATTGCCTCCCGGTCCCACGCCCGGCCGTAATTCGGGCTCATCTGGCCGATCGGATGCATGGCGTGGCTGCCGGTCACGATGAGGCCGGCCCCGCCCCGTGCCCGCGTCGCATAGTAGGCGGCGAGGTCCTCCGTCGGCGTCCCGTCCGGCGCGTCGAGCCCATTCCAGTGGGCCAGCAGGACGAAGCGATTGCGAAGCTCAAGCCCGCGCAGCCGAAACGGCGTCCAGAGCAGCGGGTCGCCGGCCATCGGTTTACGCTCTGCCTCCGGGGAGGGGGACAAGGTGGAATGGGTTACGGATCAGCCCCGCATCTGTGCCGCACCCGCGTAAAGCACGGCGTTGTGGCTCGCGTTCGCGGCTTCGTAGGCCGCCAGCGCCTCGGGCTCCAGGTCGCGCTCGGGCCGGCGCTCGATATCGAAGTAGCCGTACTCGTCGACGCCCCGCACCAGCGCCGCATAGTCGCGGCCGACGACATTGCGCACGTGGGTCGGGATATAGCGGATGGCGAAGCCGATGCGCCGGTCGTCCGAGTTATTGGGGCCGGAGCCATGGATCAGGCGCACGTGGTGCAGCGAGGCTTCGCCCGGCTGCAGAACGACATCGACAGCCGCGTCCTCGTCCACCTCATGCTCGACAATCTGGCCGCGGGTGAGCATGTTGTGCTCCTGGAAGGTGTCGCGGTGGGCGATCTGGTCGAGCTTGTGGGTGCCGGGCGCGAACTGCATGGCACCCGATTCGACGGTGCTGGGCGAGAGCGCGATCCAGGCGGTCACCACCTCGACGCTGCTGAGGCCCCAGTATGTCGAATCCTGGTGCATCGAGACGAAGGCCGGGTCGTGGGCGTCCTTGGTGAAGAAGAGCGAGGTCCAGCAGAGGATATTGGGGCCGAGCAGGTCCTCCACCGCATCCAGCACCGTCTCGTTGCGGATCAGGCGATCGAGCGCCGTCACCACAAGGTGCGGCCGGTGGCGCAGCCGCTCGCCTCGCTCGGCGAAATGCCGCTCGGCGGCCTCGACATCGGCCCGGACCGCGCGCGCCTCCGCCGCCGGGATCGCCTGGATCGGGAAGTAGAAGCCGTCGCGCTCGAATTGGGCGACGGCCTCGGCGGACAGGTGCTTGGGCATGGTCTTCTCCCTCAGGCGCTCGCCCCCGCCGCGGCGGGTCCATCCGCCGCGAACGCCGCCTCCATCGCGCGGCGGGTTCGCACCGCCTCCGCCGCCGTATCGTCCTCGTCGGCAGTCACATCGTCCCAGGTGAGCGGCGTGTCGGGCTCGACGGCGCGGGTGAGCTTGACACCGTGAGCGAGGCCGATGGGCAGGTGGCCCCCGGCGAGGCTCGCCGACGCCGGCATCAGCCGGCCGTAGACGGTGTAGCCCCCTTCCCCGTCGAGCCGCGTGCCGGCCTGCAAGTGCGCCTTGGTGCAGGCCACCGCATCCGCGCGGAAGCCGGTCGGCGCGCCGGTGGGCTCGCCGCGCAGCGCGACGGACGCCACCGAGATGCCGAGCTCCAGCCCGATCAGGTGATAGGGCTTGTACATCGAGGCGTAGCGCCCCGTGGAATCGGTACAGAGCCCGTATTCGCGGAAGCAGGCCGCGACATAGTCGGTGCCGGCCTCGAACACGGCGTAGACGCCCCAACGCAGGTGCCCGTTGAGCGCGCTGCCGTCCCGCGCCTCGCTCGCGATCACCTCGACCTGGCCCTTGTGGTGCAAGGTGCCGCCGTCGCCGTGCGGCCGGAGCACGGTCGGCAGGTCGTCGACCCCGCAGGGCGGGAAGCGCAGCCCCTCGGGGGCCGGCGTCAGCCCCGTGGCATTGGCGACGGCGGTCATCTCGATCGCCGACTTGGTGCCGTCGAGGAAGGAGTTGAACATCTGCGGGTTCATGCCGCCGGCCTCGGCCTCCGCCGGCGTGAGCCCGTAGTGGGTCCAGACGTCGTCGGGCGTCACGTGGTGGAAGCCCGGCTGGTAGCGCGTGCCCTTGCCGGCGGCGACGACATCGAGGCCCGAAGCCCGCGCCCAATCCACCATCTCCGCGATCAGCGCCGGCTGGTCGCCGTAGGCGAGCGAGTAGACCACATCGGCCTCCGCCGCTTCCCTGGCGAGTAGCGGCCCGGCGAGGCAGTCGGCCTCGACGTTGACCATCACCACATGGCGCCCGGCGGCGAAGCAGGCGCGCGCATGGGCGATGCCAGCGGCCGGGTGCCCGGTCGCATCGATCACCACGTCGAGTCCGTCCGCCGCGATCAGCGCGAAGGCATCGTCGCAGACGTGGGTGCCGCCGCTCTGCGTGGCCTGAGCGAAGGAGCGCGCGCGGCGCTCGTCCTCCTCCCAGCCGGCGCGGGCGAGCGCGGCATCGGCGCGGGCGGGATCGAGGTCCGCGACAGCCATCACGTGAAGGCCGGGGGTCCGCCTGGCCTGGGCCAGAAACATGGTGCCGAACTTGCCGGCCCCGATCAGTCCGACGCGCACGGGTTTCCCGGCCCGGGCGCGCGCCTCAAGCATCCGATGAAGGTTCATGGGGCGGTATTATAGTCACCGGCGCACAACACGCAGGCGCCAAAACGAAGGAGGCATTCATGGCGGACAAATCGGTCGATACGGTTGCTCAGCGCGAGATGTGGGACGAGTGGTGGTACGATCAGTTCGAGATCCCCAACGACATCCCCGACAACTTCCGCCGCTTCGAGATCGAGATCGACGGCGAGGTCTGCGTCGGCGCGCTGCTGGAGACCGCCGCACCAAAGACCTGCGATGCCTTCTGGGACATGATGCCGATCGACGCCTACATCATCCATTGCGCCTTCTTCGGCCACGCGGCGTTCTACCTGGACCGCGTCGACATGGTGCCGACGCTCGGCTACGAGCTGGAGAACCGCCAGACCAAGATGGCACCCGGCGACTTCATCTGGGACCCATGGCTCAAGGAGGTCACCTTCGCCTACGGCCGCCACGCCGGGATGCGCTTCCCCACCACGCTCTGGTACGGCGACACGCCGCACCCCAACCAGGGCTGCATCTTCGCGCGGATCGTGGAGAACCTCGACGGCTTCGCCCGGCTCTGCAAGAGCCTGCGCTACGAGGGCACCAAGCGGATGGTGACCCGCCAACGGGCCTGAGCCGGCGTGACTACGGCGCCTACGCTCCCGGCCCCTTGCGCAGGGCGCGCTGGCGCCGCGCCTGGATCAAGCCGATGGCGGTCAGCGAGATGAGGATGATGAAGAAGGAGATCGCCGTCGTCACCGTGCCGAGCGCGTAGAGCGCGGGCGAGGTGATGTTGGTGGTCATGCTCCAGATTTCCAGCGGCAGCGTGTTGCGGGCGCCGACGGTAAACGTGCTGCGTGGGAACTCGTCGTAAGAGAGCGTGAAGCCGAAGAGCGCCACCGCGATGATGCCCGGCAGCAGGATCGGGATCATCACGTAGCGCAGGGACTGCAGGTTGCTCGCGCCGAGGTCGCGCGCCGCCTCCTCCACGCGTGGATCGAAGCGGCTCAACACGGCGAACATGATGAGCAGCCCGAAGGGCAGCGTCCAGGTGAGGTGCGCGCCGAGCGCAGACGAGTACCAATGCGCGTTCCAGCCCAGTAGCTGGAGCAGCAGCGTGATGCCGACGCCAAGCACGAGGCCCGGCACCACGAGGCTCCCGATCGCCGTGTAGAAGATCACCGAGTTGCCGAAGAACCGGCTGCGGAACGCGAGCCCCGCCGCCACCGAGAAGAGCACGGTAATACCCAGGATGATGAGCGAGAGCGGCAGC
>JAJDVB010000213.1 GCA_022826345.1 Alphaproteobacteria bacterium
CGCTATGACAGGTATTCCCAACGGGCCCTGCCGCAGAAAGACATCTGGCTCCGGCCCCTCCGAAAAGACTGGAAACGAGCACTCAACCGATGACATCTCGATCCTCATCGCGCACCATCACCCGGTGACCGAAGGGATTCCAAGGTTCTGATTTTTCCTTCTGGTGTCGGGTGCCATATAGGTACCTGAAGAATGCGAACCAGAGCGTACGATATCGTACTTCTGACCACAAGGGAATTCACATAAAGCACTGAACGTAGTGCAATATCGTACTCCACTCGCCTTCCGGAGCCATTATCCCAATACTATGGTGCGGTGCACGGCGGCTGCCATCCGAACCAGACTCGGGCCATGCGAAACGAAGGCGAACAGGGCACCGCAGTTGCGGCGAGACAGAGCTTCCCGGTCGAGGGGCCGCAGCCCGCGCAGGCCGCCGCTCGTCCCACGGAATCCAACTTATCCCGTGGAATCCCACTTAAATCCCACTTGTCCCGCTTAGTCCCACTCTATCCTGGCGAATCCCACCTATCCCGCTCAATCCCACCTATCCCGCTCAATCCCACATATCCCACGGAATCTCACTTATCCCACTCAATTCCGGCGAATCCCACTTGTGCCGCTTAATCCCACTTGATGCCGGCGAATCCCATATCTCTTTCTGCGCCGTCGGGTCGGCGCCGGTTGTCAGGGCCCGCTGGCTTCCATAGTCTCCGCGCCAATCAATCCGAAAGGAGGTCGCGATGGCCAAGAAGGAAATCTTCGTGTCGATCGGCGTGGACGTCGATTCGGTGGCGGGGCAGATCGGCTCCTACGCGGGCGGCGATTCGCCGAGCGACATTTCGCGGGGCGTGTTCGCCTCCGAGGTTGGAACGCCGCGCATGCTCAAGCTGTTCGACCGGGCGGGCATCCAGACCAGCTGGTTCATTCCCGGCCACTCGATCGAGACCTTCCCCAAGGAGATGAAGGCGGTCGCGGCGGCAGGGCACGAGATCGGGCTGCACGGCTACACCCACGAGAACCCGATCGCGATGACGCCGGAGCAGGAGGCGGACGTCCTCGACAAGACCATGGACCTCGTCACCAAGCTCGCGGGCAAGCCGCCCACGGGTTACGTCGCGCCCTGGTGGGAGATGAGCGCCTACACGCCCCACCTCCTGATGGAGCGCGGCATCAAGTACGACCACAGCCAGATGCACCACGACTTCGAGCCCTATTGGATGCGGATCAACGAGGAGTGGACGTTGATCGACTATTCCAAGCCGGCGAAGACGTGGATGAAACCGATGAAGAAGGGCACCACCTTCCCCATCGTGCAGATCCCCGGCAGCTGGTATCTCGACGACCTGCCGCCGATGATGTTCATGAAGAAGGTGCCGAACTCCGGCGGCTGGACCAACCCGCGCGACATCGAGGAGTGGTGGCGCGATCAGTTCGACTGGGTCTATCGGGAGATGGACTACGCGGTCTATACGCTCACGATCCACCCCGACATCTCGGGCCGGCCGCAGACGCTGCTGATGCTGGAGCGGATCATCGCCCATATCGCCGCCCACGAAGGGGTGATCTGGGCCACCTTCGACGAGATCGCCGACGACTTCATCAAGCGCCGGCCGTTCAAGGGCAAGCGGGCGGCCCGCAAGAAGTAGACCGCCCGCCTGCGATGTGCGCGCTCTGCGGCGTCCTCACCGACGGCCCGCACTGGACTGAGGCCGGCACCGATGCGGGCCGGAGCGACGCGGCGCCCGCCGGCCGGGAGCGGCACCTGGAGCGCACGCGACGCCTCGCGCTGCTCAACCGCGTGCTCGGCGCCTACGGTTGCACCGCCGACGATTGGGCCGGCGCGCAGTACATGGTGCACCGGCGGAGCGGCGGCGCGACCGAGATGGCGGCCGACCTGCCCACGCTCTGGGCCGCCGTCGAAGGGTTGGTCGGGCACGCGCCCGACCCGCTTGACCCCGCCCTGGTCGCGCAGCTCGAGGCGGCACCATCCGCCGGGGGCCGTGCGGCCGGGCGGCGGCGAGCGTAGGACCGATGGCGGCCTACGCGCGGCTCACCCCGGTCATCGTCGTCACCGGGTTCCTCGGCAGCGGCAAGACGACGCTGCTCAACCACATGCTGCGCCACCCGTCCCTCGCCGACGCCGCGGTGCTGGTCAACGAGTTCGGCGCCGTCGGCCTCGATCACTTTCTGGTCGAGGCGATGGACGAGAACACCGTGCTGCTGGAGAGCGGCTGCCTCTGCTGCACCATCCGGGGCGACCTCAAGGACGCGATCATCGACCTCAACAGCCGGCGCGCCCGCGGCGAGATCCCGCCCTACCGGCGGCTCATCGTCGAGACCACGGGACTCGCGGACCCGGCGCCGATCCTCTTCACGCTGAGCGCCGACACGGTGCTGAAACACCACTACCGCCTGGGCTCGGTGATCACGACGGTGGACGGCGTGAACGGGCTCAGGCAGCTCACGCGCCATCCGGAATCGGTCAAGCAGGCGACGGTCGCCGACCGGATCGTGCTGACCAAGCCGGACATCGCCGACCCGGACACCCTCGCCCGGCTGCGCGCGAAGCTCACCCGGCTCAACGGCTCGGCCGAGCAAATCACGGCCGTGAACGGCGCGGTGGATGTGCGGCGCGTGCTGCGCGCCGATGTCTACGACGCCCGCACCAAGGGCGCCGAGGTGCGCCGCTGGCTCGCGGCCGAGGCGGAGAAGGACGCGGCCAGCGACCGCGCCCGCGGGCACGCGCACGACGTCTCGCGCCACGACGAGCACATCCATTCCTTCACGCTGAGCTTCGAAGGCGCGCTCGACTGGACCGCCTTCGGCATCTGGCTGACCATGCTGCTCCACACACATGGCGAAAAGGTGCTGCGCGTGAAGGGCATCCTCAACGTCGCCGGCACCGAGGCCCCCGTGGTGGTCAACGGCGTGCAGCACGTGGTCCACCCGCCGATCCATCTCGCCGCCTGGCCAACCGACGACCGCCGCTCGCACATCGTCTTCATCGTTGACGACCTCGCGCAGGACGCCATCGAGCGCTCGCTCGCCGCCTTCAACAACATCGCCGCCGAGGCGGCTTGAGGAGAGCATCATGCCCGACAAGATCGCGATCATCGGCGCCGGCCTGGTGGGCAGCGCCTGGGCGATCGTCTTCGCCCGCGCCGGCCACCGGGTCGCGCTCTACGACGGGACGGAAGGCCAGTGCGAGGCCGCGCTCGCGCGCATCGAGACCAACCTCGAGGCGCTCGAAGGCCACGGGCTGATCGACGATCCCGGCGCGGCGCGGGCGCGCATCTCCATCGCTGCCGGCCTCACCGACGCGCTGGATGGCGCGGCCTACGCGCAGGAGAGCGTGTTCGAGCGCGCCGACGTGAAGCGCGAGGTCTACGAGCAGATCGACGGCATCGCCGGGCCTGCGTTGGTCGTGGGCTCGTCGTCCTCAGGGATTCCCGCCTCGACTTTCACAGAGGGGCTGGGCATCGCGCCGCGCTGCCTGATCGCGCATCCCATCAACCCGCCCTACGTGATCCCGCTGGTCGAGATGGTGCCGGCGCCCTGGACCGAGGAGGAGACGGTCACGCGCTGCTGGACGTTGATGGAGGCGGCCGGCATGGAACCGGTCCGGCTCACGCGGGAGATCGACGGCTTCATCGCCAACCGGCTGCAGGCGGCGCTCCTGTGGGAGGCCTTCCGCTTGCTGGAGGGCGGCTACGCCACGGCCAAGGACATCGACACGACGATCTCGGCCGGGCTCGGCCGGCGCTGGTCCTTCATCGGGCCGTTCGAGACCATCGACCTGAACGCGCCGGGCGGGCTCGCGGATTTTTGTGCGCGTCTCGGCGAGGGCTTCTACGAGTTTGTGAAGCAGGGGGAGCCGGCCCAGCCCTGGTCCGACGCGGTGGTTGCCAAGGCGCACGAGGAGCGCCGAGGGCGGTTGCCGATGGAGCAGCACGGCGACCGCCAGGCATGGCGCGACCGCCGCCTCATGGGCCTCGCCGCGCACCTCCGCGACGCGCGCCGCGAGGCGGGAGATTGAGTCGGCCTACTCCTTTTCCAGCTCGCAGTTGACCATCCACTTGATTCCGAACCGGTCGGTCCAGCAGCCGAAGTAGGCGCCCCAGAACATCTCCTGCGGGGGCGTCGTCACCGTGCCGCCCTCGGACAGCCTGGCGCACAGGTCGTCGCACTGCTCCCTGCTCTCAGCGTTCACGGAGATGGCGAAGTTGTCGCCCGCCGCCGGCGGCGGGCCGAAGGCCGTCGTGCTGTCGCTGCCCATCAGCACGGTCGAGCCCACGGGGAGCGACACGTGCATAATCCTGTCCTTCTCGGAATCCGGCACGTTCATGCCGGGCGGGCCGTCGCCGAAGGTCTGGATTATTGCGAACTCGCCGCCGAAGACCGAGCGGTAGAATTCGAACACCTCGCGGCAGTTGCCGTCGAAGAAGAGATAGACGTTGAGGGACATTCAATCGCTCCGATCGGGTGGATGGTGGCGGGGGCAGACATGGCCCGGACCGCATCGGCAATGCGGCCGGAAGAGCCTTATAGCGGGCTGCGCGCTCAGTAGCGATGGCCGGTCAGGCCTTCGCTCAGCTCCCACAGGCGCAGCCCGGTCTCCTCATCGCGCGAGACGAGCGAGCTGGTGGCTTCACGGCTCTTGTCGAAGTAGCGGCCCGAGACGCCTTCGATATCGGCACTGGTCGCGACATGAACGCTGGTGCGCGCGCCGGCCTCGACGTCGATTGCCGAGAACCGCATCAGAGTCTTCAGAAACGTGGAGAAGAGCCAGCCGTTGTTCTGCCCGAACTTGCTGGCGACGAAGCCGGGGTGCAGGCAATTCGCCGTGACCTTCGTCCCCTCCAGCAGCGCCGCGAGGCGATAAGTGAAAAGGATGTTGGCGAGCTTGCTCTGCTGGTACGCGCGCCAACCGCTGTAGCGCTTCGTCCCTTGTGGGTCTTCCAGGTTCATCTGTCCTCCGCGATGGGCCTCGGAGGCGACGTTGACGATGCGGGCCGCGGCGCTCGCCTTCAGGCTCTCGAGCAAAAGCCCGGTCAGCAGGAAGTAGCCGAGATGGTTGAGGGCGAAGGTCATCTCGATGCCGTCCGCGCTTTCACGCCGGCGGTTGAATATCGCGCCGACGTTGTTGACCAGCACGTCGATGGCGGTGCGGCCCTCGGTGAGGCGCTTCGCCAACGCCCTGATCTCGACCTGGCTCGAAAGGTCCGCCTGCTCGAAGCGCACGCGGCTGTTTCGCGACGAACGGTGGATCGCCTTGCAGACCTCCGCGCCCTTGGCAGCGTTGCGCCCCACGAGCACGACCTCGGCGCCCCGCTCGGCCAAGGCCCGCGCGGTGATGCGGCCGATCCCGTCGGTGGCGCCGGTGACGACGCAGAGCTTGCCTTCCATCGTTCGTCTCCCTCCCGTCAGTCCCCGTCCTTTTTCGCGTCAGATTGACAGCGGGTGGCGAAGGGTCAAGCGACTAGCGCGGAAGTGGGGGAGCATTCCTGAAGGGGTATGATCAAGACCGGGTCGGGATGTTACTCGACGCAAATGTGAATGTACTCGGCCTGCTCACGGTAGAATCACAGGTGAATATGCTGCGCGGGGGGTGCCCGAACGAGTTTCGTTCCACTCACCTTCGCGCCGTTTCCCCAATGACCTGCTGTCGGGTGAGAGTTAATCGGTCCCTACTCTTACAGACGTACCTGAACTTCCTTCAGGGTCCAACAATATCGGTTTTCAGAACCCCCTCCGGCCCAAGGTGCCACCGCCTTGCCCGATGACCTTGCTCGATTTTGGAAGCAGGGTCATTAGAAAATCCAATATGGAACCGGTCTCACCCCAAACACAATTGATGTCATTCCCGATATAACGCATGCTCTCCTTGATATGCCGCTGCATTAAATTTGTCGAGACCGCAGCGAATTATTGCCATTTGGACTCCAAGAGTATACCACAATGGACATGAGTGGCCGCGGACCATACCGGATTCCGCCGACGAGTGCTCTGATCGCTTTCGAGAGTGCCGCGCGGCACGGCAATTTTTCTCGCGCCGCTCGGGAGCTGCGTACATCGCAATCCGCCATCAGCCGACACATTGCGAGCCTAGAGCGGCAACTTTCGACTCGACTGTTTCATCGGTCGCGGACCGGGGTGAGCCTGACCGACGCCGGCAGCCGCTATCGTGACGCAGTCGCCATCGGCCTCGGCGCTATCCACGCGGGCGCTGCCGAAGTCGCCGAATTATCGTCTGTCGAGCAAGTGGAGCTGGTGATCGCCTGCTCGGACGAGATATCGCACCTTTTCGTGATGCCGCGATACGACGCGCTCCAAAAGGCGCTCGGCGATCAGGTTCGAATTCGGATTCTGACTTACCAACATAACATTCGGTACTTGCCGCCGACGCCGGTTGCGGATGTCCTCCTGTCGTGGGATCCGGCAACCAACGCCCCCGAGGACTGTGCGGTCATACTCCAGGAAAAGGTGAGCCCCCTTTGCTCGCCCGGCTACGCCGCGCTTCATGCCGAAACACTCAGGCAACCCGTAACCGATTGGAGCAAGTTGACGTTTCTCGATATTGCGCGGCCCAACGAGGGGTGGGCGTCGTGGGACGATTGGTTCGACGTCGTCGGGCGCCCCGGCTCCGAACTCCGGTACGCGAAATATGACAACTACACGTATGTGCTGGAAGCCGCCGCTGCGGGCCAGGGCATTGCGCTGGGCTGGCGTCATTTCATAGAGCGTTATCTCGAGTCCGGTGCGTTGATCACTCTCGATGACAAATTTCTGGAGACCGACAATCGATTTTGTGCCGTGGTTACAAAGAAGGGCCGACAACGGCCTCTCGCTCGCAAATGCCTGAGCTTTTTTGAAAAATGCATTTAGCGCTGATGCTGGAGTTTAAGAACGACCCGATCAGTTAACTCCAGTCCGAGAGAAGACGTTACAGACTTCGTCATCGTTTCGCCAGATTCATGCCCGCATGCGGTTGGTTCGGGCGAGCGCGGGATTCCGCACAGGCCCGAATTGGCAGTCGCAAATGATGACTCTACGATAGCGCTTTAGGCGGGGTCGAAAGCATCGGAGACTCCGAGGCATGACGAACTCGCGGGGTTGTGAAGAGCAGGAGTAATTTCCAGGAAGGGTTCAGGAATATCGCACAATGCCCTTCTGCGGCACGTAAATCCGAATTGGGCCTCGCCGCGAGCAAGCGGGATCGTTGAGTGAACCCGTACGCCGTGCAGGCGGGAGCGCCCGCATTCGAGAGAGCGCGAGTTTCGGAAGGGACTTCGCGGGGCAGAGATTGGCAACGGGGTCGGAGATCAAGGTTAACGGGCCCAAGGATGAGCCGCATTAATGGTCGAGCAGCGAACCGCACTCTGCGGAGCTGACGAGGGCCGCCTACTCGACCATGCCGGACCAAATTAGATGCGTCGGCCGCACCGGAAACGCATATGTTACCGCTTGAAGCGCACTTGGTGACGTGACCCGACGCGGTGCTTCTACTAACTTGGCGAGGCGCCGTGGATGCGACCGAGCAACGGGCTCTGATGCCAGCAGACTTGCCGCCACTTGCCGTCCGTGTGATACCAGGTCTGGGTAAAGCCCATGAAGCGCTGCCGAAAGCCCGCGTCGCGCGGCTTGCCGCGAAAGGTCGAGAAGCCGCTGACATGGCCGGTGGTGCCCCAGACCCTGACGTTCAACTCCCGCGGGATCCACTTGAAGTGCTCCCACAACCCGTCGCCGCCGGCGTGGAAGTCGATATGGTCCTTGAACTCCTCCAGCGTCATCCGCCAGGGATAGTCCTCGTCGAGGATCTCGGCGCCGTCGTCGAAGGCGCTCCAGAAGGCGTCGAGGTCGCCCTCGTTGAGCCCGCGCGCCCATGCGTGGAAGGCAGCCTCCAGCCCTTCCGCCGTGGCGTCCTGTGTCATCGTTCCCCTCCTCCAGCCGTGCGTTGCGATGCTGGGCGCACCTCACCACATGCGCGCACGAAACGCCATCGCCCGCAGCAGGGCATCGGCTGGCCCGACGGTGGAACGGCCCCATGACCGTGATTGAAACGCGTGTTCTGACCGTCGGGCACTCCAACCACCCTCTGGAGACCTTCGTCTCGCTGCTTCGGCAACACGGCGTGACGACGCTCGCCGACGTGCGCTCCGCGCCCTTCAGCCGCTTCAATCCACAGTTCAACCGCAAGCCCCTCGACGCCGCGCTGCAGGCGCAGGGCATCGCATATCTCTTCATGGGGCACGCGCTCGGTGGGCGCCCCGAAGATCGCTCGTGCTACGAGAACGGCCGCGTGCGCTACGACCGCCTGGCACGAACCCCGCTCTACCGCGAGGGGATCGATCAGGTGATAGAGACGGCAGAGGTGGAGCGCGTTGCCCTGATGTGCGCGGAGAGGGAGCCGCTCGACTGCCACCGGACGCTGCTGGTCGGACGCAGCCTCGCCGAGCGCGGCGTCGCCGTGGCTCACATCCTCGGCGACGGCACGCTGGAAGCCCACGACGAGACCATGGATCGGCTGTTGGCCTCCGTGGGGCTGCCCGTAGGCGACCTCCTGCACTCGCGGGAGCAGCTGATCGCGGAGGCTCGGGCCCTGAAGGAAGGGCGCATCGCGTACAGGAACAAGTCGGCTCGGAGTCGACTATAGCGACAGGGCAGTCTCGCCTAGCCCGGTGCTCCATGCTTGTGCGAGGGGGCTCGTCGCAGTATCTCGTGCCGCAAACGATTCGAGTGGTATCGTTGGTGGAGCATTCGAATCGCCCTAGTTGCAAACACTTCAGCTGCAACAGCTTCCCGTACGAGGCCAGATTTGTCACTACGATCTGTTTCTGGCATTTGCCTACGGGCAACAACACCTGCCTTTAATCGTCGCATCTGGTCTTTCCCCAACCGTGTGGTCGAGCTTCCGTCGCTCCATATGGAAAGGGAACTTCCACACTTCTGTCCGGCGTGTCAGGAAGATCGTCTAGAAACTCCAGCATACCCAATTTGGATGCTTTTTTCCTAGCGTCCGTAATTTCCTTCCTGTGTGCATCTCGCTCCCCATCGGACTTCCCTTTCATCAGTGCACCTTCCTGAGTCCCTTTGCCGAATGGATAAAACCGCGCGTGCCGGAATAGAAATCAACAGCGAGGCCATGATAATGCCTAATAACTTGGCTCAATTCTGGATTAGCACCAAAATTATCGATTAACAGTTTTATGTCTGACCCACCGAGCTCATTAAGCGAGATTCCTCGGCCATGGGAATGCCACTTTGATGCGTCCCCCAGCGTTTGTGCAATCTTTCTTGCTCGCCTCTTCTTCATGTTATCCGTAACTCTTTTTCCTCGTGCCTCTGTCTTCTTCCAATTCTTGAATTTATACTTGGGCAGCCACTCAGTAATTAAGGATATGCCGTGCTGTATTCCCTGTTCAACGTGAAACAGCAAAGCAGGGTCAAAACTCTTAACCAAATAAGCTAACTCTGCCCGACATTCAGCAGGATCAGCGCTAGAGTTGATTTTCTGCGTGATTTCATTGTACTTAGCTAAGTATCCATAACCAGGAACGTACTTGCCGTCACTGTCTCTAAGCTGGGGATCGATGGGACCCAAGACCGAGTAATAGTCCATAAGGATTTCGTCACCGGACAAAGCAAGCACAGTTCCCGCGGAATAGGCAAAATTTGGAATAACGAACGATACGTGTCTGTAATGAGTACGCATCACAGCAACTAACCTCTCTGCGGTTTCCATGAAACCCCCAACAGTTTCGAGAACAACAACAAGATTATCCTTATCTTCGTCTCGCTTAAGTTCCTCTACGACCACTCGAAATTCATCGTCCAATGGTGGACGAATTTCGCATTTTATAAGCACGACGTCCGCGTCCATCTTTTCAGAGAGAGACTTTCTCAACTCCGACAACGTCATGCTAGATAGTTGGTCTACGTTAATTGCTTCCAAGGCTTTACCGCAGCTAACCTAGGATGTTCGCTGCGCTCCTCTCTCGTGGTGACCTAAACCCGACGAGTATCGTCCGCCAAACGAGCTCCTTGAATTGGCGGGCTAATTTAGTTCGGATCGCTGAGTTTGGGTACTGTAACTCTCGAAATACGAGTGGTGTGTCCGCGCCGTTCGTGCCAGCACCGCTCGCGACTGGGAGCCTTTGGGCATGGTTACGGCCGTTGAGCCTCGACTGCTCGAACTCCTCCACACACTTGATGTCGTGTCATCTGCCTTCCTCCCAAGATTCGGTTCACGACGAATGTCAAGCACAGATGTGTGCATTGTGCAATCACCTCGCAAGGGAGACGGTGTATGTGCCTTGGCGCATCGATCTCAAGGGATGAGGCGTCTGCTTGGTACAAGCCCAGTGCTCACCGCGCCACGGCAAGCGATCCGTGCGCCTGTCCGCAAGGCGGGCCCAGCCCCCACTAACAGGCCCCCGCATCGCCATCGCGCAGGGCTGACGCGCTCTCGGGCGTCACGAGGTGGTACGTATCGCGCCTACACCAGGAAACTAGGTTGCGCTGCATGCCGCCATCGTACAGATGCCCCACGTAGCCGCCCACCGCACCATGGTCCGGTGCGGTCCGGTGCGCCGCGACCGCTCTGGAAGCTGTGTCCGATCCGCTTGCGAGGCGTGCGACACGCCCCTATCCTCGCGGGCAGGGCGGGTGTAGCTCAATGGTAGAGCAGAAGCTTCCCAAGCTTACGACGAGGGTTCGATTCCCTTCACCCGCTCCATTCCGCGCCCGCCGCGCGCCGGGGATGCGGCCCGGCCCCCGGCACGGGAAGACCGGCTGAGGACGCGATGGCGGACCGCTCCCGCATTCTCTTCATCAACGTCGGGCACGGGCTCGACCACCTGTTCCTGCTGCTTTACCCGACGGTGGTGCTCACCCTCGAAGGCGTGTTCGACCGCTCGTACGGCGAGCTTCTCTCGCTCGCCGTGCCCGGTTTCATCGCCTTCGCCGCGGGCACGCTGCCGGCTGGCTGGCTCGGGGACCGCTGGAGCCGGCCCGCGATGCTCGCGATCTTCTTCGTCGGCATCGGCGCGGCGGCCATCCTCACCGGCTTTGCCCGCACGCCCTTCGAGCTTGCGGTCGGGCTCACGCTGATTGGCCTCTTCGCCTCGATCTATCACCCCGTCGGCATTGCCATGCTGGTCGAGGGGCGGGAGAAGGTCGGCAAGCTGCTCGGCATCAACGGAGTCGCCGGCAATTTCGGGCTTGCGGCGGCCGCGATCGTCGCGGCGTCGCTGAGCGACGCGATCAGCTGGCGCGCGGCGTTCATCGTGCCGGGCGCGGTCTCGCTGCTCATCGGGCTCTGGTTCATCGCGGTCTGCCGCCAGTGGCGCAACGTCGACGCGGCGCCCTCCCGCCCTTCCGTGGGCGGGCGATGGGGCCAGCCCTCGGGCACGCTGTTGCGGCTGGTGCTGGTGATCGGCATCGCGACGACGCTCACGGGGCTCACGTTCCAGACCACGACCATCGCGCTGCCCAAGCTCTTCGACGACGGGCTCACCGGGATCACCGACAGCGCGCTTGGCGTCGGCGGGCTGGTCTCGGTCGTCATCGCCATCGCCGCCTTCGCTCAGATCGGTGTCGGCTGGCTGATCGACCGCTACCCGGCGAAGCCGGTCTGGATCGCGGTGCTGTTCGCGCAGGCGCCGCTGATCGCCGCCGCCGGCGTGCTCGCGGGACACGGACTGATCATTGTCGCCCTCGCGATGATGATGGTGGTGGTGGGCGAGATCCCGATTCAGGACGCGCTGGTCACGCGCTACACGGCGGAGAGCTGGCGGGCGCGAATCTTCGGCATCAAGTTCCTGCTGGGCCTCGGCGCGAGCGCGATCGCGGCACCGCTGGTTGCGGGCCTGCACGGCGTCTCCGGCGGCTTCCTCTGGCTCTTCGTCGGCCTCGGCGGCTCGGCGGCGCTGGTAGGCATCATCGCCTTCTGGCTGCCGAGCAGCGGAGCCGGAGCGCCGCAGCAGGTGGTAGCCAAGGCGGAAGCCTAGCCGGCGCGGTCAGGCGGCGACATTTTGTTGACCACGCGGGCCGGTTTGTGTTTCATGCGCGCACAGGACGCGCTCATCCAGAGCGGTGGAGGGACAGGCCCTTCGAAGCCGCGGCAACCGCCAAGAGCGGTGCCAATGCCTGATCGATGAGTTAGCCGGAGGCGGAACTCCGCTCTCGGCGCTCGTAGAGCGCGTAGGAGACGAGAGGAGTACCGCCAGATGATGACTCTGTGCGCCCAACCATTCGCCCCTCCGGGGGCCGCGTCCCGCTGCCTCTGTACCTAGGCTACCGCTCGTAGCCGATCCCACCGGGTGAGACCGATGGGGGCCTCGCGGTCCTCTAAGCCTCTGGCACCGCCATCGAGAGGAGCGGTGTCAACGCCCGACATCCACGCTCAACAGGAGAAATCGCATGTCCGACACCAGCACAACCCCCGGCCTAAACGGCGTCAACGTCGAGCACCTGCTCGGCGCCCGCAACATCCTGGGCGACCAGCCTGAAGCGGGCCAGTTCAAGTGGCGGGTCACCAACGAGTGGCTCCACGGCACGCACAGCAAGACACAGGTGGAAGGCTATTTCGGCCTCGGCCAGGAGAACGACCACAAGGCGAGCTACGCGTTCGAGTCCGATCATCCCCTGGTGTTCGCGGCCGAGGACAACGCCGCCACGCCGGTGGAGATCGTGCTCACGGGCCTGGCGAGCTGCCTAACCGCGGGCGTCGCCGCCGTCGCGCAGGTGAGAGAGATTCAGCTGCGTTCGGTCAAGGCCACGGTCGAAGCCGACATGGATATCGCCGGCATCCTGGGCGCCGATCCCGAGGTCCGGAACGGGTTCAGCAACGTCAAGGTCACATACGATATCGACGCCGACGCCACGCCTGCCGAAATCGAGGCGCTGGTCGCCCAATCGCAGAAGCGCTCGGCGGTGTACGATATCCTGACCAACCCGACGAACGTCACCGTCGAGGTCAGTTGACCGGCGCCATGCGGACGACGACCGTCGTGGTCGGGGCCGGTCATGCCGGCCTCGCCGTGAGCCATTGCCTCGCCGCGCGCGGCATCGACCATGTGGTGATCGAGCGCGGCGAGGTGGCTCATACGTGGCGGACGGAGCGCTGGGAATCGCTCCGCCTGCTCACGCCAAACTGGCAGACGAAGGTGCCCGGCCTCGCCTACGACGGCGACGATCCCGACGGCTTCATGACCATGGCCGAGGTGGTGGCGTTCATCGAACGCTACGCCCGGCTGGTTGCGCCGCCGCTCGAGACCGGCACCACCGTCGAATCGCTTACCAAGAACGGCACCGACTATGAGGTGGTCACCGACCGGGGCGTCTGGCGGTGTCCGACCGTGATGATCGCCTCCGGCGGCTTCAACGTCCCGAAGCTTCCGACTGTCGCCGCCGCGCTTCCCGCAGCCATCGAATCCGTGACGCCGATGGACTACGCGCGGCCGGCGGACTTGCCGGAGGGCGGCGTGCTGGTGGTGGGCGCGTCCGCGACCGGCGTTCAGATCGCGGACGAGGTGCACCGCTCGGGCCGACCCGTGACGCTGGCCGTGGGCGAGCACGTGCGCATGCCGCGCACCTATCGCGGCAAGGACATCCTGTGGTGGATGGACTGCACCGGGCTGCACGACGAGCGCTACGACGAGGTGGACGACATCGTCCGTGCGCGCCGGGTTCCCTCGCCGCAGCTGGTCGGCACGCCCGAGCGGGCGACGCTCAATCTCAACGATCTCACCGATCATGGCGTGCGCCTGGTGGGCTCGCTCATGGGGTTTTTGGACGGCAAGGCGCAGTTCTCGGGCTCGCTCCGCAACAAGTGCAACCTCGCGGATCTGAAGCAGGGCCGGCTGCTCGACACCATCGACGAATGGGTCGACGAGAACGGGTGTGGCGACGAATTCGAGCCGCCGCACCGCTTCGAGCCGACGCGGGTCGAGGAGTCGCCGCCGCTGACCCTCGACCTCGCCAAGGAAGGCGTGCGGACGGTGATCTGGGCGACCGGCTACGAGCCGGATCACTCCTGGGTTGATCTTCCCGTCTTCGATCGCAAGGGCCGGCTACGCCACGATGGCGGCGTGGTGACGGAGGCGCCGGGCGTCTATCGCATCGGCCTCAACTTCCTGCGCCGCCGCAAGTCGAGCTTCATCCACGGCACCGCCGACGATGCCCGCGACCTCACCGACCATTTGGCCACTCACGTCGGTGCGGGCGAGGCCCGCTCGTGATCTGATCGCGAAGTACGGCGATCGCGTGCTGCTCCAGCCCGCATTTCTCAGGCCTGACGCAGCAGCTCCAGGGCCTCGCGAGCGGTCACAATGGGAATGCCATCGACCTCCCGGAGCGCGAGCATGTGCTTCTTGTCACCGGAGACGATCAGGTCGACGTCTCCAGCGATAGCGGTCGCCAAGATTTGGTTGTCCATGGGATCGGGAGAGTGAGAGACGCTCGGAAGCTCGTCGAGGATGACGGCGCGGGTACCGATGTTCTCGACGATGGCCGCCGCCTCGTCGGCGTCGAGAAACCTCTGGAGACGCTTTCTGGCGAGGACGTCGGCCAGCTCGCAGATCTGCGCAGTGGATGTCACAAGCTCGATCTCGCCGCGAAGCCATGCCTGATACAAGCTGTCCGGTGGGGTGCCCTTGGTGATCAGGGCGCCGATCAAGATGTTGGTGTCAAGAACGACCCGCACGGGCCGCGCTCACCTCGTCGTCGATCAGGCCGAGAAACTCCCGTTGGTCCAAATCGGCATTGCGCTCCTTGACCTGGCTGACGGTAAGATCGAATACGCGGCGGCGCACAGCTTCATCGACGAATCGGGATAGATCGCCCTTCTTGCCGCCGTTGCGGGCAAGAAACATGCGAACCGTCCGGTCGGTCTCTTCCGATATAGAGAGGTTCCATCGGGTCATGGCCACACTCCCACACATAAGCGCATAAACATCTATGCGCTTACCCTACTTTTCGGGATTCAGATCGTCAATCCTGGGTCACGGCCTGCGTCACGCCAGGACTTGCTTGGCCTAGCGACCGTCCGCGTTCGTGCGCTCCAGGTGCTTGAGCGCCTCGCGCCGGCTCAGATCCGAGAGTTGGGGATGAGCGCTAACGAAGGCCAGCACCCAGGCCGGATCGGTCTTGGAGTACTCGCGTAACGCCCAGCCGATGCCCTTGCGCAGGAAGAACTCCGGCTCGCCGATGGACGGCCGGATCGCGTCGGCCAGCAGCCTTGTATCCGTGCCTTGCTTGGCCCGAAGCTGGGCGAGGATCGCGGTCCGCCGCTTCCAGATGTTGTCGTCCTTCGCCCATTCGCGCAGCACGGCCTTCATCGGGCGCGGGTTGGCGGCGAGCATGATCCCCACCCCCCGGCCGGCGATCGCGTCCACGTAGTCCCACCAGGCGCCGACGACCACCAGCTCCTCGATCAACGGAACTCTCGCCGGCTCCAGCCAGTGCGAATAGCGCCCGAACAGCAGCAGTTCGACCGCCGCGTAGCGCTCCTCGCGGTAGGCGGCGTTGCGCCAGAGGTCCAGAATCGCCGCCTCCCAGGCGTGGGCGTCAGGCAGCGGGTGCCCCCTGAACACGGCACCGGCGATGCGCCGGCACTGCGGTACGCCCACGCCGAAGTAGGGCATGTCGGACTTCATGTAGGCCTGCTGCTGCGGGGCTCTCTCCGGGTCGGCGGCTTCGCGCAACGCGGCAATGACGGCGTCTCTAATGCTCATGGTAGAGCCATCATGCCTCCGGCATCGCCTGCACGACAGGCCCGAGGCCCCGGCTCGAAGACCACCATCGGCAGGTATACGCTGCCAACGATGGTCGCGCCCCAGCGGCCAAAGGCACGACGACAGGCGACGACATCGGCACCGCTTGGAGGATGCATGGCGTCGCGCGCACGTGGTATATAGTAAGGTACGGCGACAAACAGGTTCGACGGCACGGACCGCTCAATCGGAAGGAGCAAGGGAGGCTTCAATGGGGATCAGGATCACGCGACGGCAGGCGCTGAAGACCGGCGCCGCAGGCCTAGTGCTCACCTCGCCGATCGGCATCGCACCCAAGTACATCCGTCCCGCGCGGGCGGCGGGCTTGGCACCTGGGATGACCGGCGGCCCCACGGGCTTCCCGGGGGCCGAGCGCTATCAGTACAACGAGGACATGCCTGAGGGGCGGGCCATCGAAGGCATCAAGAAGCTCAAGGCCGAGGGCAAGGCGCCCGAGAAGCTGAGCTTCCTGCTCTTCTCGGGTGCGATCGGCCAGTTCACCAAGCCCTTCCCGGAGGGCGCGCCAACCGTCCACGACGTGTGGAAGGAAGAGACCGGGATCGAGGTCGAGTTCAGCGGCTCCGGCGAAGTGGAGATGGTGACCAAGGTTCTCCAGGACATCACCACCCAGGCCGGCGTGTACGACATCTACTCCGCGCTGTGGAGCAATGTCGGCGACCTCGTCGCCACCGGCGGCATCGTCAATCTGGATCCGTACGTCGAAAAGTATCAGCCCGACTGGAACGACCCCGCGCGCGGGGCGCCGACTGCGGAGATCGCCGATCTTCTCTACAAGTATGCGGGCTCCTACTACACGATCTCCTTCGACGGCGACTTCCAGACCTGGGTCTACCGCAAGGACCTGTTCGAGGATCCCGAGAACGTGAAGGAGTTCAGCGACCGCTACGGCTGGGAGCTGGGCAAGCCGCAGACCTGGGAACACGCTGACAACATCGCCGAATTTTTCTTCGAGAAGGGCATGAACGGAACCGTCAATCTGTTCAGCCCGTTCTGGGGTCTGGGCACCTACTTCATGCGCTACGTGGGGCAGGACAAACCCAACTTCCAGTACTTCGACGACGACGGAAACCCGCTGCTCGAGACGGAGCTCGGCATCAAAACCGCCGAGGAGCATGTGAGGAGCCGGCAGTGGGCCAACAAGGATGCGCTTAGCTGGACCTGGTCGGAGGCTTACGGGAGCATGGCTCAGGGCACCGGCGTGATGATGAGCACGTACACCAACCTGCGGAAGTTCAACGACCGGATGAACGCCGACGGAACGCCCGCCACGCCAGCGTCGGGCAAGCTGGGCTCGTTCCTCCCGGTGGGCAACTGGTTCGGAGACGACCTGATCCGCCGGAGCGTGCTCTACCTCAACATTAATGCCGAGGTCTCGGCGCAGAGCGAATATCCGGAGGCCGCTTACCTCTTCCTCCAGTGGGCGAGCTGCTCGCGCATCTTTAGCTGGATGTCGGGCAACCCGGCCGGCTACTTCGATCCGTTCCAGAAGGCCAACTTCGACGATCCGTTGGTGCAGCAGACCTACCACAAGGATCACGTGGAGGTGATTCAGGAGACCATCAAGCGCTCCGCACCGACGATCAACTTCGCCGGCCAGTCCGCATTCGACAACGGCCTGGACGAGGAGTTGCAGCGGGCCCTGATCGGCGACATCACGCCCGAAGAGGCCATGAAGAACGCCTCCAAGAAATGGCGCAAGATCATCAAGAAGAAGGGCGAGGACAAGATGATCGAGGCCATCCGCGCCAGCAACAAGGCAGCTTGGCCGACCATCGTCGACAAGGCGTAAGGCAGACAGGCGACGGGCGGACGCGCCGCCCGTCGCCCCTTTCTCCCGATCAGCGCGCGGCCCCTGCGCTTCGCCGGATTGCGGCCCAGATCCGATCAGGCCGGAGCGGTAGCTCGTCGATCTCCACACCGAAGGGCTGAAGCGCATCCGAGACGGCGTTGGCAAGCGCCGCGGGAACCGGCCCCGGCAGGCCCTCGCCCGCGCCGCGCGCGCCGAACGGGGTGTAAGGGCAGGGCACGCCTGCGTGGGTCACCGTGATGGGCGGCACGTCGGGAGCGCGCGCGATCTGGTAGGTCTCCAGGCTCGTGCTGAGCTGCTGGCCGTTCTCGTCGTAGACGAATTGTTCGAACATGGTGTTCGAGAGCCCCTGCACGACGGCGCCCTGCACCTGACCCTCGATGATCCGGGGGTTGATCACGACGCCGAAATCCTCCGACGTCACGTAGCGCTCGATGGTGAACTGGCCGGTCTCCGGATCGACCCCCACGATGGCGCCGTGGCACGAGAAACAGATAAGCGGCTTTTCCGCCTCGAAGAACGCAGTGTGCTCGAGGCCGCCGCTCTCGTCCGGCGGCAGGTCGATGGGCCGCATGATGATCCGCTGTGTCATCTCCACGAATGAGCGCCGGATATTGTCGTCCCTGGCGTAGACCACCTGACCGTTCGCGAAGGTGAAGTCGGCCGGCTCCGCACCGGCGAGGCCGAGATCGTGGATCATGAAGCGGCCGATCTTCTCCTTGAGGACGCGGCAGGCCACGGCGACGGCACTGGCGGTGTAGGAGCCGGCGCGGGCGCCGATCGTGCCCGAGCCGAACGGGGTCTTTCCCGTATCGCCAACGGTCACGACGATGTCGTCGGGGTGGATGCCGAACTCGTTGGCGGCGACCTGTGCCAGCATCGTCTCGTGGCCTTGACCGCCGGGAGCGTCGCCTTCGAACACGAACGCCTTGCCGTGCGGGTCGAGCCGCACCGTCGCGGCGCCATAGCCCGGCTGGTTCTCCATCGGGACGAGCACCTCGGACGCGACGCCCGAAGATTCGACGCCGACGCCGAAACCGATTCCGAGATATCGGCCGCGGGCGCGCGCCGTAGCCTGCTCCTTGCGAAAGCCCTCCAGATCGATCTGCTCCACGAGGTTCTCGAAGGTCTTGGCAAAGTCCCCGCTGTCGTAGTGCACGCCTGTGCAGATGACGTGGGGGAAGCTACGCACGAAGTTGCGGCGCCGCACCTTCGCCGGCTCCATCCCGAGCGCACGCGCAACCAGGTCGATGCACCGTTCCATGACGAAGCGGGTCGGGAAGCGGCCGAAGGCGCGTGCCGGAGAGAGCGACGACTTGTTGGTCACGGCCACCCGGATGCTGATGTCGCAGGTCGGCAAGTCGTACGCGTTGGGCAGATAGGCGGCGCCGGTGAGCGGCATGACGTAGCCCCAGTAGACGCCGGAGCACCCGTCGCCGGCGTCGCCGAGCGCACGGTCGCGAACCGCTGTGATCCGCCCGTCGGCGGTGGCGGCGACTTCGATGTCGTGGGTCTGATCGCGCTCCTGGCTCACAGCCATGAGGTGCTCCTCGCGCGATTCGATCCAGCGCACCGGGCGGGCGAGCGTCCGCGCCATATGGCAGACCAGCGTGGGCTCCCGATAGAAGGGCGCCTTGACACCGAACGCGCCGCCCTGATCGCGCGGTGCGATGACTCGGATCCGGTGGGACGGGATGCGGAGCTGATCCGCCAGCGCCAGGCGGTCGATGTGCGGACGCTGGGTCGTGATCCACGCCGTGAGATCGCCGTCGGGGCTCCAGACCGCGAGCGCGCCGCGGGTCTCAAGCGGCGTCACGCCGGTGCGGTGGACGCGAAAGCGCCGCCTCACCACGACATCGGCCTCGTCGATCAGCCGCTCGACCTCGGCGGCGTTGCGCGCCTGGTCCTCGGGGTCGTCGCCGCCAGTCAGCGTGCCACCGAACATCAGGTTGTCGTCCCAATCCTCGTGGACGAGAGGCGTGTCGGGACTCAATGCGGCCTCGGTATCCACGACCGCCGGGAGCGGCTCGTACTTGATCTCGACCAGCTCGGTTGCGTCTTCCGCAACGTAAGCGTCCTTCGCGACGACGGCCGCGACCGGCTCGCCGTGGAACTTCACCTTGTCGATGGCAAGCGGCCAGAAGGTCGGATAGCGGGCCGGGAACGCCGGCAGGACGACCGGCAGTGGCAGCGGACGGATTTCGTCCCTGATGTCCTCGCCGGTGACCACCGCCACCACCCCCGGCAGGGCGCGGGCTTTGCTTGCGTCGATCGACAGGAGCCGGGCGTGGGCGTGCGCGCTGCGCACGAAAGCAAGGTGGAGCGTGCCCGGCGCACTCAGATCGGCGATGTAATGGCCGCCGCCGGTGGTCAGACGAAAATCTTCTTTGCGCTCCAGGGGGTAACCCAGCCAGGGAGACTCGGTCCGGCTCTCGGACATGGCGCCCCTCCTCTGGATTTGCGATAATGCACGCGACACCACGGTGAGCGTTCGGATGCCCTTGTCGAATCGCTTCGTGTACGAAGGGCTGCGTTATCTTGCCATACTCTTGGCGATCGTAATCGCGCTGATACCGATCGCCTGGATGGCAACGATGGCGTTCAAGCCGGTGGCGGAGTGGACGACCGCCATCGCCGACGTCACGTGGCTGCCCAAGAATCCCACGCTCGGCAACTTCGAATACATCTTCACCGGCGAGACGGAAGAGGTCATCGTCACGCTGGACCGCATCGCCATCCGCCCGATCCTGTCGAGCCTGCTGATCGCGTCGTTCGGAACGCTGATCGCGGTCTTCGCCGGCACGCTCGGCGCCTACGGGGTGTCGCGCTTTGCGGTCGGCCGCAATCTGCCCCTCGGCGTCCTTCAGCTCCGCCTGTTCCCACCCATCGCCGTGGTCATCCCGGTGATGGTCATGTGGACCTTCCTCGGCATGGTCGATACCTGGTGGGGACTGGCGCTGATCTACGGCATCGTCACCCTGCCCTTCGCCTTCTGGCTGATGATGACGTTCTTCGATGAAGTGCCCCTTGAAATCGAAGAGGCGGCGCTGGTCGAAGGCTGCAGCCACTGGCGCGTGTTCTACAGGGTGACTCTGCCCATGGTGAAGGCGCCGCTGGCAACGACGTGCCTGTTCGTCTTCATCCTGAACTGGAGCGACTACCTCATCGCCCTGCTGCTGACCCGGAAGGATTGGGTGACGATCCCCGTCTACATGAGCGAGCTCAGCGTCGCGATGACCGGTCCGATGTACGGTGCCAAGGCGGCGTTGGGTCTGGTAGCCGCGATCCCGCCGGTGGTTCTCGGCATCATCATCCAGAAGCACCTGGTTCGCGGGCTTACCTTCGGGGCGCTGAAGCAATGACGGAAGTAACGGCAGACTCCGGCCCACCGGTCCCTCGCGGCAGTTCGCTCTCGATCGAGCGGCTGGGCAGGAGGCTCGGCATCAGGATGACGATACCGGCGCAATTGCTGCTGGTTTTCATCGTCACCTTCCCCGCGCTCATGCTGATTTATCTGAGCTTGACCTGGTGGGGTCCGCTCGACGGAACCACATGGATTTATGCCTTTGAATCACTCAATTGGTTCGATAATTACGTCGAGATTTTCCAGGACGGCCGCCTCTGGGGATCGATCGGACGAACCTTCCTTATCATGGCCGTCGTCGTGCCGATCGAGTTCCTTCTCGGCCTCGGTCTCGCAGTTTTGTTTGTCGATCGTTTCCATGGCAAACGCATATTCTACGTCATCCTGCTGATGCCGATGATGATCGTGCCCTCCGTGGCCGGTTACATGTTCTTCATGCTTTTCCAGAGCAATGGCCCGATCAACCAGATCATCAGCGGGATTACCGGCCTCGATTTCGATGTCGTCTGGTTGGGGCACCCGATCCGCTCGATGATCGCCATCATGGTTGCCGACATCTGGCAATGGACGCCGCTCATGTTCCTGATCTTGCTTGCCGGCATCATCTCGGTGCCGGAGGATCAGTTGAAGGCGGCGACTCTGTTGGGCGCCAATTGGGCTCACAAATTCTGGCGCATCGTCCTGCCAAGAATGAAGATCGTGATGGTGATCGCACTGGTCATTCGCTCGGTTGAAGCGTTCAAACTGTTCGACATCATGTGGATCATGACCAAAGGAGGACCCGGATACTCGACCGAAACCGTATCGGTCTACATATACAAGTTAACGTTCTTCGATCTTGAATGGGCCTATGTGTCGACGGCCGGCTTGGTCATCATGATCTTCCTCAGCCTGTTCGCGGTTGTCGGCTTGATCGCCATGGGTAGAGCCAAGCGCAGGCGCCTGGCCAACCCGGGCTGAGCGCCGGAACGAGACCATGCCCGCGTGAGCGGGCCTGCCCCCAACCTCCGTGAGACTCTCCGGTAAGAACGCCGTCGTCACCGGTGCCGCGTCGGGCATCGGCCGCGAGACGGCGCTCTGCTTCGCCGAGGAAGGCGCGGCGGTCGTCTGTGCCGACCTGGACGCAGAGGGCGCCGCCGCCGTCGCCGCGTCGGTCATCGCGAACGGGGGCACCGCGCACGCGGTGCGCGTCGACATCACCAGCGAGGACGACGCGGCGCGCCTCGCGGAGGAGGCACTGGCGGCGCTGGGCCGGATCGACGTGCTGGTGAACAATGCCGGCGTCACCATTCTGGGTGGAGTCGCCGAGCTCTCGGAAGCCGAGTGGCAGCGCGAAATCGACATCAACCTGAGCGGCGCGTACCGGGTCTCGAAAGCGTTCTGGCCGCACTTTGCCGAGGTAGGCGGCGGCGCGATCCTGAGCACGGCCTCGATCGCCGGCGTCGTCGCGGCGCGCCAGGATGCCGCCTACGTCGCCTCCAAGGCCGGGCTTATCATGCTCACGCGCTGCATGGCGCTGGACGGAGCGCCGCGCGGCATCCGCGCCAACTGCGTCTGCCCCGGCTTCGTGGACACGCCGATGTTCGAGGGCTTTATCGCCGAGCAACCGGATCCGGACGCCTCCCTCGCCCGCGCCGCGGGCCGCACGCCGTTGGGCCGCATCGGCACGCCGCGTGATATCGCCGACGGATTCGTCTACCTCGCCTCCGACGACGCCCGCTGGATTACCGGGACATCGCTCGTCATCGACGGTGGCCTCACCATCGGCCTCCCGGAGTGACGGGCGGCCTTCGTGAGCCGCGCCGCACAGAGCAGCGGGCACCTGGTGCCCCTCGCCATGCTGCTCTTCGGCGCCTCCAGCTACGCCATGACCTTCTCGCTGAACCGGATCGCCATTACCGAAGGCGTCCCGACGTTTCCCTTCGTCTTCTGGCAGGGCGTGACGGCGGGGGCGGTCGCCTTGATCGCGGGCCTCGCGATGGGGCAGCGCCCGAAGCTGAGCGGCACCTACCTTCGCTTCTATTTCATCTTCGGCTTCATCGGCATCGCGCTCCCCTACACTCTGCTTGCGCTGGCCGCGCCCAGAGTGCCGGTCGGCGCGGTGGCGCTGACGCTGACGCTCTCGCCGATCCTGACCTACGCCTTCTCGATCCTGTTCAAGATCGACACCGTGCGGTTGCTGCGGGTCGCAGGCATCATGCTTGGTCTCGCGGGCATCCTTGTGGTACTGGCGCCGGGAGCCAGCCTGCCGGAGCCCGGCATGGCGCCGTGGCTGCTGTTGGCCTTCGGCTCGCCGGTCTGCTACGCCTTCGGCAGCGTTACGGTGGTCTTCCTTCGCCCGGCCGGCAGCCAGCCGATCCCGCTGACCTGCGGCATCGCCTTCGCGAGCGCGATCCTGATGCTGCCGGTGATGGCCGTCGCCGACAGCTGGTGGCTGTTCGACGGCACCATGACCGACGGCGACTGGTCGCTGATCGGCGGCGGCGCGCTCACCGCGTGCTTCTTCGTGCTCGGGCTGGAGATCATTCGCATGGTCGGGCCAGTCTTCTTCTCGACCAACGGCTACATCGGCCCGCTGTGCGGGATGGGTTGGGCCGCACTCTATTTTGGTGAGGTGCCGAGCCCGTGGATCGGCCTCGCCGTCGCGCTGCTCTTCGCCGGCCTCTTCCTGGTCAACCGCAGCTCTCGGCCCATGATCCGGGCAGGGCCAGGACCGTAGCGCGCCGATGCTGCGCATCCTCACTCTCAATACTGGCCTGACCGAGATCCGCCTGTTCGGCGTCGCGCTTTATGAGGACGTGCCTCATGTGGTCGCGCGTGCCGCGCACCTCGCGCCTGCGCTGCGCGACGTGGACGCCGATATCGTCCTCCTGCAGGAGCTGGTGCCGCAGCGTGTCAAGGTGAGACTGGCGGCGGAGCTTCGCGATCTCTACCCCCACAGCGCCGGCATCGCCGAGGACAGCCGCTTCTATGGCACGGGGCTGCTCACCCTCTCGCGCCACCCGATGACAGACACCTCGTGCACCGCCTTCGCGCGGCAGACGCTGGAAGAAGGCCTCTTCGGCCCGCGCGGGATGCTCGCCTGCACGGTGCAATCGCCCGGCTTCGGCCCGGTCCGCGTCATCAACCTCCACGCCACCGCCGGCGGCGCCTATCGGCGCAAGCGGCGCCGGGGCGCACCCGACCGGCGGAGCGCGCAGATCGCCCAAGCGATCGAGGCTGCTGGCGCGCCCTTCGACGGCGCGGTCGTGCTCGCCGGCGACTTCAACTGCGATCCGGCCGCAGACCCTGTGATGGACCGACTCCTGGGCGCCGCTGGCCTTGCGGACGTTGCCGCCGGTCTGCCGGATGACGCCCGACCTCAAGGCACCTGGAATCCGGCCAACCCGCTCAATCGCGGCAAGGCTTCCGGCCCCGCCCGCCGGGTGGACCATATCCTCGTGCGGTCGGGCGGCGGCTTCGGAGTCGCCGTGTCCGCCGTGCGCACCGTGCTTGACGAGCCGCTGGTGCCGCTTCCCGATGGCGAGCCGCTACCGGTTTCGGATCACTACGGCCTGCTCGCCGAACTCGCCACGTCCTGATGGCGTGCGTTTCAGGCGGCGCTTGAAAGCCGCCTGACCGACTTCTTGATTGTCTTGCCAGCGTCCCGTCTGGTGACCTCAAGCTCGTAGTGCGACTGCAGGTTGAGCCAGAAGGCAGCAGACACCCCGAAGGCGCGCTCGAGCCTGAGCGCGGTGTCGGCGGTGACGCCACGCCGGCCACGCACGATATCGCTGATCCGATTCTGGGGGACGCCGAGAGCCTCCGCGAGGCCGTTCGCGCTCAGGTCGAGCGGCTCCATGAAGTCTTCACGCAGGGTGACACCCGGGTGTATGGGTCCGATCATCGGTGATAGTCCTTTATCTCTGCGCTTACAGGTCTGCCCTTTGAACCGAACACCACCCGACATTGCTAATCGACGGTCTGGGACGAGTCTATCCTTTCCACCTTCTCCAGACTCGAACACCGGGCTACGCTGATACAAGCACCAAGGTGGCGCGGGGCCGCGCACGCCAGGGGAGGCGCTGTCGTGTGTGCATTCTGTACGATGATGACCGGCAGCACACATTGGACCGAGGCCGGAACCGACGCGGGCCGAGCGGCCGAGCCTGAGAGCGGGCGCGCCCGTTATCTCGGCCGCCTGAACCGCGTCGCCCTGATCAACCGCATCCTGAACCACTACGGCTGCGCGGCGTCGGATTGGGCCAACAACCAGTATGTCGTCAAGAGCTACGCGGGCCGCTCCGCCATGGTGGGGCACCTGCCGCAGATCTGGGCCGCGGCGGAAGAGATCGCGGGCCAGCCTCTCGACCCCCTGGACCCGGCCCTGCTCGATACGCTGCGCCGCGTCACGCCGACGGAATAGGCCGAACCGAAGTCGGAGCAGAGGGCAGAACTCGAACCGGAGCTCGACCGGCCCGGGGGCAGGCTTGCAAGGCCCGTTGCAAGCTGCCATGTACATTTTCCCAATCGAATCCTCTCCAGCCGGGAGCATGTGGGTATGGATACCCTCATTGGCCAGTCGGCCGGCGGTGCCGCGCAGCCGAAGGACGCGACCACCCAGAGCTTCGCCGCCGACGTGATTGAGGCGTCGCAACAGACGCCGGTGATCGTCGATTTCTGGGCGCCCTGGTGCGGTCCCTGCAAGCAGCTCGCGCCGATCCTGGAGAAGACGGTGAGAGACGCCGGCGGCAAGGTGGCGCTGGTCAAGATCAACATCGACGAGAATCCGGAGATCGCGCAGCAGCTCCGCATCCAGTCGATTCCGGCCGTGTTCGCCTTCGATAAGGGGCAGCCGGTGGACGGCTTCATGGGCGCCCAGCCGGAAAGCCAGATCAAGCGCTTCGTGGAGCGGCTGGTGGGACCCATGGGCCCCTCGCCGCTGGAGCAGGCACTGGAGCAGGCCAAGGACGCGCTGGATGCTGGCGATTTCGCCACCGCGTCCAACATCTACGGCCAGATCCTGCGCCAGGTGCCGGGCGAGGCGGCGGCGATCGCAGGGCTGGTGCGCTGCCTCGTCGGTGCCGGCGACCTCCAGGAGGCCCGCGAGCTGGTGGACGGGCTCGACGACGAGACGCTCAAGAACGCCGACGTCGAGAGCGCGGTATCGGCCCTCGCGCTCGCCGAGCAGGCCGGTGAGGCTGATGGCGACACGGCCGAGCTTCAGGCGCGGCTTGCCCAGGACCCCGGCGACCACCAGGCGCGCTTCGATCTCGCCATGGCCTATCACGGTGCTGGCCGCAACGAGCAGGCCATCGACGAGCTGATCGAGATCATCCGCCGGGATCGGGAGTGGAACGACGAGGCCGCGCGCCAGCAGCTGCTCAAGCTGTTCGAGGCCCTGGGCCACGCGGACCCGCTCACGGTAGCCGGCCGGCGCAAGCTCTCGTCGATCCTGTTCTCCTGAGGCATGGCGTGACCGCCGGACCCGAACCGGGCGGCATCGACGAGCTGCCACGCGTCATTCCGATCTTCCCTCTGCCGGGGGTCCTGCTGCTGCCACGCGGGCGGCTGCCGCTCAACATCTTCGAGCCCCGCTACCTGGAAATGACCCAGGACGCGATGGCCTCACACCGGATGATCGGCATGATCCAGCCGGCCGACCCGCAGGCGAAGCTCGATGCGCCGGAGGTCTACCCGGTGGGCTGCATCGGCCGCATCACTTCATTCTCCGAGACGCCCGACAACCGCTTCCTGATCACGCTGACCGGCGTCTGCCGCTTCGCCATCGCGCGCGAGCTGGAGCAGGACGGCCTGCTCTATCGGCGCGTCCGTGCCGACTACAGCCGCTTCGCCGGCGACCTGCCGGAACCGGCGCCGGTCACCGTCGACCGCGGCAGCCTGATCCCGGCGCTCCGGGCTTACTTCGAGCGCCACGGGCTCACCGCCGATTGGGACGCGATCGACCGGGCCAGCGACGACGCGCTGGCCACCTGCCTCGCCATGGCCTGCCCTTTCGAGCCGAGCGAGAAGCAGGCGCTGCTCGAGTGTTCAAGCGAGAGCCAGCGGGTGGCCATGATGCAGGCGCTGTTCGAGATGGCGGCCCACGGCGCTGCCGGACCCAAGTCGCGGATGCAGTGAAGGAGGCCGCACGGATGGGAGAGGAACGGGCCACGGTCGATCCCAAGCTGCTGGAGATCCTGGTCTGCCCGCTGACCAAGGAGCCACTGCGCTACGACGCCGAGCGGCAGGAGCTGATCAGCGACAAGGCCAAGCTCGCCTTCCCGATCCGGGACGGCATCCCGATCATGCTGCCGGACGAGGCCCGGCCGCTGGAGGAGGGCGAGGCCCGGTGAGCACGCCCTTCGAGGACCAGCCCTGGCCGGTCGAGCTCCGCTACAAGAGCGCCGAGAAGACGCTCGAAGTCGATTTCGACGACGACCTGAGGTGCAGCCTGCCGGCCGAGCTGCTTAGGGTGGAGAGCCCGTCTGCGGAGGTCAGGGGGCACGGCGAGGGCAAGACCATCGTGCCCGGCCGCCGCCACGTCGGAATCACCCTGATCGAGCCGGTCGGCAACTACGCCGTGCGCCTCCATTTCGACGACCTGCACACCACCGGCATCTATACGTGGTCGTACCTGCGGCACTTGGCGGAGCATCGCGATGCGATTTGGCGCACCTACCTGGATGCGCTGGAGGAGCGCGGCCTGAGCCGGGACCCGTAGTGCGCATTTCTCACCGCGGTCTCGGCGCCCTCCTACCCTATCCGCCGACCACTGCCTCAAGCGCCTCGCCTGCCGCATCGACCGCGGCCGCGTCGACATCGAGGTGCGTGACCGCGCGCAGGCGATGACGGCCCATGGCGCCGATCAGCACGCCCTTGGCCCGTAGCGCGTCCGAAAGATCGGACGCGCTCATCCCCGTCTCGGCGCAATCGAAGAAGACCAGGTTGCTGTCGACCCGCAGCTGATCGAGGGAAAGCCGCGGCAGCGCGCGCACCTTGTCGGCGAGGCTGCGGGCGTTGGCGTGATCCTCGGCGAGGCGCGCGACGTGGTGGTCGAGCGCATGGAGCCCGGCGGCGGCGAGGATGCCCGATTGGCGCATGGAGCCGCCGAGGCGCTGCTTCCACTGCCAGGCTGCCTCGATGAACTCGGCGGTGCCGGCGAGCACCGCGCCGACCGGGCAGCCCAAACCCTTGCTGAAGTCCACCCAGACGGAATCGAAAGGGGCGGCGTAGCGGGCGGCGTCCACGCCAGTCTCGACGACCGCGTTGAGAAGCCGGGCGCCGTCCATGTGCAGGAGCAGCCCGTGCGCCCTGGCCGTCTCGCCCACCGCCTCGATGGTCTCCAGCGGCCAGATCGTGCCGCCGCCCTGATTCGAGGTCTGCTCGACCACGGCGAGCCGCGAGCGCGGCGCGTAGCGGGTCACGGCGCGGACCGCATCGGCAAGCTGCTCCGGCGAATAAACGCCGGCCTCGCCGTCGAGGGGGCGCACCATCGCGCCGGCGAGCGCCGCCGGGCCGCCGCCTTCCGACGTGATGATGTGCGCCGTGCGGTCGCAAATGACCTCCTCGCCGGGACGGCAGTGCACCAGCAGCGCGATCTCGTTGCACATAGAGCCGGAGGGGAGGAAGACCCCCGCCTCCTTGCCCAGCATCGTGGCCACGCGCCCCTGAAGCGCGTTGACGGTGGGGTCCTCGCCGCGCTGCTCGTCGCCGACCTCGGCCTCGGCCATGGCCTGGCGCATGGCCGCCGTCGGCCGCGTGACCGTGTCGCTCCTGAGATCGACGTGATTGCCCGCCATGCCGCCCTCCCCTTCGTCAGCGCGTGTCGCGGCGCAATGATGCCACCGAGCCGGTGCCGGCTACAGCCCTACTTGCGCCGCCCCGCATAGCTTGCTGCCTGGCTGCCCGCCTATGCGTTGTCCGCGCCAGTCGTTATGGTCGCGCCCCGTGCCGCCCGCCTCTCTCTCACCCACCGTGCCGCCCCACGCGCATGGCTATCGCTGGGCCATGCTGGGCGGGGTGTGGCTGATCTATTTCGGCTTCGGCCTGCTGTCGCTGGCGATGGCGCCGCTGGTCGACCCCATCAGCCGCGACCTCGGCCTCAGCTACACGACGATGGGCGCCATCCTGGGCGCTTGGCCGCTGGTCTATATCGTGGCCGCCGCGCCCTGCGGGGCCTTCGTCGATCGTGTGGGGCTCAAGTGGTCGCTGTTCCTGGCCGCCCTCATCATCACCGCCTCGGGCGGATTGCGCGTGGTCGCCGTCGACGCCGTCTCGATGTTCGTGGCGGTCGGGCTGTTCGGCATCGGCGGGCCGCTAGTCTCGATCGGCGCGCCCAAGGCGATCGCACAATGGTTCGAGGGGGCCGAGCGCGGCTTCGCCATGGGCGTCTACATCACGGGCCCCTTCCTCGGCCACATCCTCGCACTGGCGCTGACCAACAGCGTCCTGATGCCGTTCCTCGACGGCAACTGGCGCGAGGTCCTGCTGATCTATTCGGGCTTCATCCTCGCCACCGGCATCGTCTGGTTCCTGCTCGGGAGCCACCCGATCAACCGCGTGGTCGAGCGAGCCGGGCTCCGCCGCGAGACCATCGCAGGCCAGATGGCCGTCTTCGCCGCGCTGCTGCGCCTGCCGAGCATTCAGGTCATCCTGGCGATGAGCATCGGCGCCTTTTTCCTGCATCACGCGCTCGCCAACTGGCTGCCGGAGATGCTGCGCACCGGCGGCATGGCGCCGGATGAGGCCGGCATATGGTCGGCGCTGCCGACGGCCGTCGGGATCGCCGGTGCGCTGATGATACCGAGACTCGCGACGCCGCCCAGGCGCTTCGCGATCCTCATCGCGCTCGCGCTTTGCACCGGCGCGGGCGCGCTGCTGCTGCTGGCGACGGGCGTGCCGGCGCTGGTGGTGGCGATGGTGCTGCAAGGAATCGGCCGCGGCTCGCTGATCGCGGTCCTGATCCTGGTCCTGATGGAGACGCGCGGCGTCGATCCCCGCAACACCGGGGCGGCGGTCGGCCTGTTCTTCTCGGCGGCGGAGATCGGCGGCGTGCTGGGGCCGCTCGTGATCGGCGCGATGTGGGACCTGACGGGCGGATTCGACGCGGGCCTGGGGCTCCTCGGCGCCGTGAGCGTCGCTCTCGTCGGGCTGCTCTACCTCCAGCGGGGGATCGAGCGCCGCGACATCGCCGCGGCGTAGCGCACGATCCGACCAGACGGGATCGAATCCGACTGGTGCACGGTGCCCCCCTTTCGCATGCAGTGCGGCACGAGAATCCCCCACCTCACCCCGGCCCTCTCCGCCCCCAGGGGCGGAGAGGGAGAGTAGGCGGCGCCACCTGCGTTCCCCCTCCGCCCGTTGGGGGGAGAGGGACAGGGGGAGGTGGGAAGCATTCGGTCAAGGCGATCCGGCGTGATCGGATCGCGGGCTAGCGCTTCACTCCGCCGCGGCGGCCACCCGGCGCCGCGGCTGGGGCGGCTTGTAGTACGCGCCATCCTTCATGACCATGAGGATGTTGTTCTTGTCCTGGAACAGCGTGAGGTCCGCCAGCGGATCGCCGTCGATCATGATGAGATCGGCGAGGTAGCCTTCCTTGACCTCCCCCATCTCGGGAATGCCGCTGCCCTGGGCGTTGGCGAAAGCGTAGAGCTCACCGCCTAGCTTGGTGGCGGCATGCAACACCTCGGCCGGGGTGAAATCGAAGTAGTTCACGAAGTGCTCGAAGTCCCGCGTATCCGTCCCGTGGGGCACCCAGGCGAAGGCGTAGTCGCCGAAGGGCAGCACGCGGACGCCGCGGGCGTGCAGCTTCTTCACGGTCTCGCTGACGATGGCGAGCTCGTGGTGGTGCCGGAGCGCGATCTCGGATTCCGGCGGCATGCCGAACTCCGCGGACTCGTAGGCCGTGTTGTGGGTAATACCGATCGCCGGCACGACGAAGACCTCGTCCTTGGCCTCAACCAGCATGTCGATGGTCTCGTCGTCGGCGTAGGTCGCGTGGTGGATGATGTTGACGCCATACTTCAGGCAGAGCCTGACCGACTCCGCGGTCCGCGCATGGGCGCAGACGCGCCGATTGCGCTGCCTGGCGACCTGGCAGACCGCCGCCACCTCCTCTTCCGTCATGACGGTCGTGTCGCCCCTGCCGTAGGGGTAAACGAACTCGTCGCTCGACGGCATGATCTTGAGGATGTCGACGCCTTCGCGGCAGAGCATCCGCGCGGTCTGGCGGAACTGCTCCTCGCCGTCGCAGATGATCGAGAAGGCCCCGTGGTACATGTGGAGCTGGCGCGCATCGCCGAGGCCGCCGGTGACCGTGAGCTCCGGCGAGGCGGCGAGGATGCGCGGTCCCTCGATCTGACCGGCGTTGACCGCGTTGCGGATCACGATGTCCATGCGGGTCTTGCCCGTCGCGGCACAGACCAGGGCGGTGAAGCCGTGGTCGTAGAGGATTTGGGCGTGGCGCATCGTGATGAGCGTGTTCTCCTCGGGCGGCGTATCGCCGAGGGAATAGAGGCTCGTCCCTTCCTCCGAATAGCCGATGTGGGAGTGACCGTTGACGAGGCCCGGCATCAGCGTCGCGCCGCCGCCGTCCACCACCTCCGCGCCGTTCCGCTCGATGCGCTTCTTGCCCTTGACCACCTTCTTGATCCGGTTGCCCTGGACAAGCACCTCGCCCCGGTAGGACTTCCTGCCGGAGCCGTCGAATATCGAGATGTTGGTGAATAGCGTCTGCGTCATGGTCGCCCCCTTGCCCGCTCGACTGTCGGCGAAGGGAGCGCGCGGTTCATGTTGTTGTTGTTTGCGCCGGCGCTCCGTGACGCCCACATCGCCGCCCCTGCGACCAACGCGAGCCCGCACCTACCAGCCGATTCAACCGAAGTCCTTCCGATGCACCCCGGTTGCCCGCATTAGTTTACTCCCGTGCACGAGCCGCAACAATCGAAAGCCCGATCGCGCGCCCTCAGCCCGGCGGGAGCACGAAGTCGAAGCGCCCGCGCCAGCCGCTGCCTGCACGGTCGAGGTGCATCACGAGGTCGTCCCTGAAAATCCAGTCGCTGTCGTTGGCTTCTTGCAGGTCCGGAAAGTAGACCTGGGTGGTGAGGACGCCCGTCTCCTCGCCCTGCACCTTCACGTGAATATGCGGCGTGCGGCCAGAATATCGCACGGGCCGGATGGTCTCGAACCGGAACGCGCCCGCCGCATCGGTGAACTGATGCCCGCGATAGCGGAAGCCCCGGTTGTCGTAGTAGCCGTCCTCATCGCAATGCCAGATGTCGATCACGGCACCGGCGAGCGGCCGGCAATCGTGCGCGAGCACCAGCCCTTCGAAGATGAGCGTCTCTCCGCGCGTGTCCGGCTCGCGCAATGTGGTCCGCTGCGGCGTCTGCGGCGTGTAGAACGGCCCCGCCGTCTGCGTGCGCGTCCCCGGCGTGCATGTCACGGGCGGTGCAAGCCCGAGCCCGCGGTCGGCTGCCGGGCCCTCGAACGTGTAGCCCAGGTTGGCCCAGCCGGTGCGGGCGACGAAGGGCGCCGCGGCCGCTCCACTGGCGGCCACCAACCCGGTCAGTGCCAATCGTCGCGTAACGGAGCGGTCCATTGTCCACGCAGGGTAACCGGTCCCGGCCCGCATTTCTAACCGCGGTCATGGCCTGCGGTGAGACATGCAGGCTAAGCTCTGGGCAACGAATCAAGAGGAGACGACCGCAATGACCGCCATCGATCCGAACAACGTGCACTTCACTGGGGAGAATTCCTTTCTGCGGCTCAAGACCGAGGCCGATGGGCCGGAGACCACCGTCTGCGCCCACTGGCGCACGCTGATCTCGCCGGCCGGTCCCGGCACGTGCCTCTTTCTCCGCTCCGACGCGACCGGCGGCGAGGTCAGGCTCTATGCGGACAATGTCGGCATGGCGCGGTGGCTTCAGGGCGAGCTTGAGTCGATCCTGAACCCGCCCTTCGCCGACACCGCCATGCCCATCGCCGAGGCGGCGTTTTCGCGCGAGGGCGCCATCCGCTCGACCTATCGCGAGATTGTCGACTCGGCCGATGGCCGCATCGAGCTGAGCTGGTCGGACATGGGCGAGCCCTTCATGCTGACGCTGCCGCCCGACAACGACGACACGGGGCCGTGGGCGGTCTACAGCTGCCTCGTGCCGTGCCGGACCGCGACACTAGAGTTCGCGGGAACGCGTGCCGAGGGCGGGGCCTACGAGAACGTCATGTTCGGGCGTCCATCGAGCTCCTGCTGCCTGGCCTGGTCCGAAACCTGGCTGCGTGGCTGAGCGCAGGCGATGAAACCAAGGGTCTCGATCTTCGCCATGGGCGGGACCATCGCCATGGCCGAGCGTGGGGAACACGGTGTCAAACCCTCCCTGCGTGCCGGCGCGCTGGTGGAGGCGGTGCCGCAGCTTGCCGAGGTCGCGTCCATCGAGGCCGAGACCTTCCGCCTGCTGCCGAGCCCGGAGGTCACGATCCCCGATCTGTTCGCGCTGGCCGACGCCATCGAGCAGGCCGTGGCCAATGGCGCTCGCGGCGTGGTCGTCACGCATGGCACCGACACGATGGAGGAGTCGGCCTTCGTGCTCGACCGCATCCTCGGCCTCAATGCCCCCGTGGTGCTGACCGGTGCCATGCGCAACCCGACCCTTGCCGGGCCCGACGGGCCGGCGAACCTGCTGAACAGTGTGGGCCTCGCCGTGCACGAGCCTGCGCGCGGTCTCGGCGTCATGGTGGTGATGAACGACGAGATCCACGCCGCGCGCTACGTGCAGAAAGGCGTGACCTCGAACCCGGCCGCGTTCCGCTCGATGCCGGCCGGGCCGCTCGGCTGGTTCGCTGAGGGCGCGGTGCGCCTCGCGGGCCGGCCGGGTCCCCGCCGCACGATCGCGGTGGCCCGCGACGCCGAGGTAGCGCCGGTGGCGCTGCTTACCGTGACGCTCGGCGACGATGGCCGATTGATCGATCGGGCGCTGGACTCGGGCTACCGGGGGATCGTGATGGAGTGCACCGGCGGGGGCCACGCCGCGGCCTGGATCGCCGACAGGCTCGCAGACGCGGCTCGGCGCGTGCCGGTGGTCATGGCATCCCGCACCGGCGCTGGCGAGATGCTGCGCCAGACCTACGACTTCAAGGGCTCGGAGATCGATCTGCTGGCACGCGGACTGATCAGTGCCGGCTGGCTCGACGGCCTCAAGGCGCGCCTGCTGCTCACGCTGCTGTTGATGGCCGGCGCCGACAACGCGGCAATCCGAGAAGAGTTCAGCGCCTGGCTCGATCCCGCCCCGACGCGGTGAGCACGGCTATGGCCCAGCCGGAACGTCTGGCTAAGGTGCCAATGAGAAACACCCGTTTTTTTCACGTTATTTCAATGGCTTATGAGAATTTAAGTTTGTTCTGCGGTCCGAAATTAGTCTCCCTGAGTATGTGGCAGCAATGGCGGCCGGGAATGTTGCGGCACACATCGGTTCAATTGCATGGCAGGCTCAGCTATTTCCAGATGCTCCGCTGTAAAGTCCTCACACCACTCATGATAAGAGAGCAAAGGCACCATTCTCCCTTCAGGGCCGCGCTTCCTGCCGTCATCAAAGGTATGAAACGCATCAACTTTTACGCCCCAATCATCTCTAACCTCCAAGCAGCTAGCCAGCATGATTGCGTCGGTAGTACTTAGCCGCCGACCTTTGGAGGTCCCCTTCCTATATGGCAAGTCTTTCAGCAATGCAGCACGGTGCATCACATTTGGAGAAGGTGTAACGATAGTAACGGCGCCCTGCAAGTCCTCGATGAAATTTTGAAACGTCCCCACTTCTGGTTTGGTGATCGCGCTCGGCACCACTTCAGCTAAAACTAGCGAAGATGCGTAAAGTCGATGCTCACCATTACGTGCCTCATGTAGATACTGCTCAATCCCTGAAATATCATGCGTGGTCTGGCTATCCAAGTACGCGTAGAAAACGCATGAGTCCCAGAACAAGTTTGGCACTGCTAATAGTCCTCAATGTCATCAGACCTTGGGAACACAAATGCACCTTTCCACCTGATTAGGTTTCCCTCTTCACCGATTCTGCATATTTCGTGGACATCCAATCGTGCGGGTAGGTTGCTGCGACCGTCGTAATGGGCTGTGGCCTTTATCGTAACACGGCTATCAAAGCTCTCCCGCGCTTCTGGGACACGATCTTTGTTCATTACACAATCTATTTCAGTAGAGCTAGGCTCTAGAACCAATTTTCCACGCAGCATAGTTCCACGCGAATCAATCTCTTTCAACACGCCCTCAAATGCGCCGAACGCTGCTCCCCTATATGATTGCTGTTTTTCTGAAGGAGCGTTTATTGGGGCAAGTAGAGCGTCCTCCGCTTGGTGTTGAAGATAATCATCAATGCGTATCACTTTTTCATCAGAAAAGCTAACTTCCGCATGGGAAAACCGCTCACTTACCCCTTGACTCAACTTTTCGATTTTGCGAACAATTTCAGGTTCAAGCGCTCCCACCTCATGCCGATCTCCATTGTAAACCGCTGTGGCAACGCGCTCAAAGAAAGCAATGGACGATTGAGATACTCCCCGCTTTCTAGGGCGCTCCCTTACTGTCGCTACTGCGCTCCCATTGCAGAGATTGGGCAACATATAGTCGTGAATAAGCCTTCCGTTGGCGAGTTTATCTGCCGCCTTGAGCGCACTGAGAAAATCCCGAAGCTTTTGGACAAACACGTCCGCGCGAACAACTCTCGCATCCATATCAAGTCCGTGGATAGAGAGTGTCGCTTCGTCACGGCGTGACATGATCAACACCAAATTCCGACAACACACGATTATCGGTTTTTTGCATAGCGCACTGTATTCCAAATGGAAGGCATACACTACGCCCTGGAGACTTCGATGTCAACGCCAGCAACGCTCCGAGAAACCCAAAACAACAATATCTGGGCCATCACCTTACTTGTTTTAGACGTCGTCTCGACAACTAAAATTTCTTCCACCAGGGGGTGCGGCCGCCGAGGCCCACCATGTCCACGCCGGTCATGAGCGAGACGTCGTAGGTCAGCGCGCGGAGGTCGTTGGGGTCGAGGTCGCTCACCCGGTTCTTGCCGCAGGCGCGGGCGAAGAGCTGGATCTCCATGGTGAGCGCGTTGAGGTAGTTGGTCACGCTGTCGGCCGCCTCGTCCACGTCGAGGCGTTCCATCAGCTTGGGCAGCTGGGTGGTGATGCCGACCGGACAGAGGCCCGTGTGGCAGTGCTGGCACTCGTAGGGCGAGGTGCCGAGGCGGGCGTAGTCCTCCAGATAGATCGGCTTGTGGCAGCCCATGGCGATGATCGGCGCGGTGCCGAGATAGACCACGTCCGCGCCAAGCGCGATACACTTCGCCGCGTCCGCCCCGTTGCGAATGCCGCCGCCCACGATGAGCTTCATCGAATCCTTCTTGCCCATGTCGGCGAG
Organism: Alphaproteobacteria bacterium; assembly: GCA_022826345.1. The sequence continues at coordinate 36,390 of JAJDVB010000213.1, forward strand.
CGCTTCCGAGGCCTCGGCGATGGCGGCGACGGTGGGAATGCCGGCATGGTCGAGCTGAATCGTGGGCGAGGCCGCGGTGCCGCCCTCCATGCCGTCGAAGACGATGGCGTCGACCCCGGCCTTGGCCGCGATGCGGACGTCGTTGGCGATTCTGGCAGCGCCCACCTTGATCGAGATGGGCACCTTGTACTCGGTGACCTCGCGGATCTCCTCGAGCTTCATGTAGAGATCGTCGGCCCCCATCCAGTCGGGATGGCGGCAGGGGCTGCGCTGGTCCACGCCCTCGGGCAGGTCGCGCATCTCCGCCACCTCGTCCGACATCTTGAGGCCCAGCAGCACGCCGCCGGTGCCGGGCTTCGCGCCCTGGCCGGCGCCGATCTCGATCATGTCGGCCTTCTTGAGATCGTAGGGGTTCATGCCGTAGCGGCTCGGCAGGTACTGCATCACCAGCTTGTCGGAGTAGCGGCGCTCCTCGTGGTGCATGCCGCCCTCGCCGGTGCAGGTGGAGATGCCGCAGCGGCTCGCCGCCGTGCCGAGCGCGCGCTTGGCGTGAACCGAGAGCGCGCCGAAGCTCATGCCCGCGATCATGATCGGGCGCTCAAGGACCAGCGGGTTCTCGCAGTTGCCTTCGCCGATCACCACCCGCGTGTCACACTTCTCCCGGTAGCCTTCGAGCGGCATGCGCGAGAGGCCGGCCGGCACGAACACGAGATCGTCGAAGGAAGGCAGGCCGCGCCGCTTGGTCGCCTGTCCGCGTATCTGGTAGCGGCCGAGAGCGGCCTTCTCCTGAATCTCCTCGATCACCTCCGGCGGCCAGACCCCGCTGAAGCTGTCCGGCCGGGGATAGGCGCCGTTGGGCGCCGGCGCCGCGTCCTCCAGAACCTCGACGGAGGAATCGCCCGCATGGGCGGGGGGCGGTGTGCTCGTGGTCTCGCTCATAGCACATCCTTCCACGCAGCGAAGTCATGCTTGTTGAAATGCCACAGCTTGCGGTCCGACTGGAGCTTGCGGAACCTTGCGGGCGCCTTGATCTCGTAGCGGTCGAGCAGCGCCGCCACCTCGTCGAGCTCGCCGTTCTCGGCATCGACCTCCGCGAGCCCGGAGCCCAGCTCCTTCGCCGTGCCGCCGAGGAAGATCACGCCCTGATACATGGAATCACCGAGCCCAGTATCGGCGTCGCCGCAGACGATCATGCGGCCGTTCTGCATCATGAAGCCGGACATGTAGCCGGTGTTGCCGCCGACGATGAGCTCGCCCTTCTTCAGGATCATGCCGGAGCGCGGCCCTGCATCGCCGCGCACGACGACGCGCCCGCCGCGGATGGACGGCGCCGCCGAGGTGGCGGCGTTGCCGTGCACGACCACCTCGCCGCTCATCAGGTTGTCGGCCAAGCCCCAGCCGCAGGTGCCGTGGACCTCGGCGGTGATGCCGTCGCAGAGCCCGGCGGTGAACGAGCCCACGTGGCCGCGGTAGACGACGTGGATGGGCTTGAGCACCGAGACGCCGAGATTGTGCCGGGCCTGCGGGTTGAGCAGCTCGACCTCGGGGACGCCGTCGTCCGCCGCGCGGCGAATCTCCTCGTTGATCGCGCGCGTCGGCCGGCCGGCGCAGTCGATGGTCAGTGAAGCGGAATTCGCCACGTCACCACCTCGCCGGCCCCGGGCTCCCAGACCTCGATGTCCTCATCGATGCCGTCGCGCAGCGCCCAGCAATCGGACGAAACCGCCACCAGCCGGTCGGTCTCGCCCACCACCAGCGGCTTGGCCGCGTAGGGGTCCTTGACCACGCCCACCTCGTCCTTAGTCACGGCGATGTAGGTGAAGCAGCCGTCGAGGATCGTGACCGAGCGCTCAAGCGCCTCGTGGAAGCTTGCGCCCTTCTTCATCTCGTCGATCAGCGCGACGGCGATCACCTCGGAATCGTTGCCGGTGGTGAAGGTGTAGCCCGCGCGCTCGAAGTGATAGCGCAGGTGGTGGAAGTTCGTGATGTGGCCGTTGTGCATGATGACCAAATCGCGGTGCAGCCTGGCGGAGAGCGGCTGCCCGTGGGTGAAGTCGATGGTGCTCTCGGTGGCGAAGCGTGTGAGCCCCATGGCGAGCGGCCCGTCGTAATCGGTGATGGAGAAGCGCTCCTCGAGGGTCTCCACGCCCCCCAGGTGCTTCACCACTTCGAGCTGGTTGCCGATGCTGGCAATGCTGTAACCGGGCCCGAGCGAGTCGATCGCATCCACCAGCGCCTTGTCGTCGCCGTCGTAACGGACCGTGGTACGGATGAAGCCTTCGCCGTCGGTGGCGCTTTCCACCCGACCGAGCTCGTCCAGCAGCCCGAGCACGCGGCCGCCGCCGCCGGGCTCCTCGCAGTTGATGCCGACGTAGAGGCGATCCTCGCTGGCGGGCTGGATCAGGGCGAGGCCGGTCGAATCCGGTCCGCGCCGGAAGATGCCGTCCAGCACGCGATAGGCGATCTCGCCGGTGCGGCGATGATGCTCCGTGGTCTTGAAGAAGACGCCGCCGAGGCCGCACATGGGCTCCGCTCCCCGGTTGCGCCGTCAGCCGGCCGCCGGCAGCAGCTTGACCTTCTTGTCGAGATGCGCCCAGGGGATCATCGCGTCGATCCAGGCGTTGATGCGGTCGAACGCGACCATCGCCGCCTCGCAGACCTGCACCACCTCGTCATGGTTCTTGGCGCCGCCAGCTTCGAAGTAGGCGGCGAGCTCGCGCACGAGCCTGACCGTGCTGGTGAGCTTCCACTTGGCGAGCCGGCCGGCATGGCGGTTGAGCAGCGCCGCCGCCATCTGGTTGAGCGCCGCCGGCGGCAGGGCCTTGTCGAGCGCGAGCTGGCGGACGACCTGGATGTTCTCGCCCATCCAGAAGGTGTTGAAGTTGGCGTAGAGGACGGGCGGCATGTTGCCCATGGGCGGCAGGCTGTGTTCGCGCAGCCGGGTGATGTCGCCGGGCTCGGAATGCCAGTTGCGCCGGCCGAAGCGCTCCAGCCGGTCGATCATCGCTGAGGTCTCGGTTGCGGCCATGGCCCTACGCCTCCTCGACGAGTTCGAGCCGGACCGGCAGCGGACCCTTGGCGAGGATCTTCTTGCCCGCGGGCTTCAGATGCTCCAGCCCGTCCACGATCTTCGCGAACACGCTGACCTTCCCGAACGGCTTGGTGTCGCCGTAGAAGATGCAGGCGGTCTGGCGCCCCGGATAGAAGCCGATGTCGCCGGGCTTGACGTTGAGAATCTCGTTCTCCGAGTTGCAGTAGAACGGGAGCATCACGATCAGCTCGTCGCCCGCGAACTTGGCGTGCACCGAGAAGCTCTCGCAGGGCAGGCTCTCGGTGAACGCCTTGACGACGTTGGGCGCCTTGCCACCCAGCAGTTCGGCGACGACCGTGCGGCCGTCGATGGTCATTGCGAAACGATCCGCCATGATTTCCCCTCGCCTGCGCTGGCCGTTGCCCGCGTCCCCGCCGCGCCTTGGCCGCGGCCCTGCCGCCGCCGTGCGGTTCTTGGGCCGCAGTCGATATCACGGCCCGGCCGGCCGGGCAATCGCACCGGGCGCAGAGGAGATTCGCTTTGCGTGCATGGCGAAGCTGTTGACGAGGATGCTCAGGGCGTACCGGCGCGGCCCTTTCCGGCACCTGTCGCCTCGCCGATCATGCGCGCCTTTTGCGACGCGATATCGGTGCCTCCCGAAGTGCCTAGATCGAGGACGACGGAGCGATCGGTCTCGTCCGGCCGCTCGGCAACGTCACGGTCGATAAGGCGGCGCACGTACTCGGCGAGCGAGACTCCGAGCGCGGCGGCACGCGCGCGAGCCAGCGCGTGGCGCTTTGGGTCGAGCGATATCTGGGTGCGTACCATCATTGTGGCGCCATTATGCCATCGGCAGGCCGATGTGTGTTGGCATCGTGGCCATGCAGTACAGGCAGGCGTGGCGCGGTTCTGCATGGGGAGATTGGCTTTGCGTGGCCGGCGGCTTTGGCGTTCAATCGGCCGCCACCACGGAGAGGGGAGATTCGGATGTCTGATCTGCACGAGCTGATGCTGACCGAGGTCGCGGCGAAGATTCAGTCGCGGGAGGTGTCCGCCGCTGAAATCACCGCCCACACGCTCGCGCGGATCGAGCGGCTGGACGGCACGCTCCGCAGCTATGCCACCGTGATGGCCGACGTCGCCACCGAACAGGCGGCGCAGGCGGACGCGGAGATCGCGAACGGCGCGGCGAGAGGCCCGCTGCACGGCGTCCCCTTCGGCCTCAAGGACCTCTGCCTGACCAAGGACGCGCCCACGCATGTGGGCTCGGTGGCGCTCCACAACTGGAGCCCCGGCGTGGACGGCACCGTGGTGGCGCGGCTCAGGGAGGCCGGCACGGTCTTCGCCGGCAAGCTGCAGATGACCGAGGGGGCTTATGCGGTGCATCACCCCTCGATCGCGCCGCCGGTCAACCCGTGGCACCCCGACTACTGGACCGGCGTCTCGTCGAGCGGCTCCGGCGTCGCCACCACGGCCCGGCTCTGCTACGGCTCGCTCGGGACCGACACCGGCGGCTCGATCCGCTTCCCCTCGCAAGCCTGCGGCGTGACCGGGCTGAAGCCCACCTGGGGCCGGGTGAGCCGGGCGGGTGCCTTCGCGCTCTCCGAGACCTTGGACCACATCGGGCCGATGGCGCGCTCTGCCGCCGACTGCGCCGCCATCCTCGGCGTCATCGCGGGCGTCGACCCCGACGACCCGACCACCGTGCAGGCGCCGGTGCCGGACTACCTCGGCAGCATCGACGCCGGCATCGAGGGCATGCGCATCGGCCTCGACGAGGCCTATTGCTCGGAGGGCGTAGACCCGCGCGTGACCGCCATGGTCATGCAGGCAGCCGACGTGCTGCGCGGGCGGGGCGCCGACATTCGGCCGATCGCCTTCCCCGATGCCACGGTCATGGTCGACCGCTGGAACGATTTCTGCGGTGCGGACACGGCCATCGCGCACGAGCCTTACTATGAGGAGCGCAAGGCCGATTACGGACCGGTGCTGTCAAGCCTGATCGAGGTGGGGCTCGCGCTGAGCGGCGTGGACCACGCGCGCATCGTGATCGAGCGGGACAAGTTCATCGGCGCGCTCAATGCCGTCTTCGCCGATGTCGATGCGATCATCATTCCCTCGCAGCCCTATCCGACGCCTACCAACGCCTTCATGGACACGCTGGGAGCCGAGGAGGGCTCAGTGGAGCGGCTGATCTCGTTCACCGCGCCGCACGACATGGCGAGGACGCCCGCGATGTGCCTGCCGGGCGGCTTCGACGAGGATGGCCTGCCCCTGGGCTTCCAGATCGTGGGGCCGCAGCTCAGCGAGGAGCGGCTGCTGCAAGCGGGGCACGCCTACCAGCAGGATACCGACTGGCACAGCCGCACGCCGCCTGCGGCCTGAGGGGGACGGCACCATGGCTGCGAACGGCGAGCTTTGGCGACTCAGCGCGGCCGAGGTCGTCGACCTGCTCCGCCGGCGGGAGGTTTCGCCGCTGGAGCTGGTGGAGGCGAGCGCCGAGCGGATCGCGGCGACCGACGGCCACGTCAACGCGATCCCGACGCTCTGCGTCGACCGCGCGCGCGCCCATGCCGAGCGGATCATGGCGGAGGACGCCGGCACCGAGCGCCCGCCGGGCTGGCTCGGCGGGGTGCCGATCGCGGTCAAGGACCTGGTGGAGGTCGAGGGCGTGCGCACCACCTGGGGCTCGCCGATCTACGCCGACCATGTGCCGCCGCGCTCGGACATCGTGGTCGAGACCCTGGAGGCGCGGGGCGCCATCGTCATCGGCAAGTCCAACACGCCCGAGTTCGGCGCCGGCGCCAACACCTTCAACGAGGTGTTCGGCAAGACCCGCAACCCATGGAACACCGACAAGACCTGCGGCGGCTCCTCGGGCGGCTCGTCCACGGCATTGGCGACCGGCCAGGTCTGGCTCGCGACGGGCTCGGACCTAGGCGGCAGTCTGCGGATACCCGCGAGCTTCTGCAGCGTCTTCGGCATGCGGCCCAGTCCGGGCCGCGTCGCCCACGGTCCGAAGCATTTGCCCTTCGAGGGGCTGATGGTGGACGGCCCCATGGCGCGCAACGCGCGGGACTGCGCGCTCATGCTCGATGCCATGAGCGGCGCCAGTCCCGAAGACCCGCTCTCCATCGAAGCACCGGCGGAGAGCTTCGCCGAAGCAATCACCACGCTGCCGGCGCCGGGCCGGATCGCCTACAGCCCGGACCTGGGCCTGCTGCCGGTGGACCGCGAGGTGACGGCCGTCTGTGCAGGCGCGGTGGAGACGCTGGCGGGCGCGGGCATGGAGGTCGCGGAGGCGTGCCCGGACCTCACCGGCGCGCTCGACGTGTTCCAGGTGCTGCGCGCCGCGCTCTTCGCCGCCGACAAGGGCGAGATGCTTGAGACCCACCGCGACGCGCTCAAGCCCGAGATCATCTGGAACATCGAGAAGGGGTTAGCGCTCGACGCCGACAAGATCGCGCGGGCCGAGCGCGCGCGGGGCGCCATCTATCAGCGCTGCGTGCGCTTCTTCACGCGCCACGACGTGCTGGTCTGCCCCTGCGTGATCGTGCCGCCGTTCGATGTGGACACACGCTGGGTCGACGAGATCGAGGGCCACCGCTTCGACAACTACGTCGATTGGCTGGGCCTCACCTTCGTGCTGACGCTGACCGCGTGTCCTTCCGCGTCGGTGCCGGTGGGCTTCACCGAGGCGGGGCTGCCGGTGGGCCTGCAGATTCTCGGTCCGCCGCGCGGCGAGGCGGCGGTGCTGCGGGCGGCGGCGGCGATCGAGGAGGCGATCCCGCTCGGGACCGACATCCCCATCGACCCGCGCGGCCCCGACGGCACCACGCTCCCGCTCGCCTGAGAGGCCGTCCCGCGTCAAACCCCGGACCATGGTGCGGTGCACAGAGCCCGGCGTCTACGTCAGGGTGGACCGGCCATGTGCAGGGGCGAACCACTTGCGGGAAGGGATGCGGCTTGGCCCAACCCCGCTCGCACGACCCTTAGGGGTACGAGACATCCCGCCTTATCCCGCTTATTCCAAGGAATCCCACCTATCCCACGGAATCCCACCTGTCCCACGAAATCCCGCTTAATCCCACTTATCCCACTTAATCCCGGCGAATCCCGACCAAGAAATGAAGTCGTTGTCTCACCGGGCCGGGCTCGCCAGGCTCTTTAGTCGCGCGCGGGACTCGAATGCGTGCTTGCGACCCCTTGGGGGACGTGACCCTTTGCCGCGCGCGGGACCTTGCAGGCCTGTGCGAGCGACTTCAGTTCAGGCCGAAGTCGCCGAAGCGCTTGTTGAAGCGCGAGACCTGGCCGCCGCGGTCGACGATGCGCTGGGCGCCGCCGGTCCACACCGGGTGCGAGAGCGGGTCGATGTCGAGGGTGAGCGTGTCGCCCGCCTTGCCCCACGTGGACCGCGTGGTAAAGGTGCTGCCGTCGGTCCGAACCACGGTGATCTCGTGATAGTCGGGATGAATATCTTTCTTCATGGCGGGCCCCGCTTGTCGCGCGGCTTTCATATAGACGCGGCGCGCCCGGCGCAAGCGTCTGTGTACCTCGGCGTAGGCCCCACCTCCCCCTGTCCCCCTCCCCCCAAAGGGCGGAGGGGGGACGTAGAAGGTGAGGGCTTTGCCGCTTTGTCCACACCGAGGATGCGGCGGGGTGACGTGGACGGCGCCGCCTGCTCACCCTCTCCGCCCCTGGGGGCGGAGAGGGCCGGGGTGAGGTGGGGGCATCCGGGAACCAACTCTACGTCTACGGCGCTGGCGCAAGCGGCTATTGGTTCGAGTGCGACTCGGATATCGTCGCGCCGCGAGCGCAGGGGACGGCAGCGGTGAGCATCTTCGGATCGGAAGCGAGGCGGCGGCGCGCGGGCGATTCGCCGGCATCGTCCGCCTTGCCGCCCCGTGGCGAGATCCGCCGCATCCGCTACCTGTTCCGCTTCCTCCGGCCCTACCGCGGGGTGATCGTGGCGGCGGTCTTCGCGCTCTGCGTCAGCGCCGCGGCGGTGCTCGCCATGGGCCAGGGACTGCGGGTCCTGATCGACGACGGCCTCAGCGCGGAGGAGGTCTCGCGGCTCCACCATGCGCTGATGTACATGGCGGGCATGGTGGCGCTGCTGGCGGGCGGCTCCTTCGCGCGCTTCTACCTCGTCTCCTGGCTCGGCGAGCGGGTGGTGGCCGACATCAGGCGCGCGGTCTTCCGCCGCCTCGTCGGGCTGAGCCCGGCCTTCTTCGAGATCAACAAGGTGGGCGAGCTGCTGTCCCGCATCACCACCGATACCACCCTGCTGCAGACCGTGATCGGCCAGCAGGCGTCGTCGGCGCTGCGCAACCTGCTGCTCTTCCTCGGGGCCAGTGCCATGCTCATCGTGACGAGCCCGACGCTCACCGGCTTCGTGGTGCTGATGGTGCCAGTGGTGGTGATCCCCATCGTCGTGCTCGGCCGGCGCGTGCGGCGCTACTCCCGCCTCGCCCAGGACCGCGTGGGCGATGTCGGCGGCCACATGGAGGAAGCGCTCGGCGGCATCCGCACCGTGCAGGCGTTCGGCCAGGAGGAGCGGAGCGGCGAGCGCTTCGGCGACCACGTGGAGGCGGCGTTCCGCGCGGCGCTGCGGCGCGTGCAGGCGCGGGCGATGCTGACGGCGATCGTCATCCTGCTAGTCTTCTTCGGCGTGGGCCTTGTGCTCTGGATCGCCGGCACCACGGTGCTCCAGGGCGAGATGACCGGCGGCGAGATGACCGCCTTCATGTTCTATGCCGTGGTGGTCGCGGGCTCGGTGGGCTCGCTCAGCGAAGTCTACGGCGACCTGCAGCACGCGGCCGGCGCCGCCGAGCGGCTGGCGGAACTGCTGAACGAGGAGCCCGCGCTGGCGCCGGTGCCTGCAGTGGCGAAGCCGTTGCCGGAGCCGCAGCGGGGAGAGGTCGAGCTGGACCGGGCCACCTTCCACTACCCCGCACGGCCGGATGCGCCGGCGCTGGAGGGATTCTCGCTCGCCGTGGCGCCGGGGGAGACGGTCGCCCTGGTGGGCCCCTCGGGCGCGGGCAAGTCGACCGTCTTCAACCTCCTGCTCCGCTTCTACGACCCCGAGGACGGACGCGTGGTGCTCGACGGCGTCGACCTGCGGGAGGCCTCGCTGGAGGCGGTGCGGCGCTCCTTCGCGCTAGTGCCGCAGGACGCGGTGATCTTCGCCGCGAGCGCGCGGGAGAACATCCGCTTCGGCCGGCCCGAGGCCAGCGACGACGAGGTCCGCGCCGCGGCGGAGGCGGCGGGCGCGGCGGCCTTCCTCGACAGCCTGCCGGAAGGCTTCGACACCTTCCTCGGCGAGAAGGGCACCAGGCTCTCGGGCGGGCAGAAGCAGCGCTTGGCGATCGCCCGCGCCGTGTTGCGCAACCCGGCGGTGCTGCTGCTTGATGAAGCCACCAGCGCGCTGGATGCCGAGAGCGAGCGCGCGGTGCAGGCGGCGCTGGAGCGGCTGATGGCGGGGCGGACCACCATCGTCATCGCGCACCGCTTGGCCACCGTGCAGAAGGCGGACCGCATCGTGGTGATGGACGAGGGCCGCGTGGTCGCCGAGGGCACGCACCGGGCGCTGATGGCGCGCGGCGGGCTCTACGCGAGGCTCGCCGCGCTCCAGTTCGACGACGGGCGCGAAGGGGATCCGGCCGAGGACGCGCTTACCGCCTCGCCCCGCAGCGCCGCCGGATGACGGTTCAGCGCTGGGTCAGCTTGAGCTCGATGCGGCGGTTGCGGCGATAGGCGATCTCGTCCTCGCGCGCGTCGAGGGGCTGGAACTCGCCGTAGCCGGCGGCGCTCAGGTGGTCGGGCGGGATGCCGAGGGCAATGAGGAAGTTCACCACCGAGATCGCGCGCGCCGCCGAGAGCTCCCAATTGGACGGGAAGCGGGCCGTCTGTATCGGCCGGCTGTCGGTGTGGCCGTCGACCTGCAGGATCCAGGGCAGATCAGACGGAATCTGAACCATCACGTCCCTGAGGACCTGTGCAAACTTCGCCAACTTGTCGTGGCCTTCCGGCCCCAGCTCATCGGAGGCGGGGGCGAACAGGACCTCGGACTGGAAGACGAATCGGTCGCCGATGATTGTGAAGTCGCGCCGGTCGCTGAGCACCTCCCGGAGCCGGCCGAAGAACTCCGAGCGGTAGGCGGCGAGCTCCTCCACCTTGGCGGCGAGCGCCATGTTGAGGCGCTGGCCCAGGTTGGCGATCGTCACGTCCTGTTCCTGGGTCTTGCGCTCCGAGATCTGCAGGGCTTCCTCGACGCGCCCGAGCTGCGCCCTGAGCGCGTTGATCTGCTGGTTGAGAACGGCGATCTGGTCGCGCTGGCGCGCGCTGAGCTGGCGGTTCTCGGATAACGCCGCTTCGTTGGCGTCGAGCGAGGACTGGGCCGCGAGGTGAAGGGCCTGGACTTCGGCGAGGCGGATTTCCCGCTCCTCCAGCGTGCGCTGGGCGAGCACCGTGCGCTCCTGCTCGTCGGAGAGGCGCGCTTCGAGCTCGGCAGTGGTGTCGCGAAGCGCCGAGAGGTCGGCCCGCGCGGCTGCGGTCTCCTCCTCGCTCTGGCCGAGCTCGCCCCGACTCTCGATCAGCGCTGCCGCCATTATCCCGACCTTGGACTCGAGATCCCGGCGCACCGCGTTCAGCGCGTCGATGTCGCGGCGCAGGCGCTCGACGTCGGAGAGCAGGACCTTGATTTTCTCCTCGCCGGCGTCGGCCCTGATGGAGGCCTGGGCTGCTTCTGCCAACGCGGTCTGCCCAGCACCCGTCATCTCCCTGAGGCGCAGCTGGAGCGTGTCGCGCTCGCCGGTGATCATCGAAAGCTCGGCGATGAGCTGGTCCCGGACCGAGAGGGAGCTCTGAAGCTGGTCCGCGAGCTGGGCGATGTTGAGCCTGAGATCCGCGTTGGCCTGCTGCTCAAGGGCGAGCGTCTCATCGAGACTGTTGAGCTTGGCGTTGAGGTCGTCCTTCGCCTCGGTCTCCTCGGAAAGCGTCCGCTGCAGGAAGTACTGCGCCAGCATGTAGACGACGAGCAGGAAGATCATCACCAGGAGCAGCGTCGACATCAGGTCGACGAACCCCGGCCAGTAGTCGGCGCTAGAGCCCCTTCGTTTCAGGCGCGATGCGGCAAACACCGGGCGGGCCCCCCGCGCTCAGCTTTGACGCCGATCGTTCTCGGCGACCGCCGCTATGGTCCGTGCGAGGAGCTTGATCTCGCTGCGAAGCTCGGCGACGGACTGCTCGCGGCCGGAGACCATCTCCTCCAGCAGCCGCTGGAGATAGACATCCAGGTTGCGCAGATGCGCGCGGCTGGGCTCGTCGAGGCCGCCCTGCCGGGTGGCACCCGCCGCGAGGCGCTCCAGCACCGGCCGCATCTCCAGCTGATTCTCGACCAGCTTGACCATGAGGTCCTGCTCGGAGCGCATGTGGTCCGTCAGCGTGGCCAGGCGCTCGGTCAGCGAGAGGAGGTTGGCCGAGGAGGCTGCGCGCTGCTCTTCGCCGCGCGCGAGCGTTCGCTGCAGCTCCTCCAGGCTGTCGGCGGTCTTCTCCAGGAGCGCGCTGACGTAGGCCGGAACCGACTGGTCGCCCTCCACGCCGAGCGTGCCGCCACTGAGCCGGGTGTACGAGGAGAGCCAGTCCTCCAGCTCGTTGTAGAAGCGGTTCCGCGCCTGGTTCGCCTGGAGGTCGAGAAAACCCAGGATGAGCGACCCGGCGAGGCCGAAGAGCGAGGAGCTGAAGGCCGTGCCCATCCCTTCGAGCGGGGCTTCGAGGCCGCCCTTGAGGTCGTCGAAGACACCGAGCATGTCCTGATTGGCCACCGAGAGGTCGCCGATCACGTCGCCCACCGAGGTCACCGTCTGCAGCAGGCCCCAGAAGGTGCCGAGCAGGCCGAGGAAGATCAGCAGGCCGATCATGTAGCGCGAGAGGTCGCGCGATTCGTCGAGCCTGGAGCTGATGCCGTCGAGCAGGCTGCGCAGTGAGACCGCAGACAGCGTCATGCGCCCGCGCCGGTCCGCCAGCATCGTCGCCAGCGGCGCCAGCAGGCGCGGCTTGCCGGTCGGCGGCGGCGCGCCCGGCACGTCGT